>JABAZT010000030.1 GCA_018608565.1 Candidatus Altimarinota bacterium
ATTCATAACTCAAAGCCAACAATGTGCAATATATTCTTTTTTTTCAATTTTATAATCATTGAGAAAACGCATCAACAAGATATCTGAATACGTTGCACCACCAAGTCCTAATACAAGAGCAAAAAGATGAAGCGTCAGAAAAATACTAGCATACGTGTTTGAAATCGAAATAAGGCTGTCCATCATGTAGGTATAGGGATAATTTTAGATTGAGATTTTTCCATGTAATTTTCAATATCTTTCGCCACCCGCTTCGGATTAGAAACATGCCGAAGCAAGATCGTCTCCTTTAACGTTGGAGCATAGAGACTAAGGTGTCCAAACCGAAAAAGAATCCCCAAAAAAGACTGACGAACTTTCACCGATTCAATATTTACCGTATTATACGTATCTTGTTTTATAGAAAATATACCAGTCCTCACCGAAATATTTTTTACCGAAAAATAATACATCGTATTACTCCACAAAAGAGAAATATAGATCAAGAAACCAACCTCTGCTAAATGCAAAACCAAAAGAAATAAATAATTTTCCTCCATCCACACCGAAATCAATTGCTCTGGAAGAATGAGACTTGATACATATTTCAGTAAAAAAAATCCCAAGACAAACAATACCTCAACCAAAACAAGCTTGAATATCAGGATCCAAATCGACATATGAAGTATCTGGATTTCTAAATTTTTCATCTGCTTTAAAAGTTTATTTTTGAATCAATCAAAAGTCAATATGACAATAAACATACTACTTTATTTTTTATCTTTTTTTATCAAATTTTTCTGAAAATAAAACGACAAATACAAAATACCAAGCCCCAAAACAAAGAAAGCCACAAACCGCATCCACACCTCCCATTCCCACAAATCATGAAGATAAAGTTTCGCAATAACAAGCGAAAGCACAATAAGACCAGTTCCTCTGAAATAATGCCATTCTTTGCCAATCCCGATCAATAAAAACCCAATTCCATACAACATCCAAAACAAAGTCCTAACTGGATCTTCCAAGACATCAACCCCAAAAACAAAAGCCGAAACCGTTCCCAAGCCTAACGCCGTCAACAATACAACTTTCTTAAAATCCTTATCAGGTAAAAGACCTTCCCAAAAAAACATTAACGTCGATCCTACGACAAGAGCAAATATAGATACAAAAGCCGTAATAGAAGGAAGCATTTCCATATTTCCATCTAGTTCTACTCCCCAATACCACAACATAGAACAAAGCGTAATCCCCCATCCCCATAATCGAAAATCACCACGTCCCAACTTCGTCAATCCAGCCCAACCAAGAACCAATCCATATACTCCAAATAAAATTAATGAAAGAGGATCATGATCCAACCATTGGTCTAAGACCTGAAACATCCAAAAAGAAACAAACAATATACCTCCATGGGTCGCCCAAAGATGCAATAAAGACGAAGATTCTTTCTTCTCTTTCGGACGAGTACTCCAAAAAAACCAACTCACAAATGCCACATAAACCAATGCCAATAATACAGAAGGACCTTCAAAATCCTCAATAATTTCAAACCCAACCAATCCTACCAACACCAAGGCAATAACCCCCAAAACATTAGACAACCACGTCCATCCAAAGTAGTTCCCAGCAAGCATCAACCCGACGGACCATCCTAACATCCACAAAATCCCATAAGCCTCCACATCAATATGCCACATTGCAAAAAACAACTGAAATACAAGGAAAATTCCCCACCCAACGGCCATCTCCATTCTTGAGGTAATACTCGTTTTCTGAAGAAAACTAGATCGCAGATACCACATCGCAATCCCCACGACTCCAATCATCAAAACCATCAATCCAATTGCCACCGGAAAATCCTTCATCAGGTCAGGGCCCCAGAACAACCCGCCAATCCCAGACATAAACAACACCAGCCCTCCAACCATTAAATTCACAACACTTCCAAAAAAATGAAACAACATCGCCTCAGTCTTACGCGCCAACATCCAGAGCCCCACCCCCCATCCAAACAACAATCCATACCCAATCCATTCATACCCTCCACTCCAGAGAGGCACTAAATCACCCAATACAAACTGGAACAAGTGCATTGTCATCGCCAGAATTGCCGCCCCAGACCACAGGGCTCCACTCTCTGTTTTATATTCTCTATTAGACACCAGATATCCACCCATCAGAGAACCAATAGCAACCGCAGTCTGCCATACACTCTCAATCCCCCAAATCCAAAAGAACGCTCCCCACAAGGCAATTCGTCCAAATACCGTAAAAATTGATTCTTGCTTTACCTTTCCAACGTAGCTCAATAACGATCCCTCAAGGATAAACAACATTGCCATCAAAAACATAGAATCCACCTGATCTACTTCAATAAACGTCCCCAGAAGCAAAAATCCAGAGGCGGCAATGAGAACAATTTTTTGATAAATCTCTAACCCAAGACGACTAAACCAAATAGACAAAGCCGCAAGTCCAACCGCCTGCAATAACAACCAATACCCAAAATAGGACCATTCCTGTAATTCAAACACCACATATCCAAACACATTCGCCGTCAGCAACGATCCACAAAACAACACCACCTCGAACAGTTCTCGATTTTGATTTTCTTTCAACGGATATGGAACCTTTAATTTTTCCCGGATTGCCCGAACAATACCACCACTCCCAATCAACAAATGAGTTCCAAACAACAATACCAAGAACGCACCAGGCACCGCATCAATCGATCCATTTGAAATCAAAAACAATTCATACCCCATCGCACCAGCAAAAAGAAGCCCCAAGACAGATCCCCATTTTTTATATAAAGAAAGCCAAAACCCTCCACCAGTAAGAGCTAACACGTACAACATCATCCCAATCGGATACTGAACATCACTCAACGTCAAAAACGGAGCCACCAACGCCCCAAGAAAAGAAAACAATGCCAACCCTTTACTATCATATCTAAGTGCTAATCCAACCCCCAACAACACCTCCAAGAGATACAATACCATGCTCGTCATCGGCCCCATCAAATCATACATAGATCGTGCCAAAAACGTCACCAACAACAATCCTCCAATACCGGCCCCAGTAATCAATGGATAAAAATCTTCATACTTTTCTCTCAAAAACTCACCCAACAAAACCAATCCTAACGAAAACAAAATTCCTAACAAAATCCGAACTGTCTCATCCAGATACCCTTTTTCAATAGACCAGTTAATAAAAAAACCAATCCCTAACACCAACGAAACCACCCCAAAAACAGGCAAGATTTTCTTGAAAACTAAACTCTCCCAATCAACCGGATCTCGTTCTATGAATTTCTGTTGTTCGGTTGGGCTGCTACTCAGTTGTTCTATTACTTCGTTATTCGGTTGTTCTGTCGTTTTGCTATTCAATTCCTCGATTCCTTCCTCTTCTTCCAGATCCTCTTCCTCAATCACATACGGATCTTCTGCAAGGCTCATTAGCTTATCTGGAACCTCCGTAGCTTTTCCCAGCTCAGAAACTACATTTCCCCTTGCAGCACCTTCTAGTTTGTCGATTCGTCGCTGCAAATCACTCATTTCATTTCTTAGTCCCCAGAACAAACCAACCCCAAAAACAATCATCATAAACGGGCTATCAGTCATAGCAGAGATAAACAAACCTAATAACAAAGCCGCAAAAAGAAATGGATGCATAACAAATAGAATCAATAAGTTGAAAAGAGTATAGAACAAAAAGCCATTCAATGAAATATCAAAACACAATCTATCAAAAAACAATCCAAAAGTTTTGCACAATTAATGAACAATTATAAAAAATCATCAATAAAAAATTGAAACAGCCCAAGAAGAAAAAACAAATACACAAATACACAAATCAATTGATGCAATCTCTTTTCAAAAAAATAAAAACTATTGATCGTTTTTATCTACAAATTAGGACTTCCATCAAACATACAATTCCCCTAGCATCCCTACATGCAAAAATACATAACGCTCCTAAGAGGAATCAATGTCGCTGGAAAAAACAAGATAAAGATGGCAGAACTTATCATCCATCTCCAAACACTAGGACACCAGAATCTTCAGACCTATATTCAGAGTGGAAATATCATATTTTCTAGTGACGAAAATAATACCAAAATTCTCTCAGAACAAATACATCACCTGATCTTAACTCAATATGGATATGATATTTCCGTCATTACCATTCCAAGTCTAGAGTACGAACAATGCATCGCCCAAAACCCATTCATTGAAAATCAAAACGATCCAAACTATCTCAAAAAACTAAATCTCACATTCCTCTCCAAACCTCTCACTGAAAAAGAAATCGATAAAATCGGCGAAGTCATAACCGACACAGAAATCATAGAATTCACAGATAACACTATCTACCAGTGGTATCCTCACAATTTTTGCTCCAGCAAACTCGCCAACACCATCTCCAAAATCCCAACGGGAACCACCAGAAACTGGAATACCATCCAAAAAATACAAGAAAAACTAGAAAACTAGAAAACTAGTTACCACTCATACACTTTCGTCGCCAAACAATCATCAATACCAAAGAAAGGTTCGAAAGCATCGCTCCCAATGGATACAAAACCGTCAAAGGATTAAAAGCACTCATCGCAAGAAAACTAATCAGAAACTTGCTAAATTCTATACTAAAATGAATAACCGTCTCATCCCACGGATAAGAGTAACATTTACGTAACGTTGGAATAGTCCCAATCAAATCAGCGACCGTCACCAATACAACCGATACCAATAAATCATCTGTAATCTGCCACAAGACAATCGCCACCAATGCAATAAACAAACTAAACCAATCCAATTTATAAACATTCTTAGTTCCATACCAAAACGACAATACAAACACGGTAAAACAAATAACAGACGTCACCCCCAACACCCACGATCCAGCCTCAGCTCCACCAGCAACCTGACCGATATAACCAATACCAGTCGTTAGTCCCCATATCAACCAAGAAAACATATGTGGCTTCGTTTCCCTTCTAAAAATACTACGAAAATAAAAACTAAACGCAGTAATCGTAAGCATCACTGAAACAATTCCCCAAATAGATTCCATACTCCAGAGTCTAATCAAAACTTTCATCAATACACATTTTCTTTATGCTCACCCCACACACAAAGGGAGGAACCTCCCAACCTTTCTATCCTTCCACCTCCCTCCCTCTCCCCATCTCATGCTCTTCTGTACCCAACTCACTAAATCATTCGGAACTCAAACCCTCTTCGATGAGGCTGGGTTTCAAATCAATAGCGGAGAACGAGTCGGAATCGTCGGACGAAATGGATGCGGAAAATCAACACTTGGGCGAATTATACTCGGACAAGACACTCCAGATGATGGAGAAATAAACTTTCCCGATGGCTACAAAATTGGAGGACTAGATCAACATCTAGTATTTGAAAAAGAAACCATCGTCGAAGAGGTCTCCCAAAGCCTAGACGAAGACCAACCACATGATATCTGGAAAGCCGAAAAATTACTCTCTGGACTCGGATTCAAAAGCACAGATTTCACACGACATCCATCAGAATTTTCTGGAGGATACCAAATCAGGATCAAACTCGCCCAACTCCTACTCTCTGAACCAGACTGTCTCATCCTTGACGAGCCAACCAACTATCTAGACATCCTCACCATTCGATGGCTCGAACGATTTCTTTCTTCTTGGAGACAAGAACTCATCTGCATCTCACATGATCAGACATTCCTAGAAAACATCACAACACACACCATCGCCGTACATCGACAAAAATGTAAAAAAATAAAAGGAACCCCAAAAAAGTGCTATCAACAAATTGACCGAGAAGAAGAACTCCACGAACGCACTCGTAAAAAACAAGAACTCGAAACCAAAAAACAAGAAAAATTTATCCGAGAATTCAGATCAGGAGCCAGATCCGCTGGACTCGTACAATCACGGATCAAGATGCTCGAAAAGAAAAACACACTCGACACCCTTCCCCCACTTCAACCCATTAAATTCAGATTTACAGAAGCCAATTTCAACGGAGCCAAAGTCCTTGATGCCCACAATCTAACCTTTGGGTACGAAGAAGGCCAAGATTTACTAAAAAAACTAACCTTCGAACTACACCCAGGAGACAAAGTAGGAATCATTGGAGCCAATGGAAAAGGAAAATCAACCCTTCTCAAAATCATAAACAATGAATTTCAACAAGTCTCTGGAACCCTCAAACTAAACCCAAACACACATATCGGATACATGGGACAATCCAATGTCCAAGTCCTCGACCCTGAAAAAACAATCATCGAAGAACTTCAAACCATCAAAGGAACCTCCGAACAAGTAGCTCGATCCATTGCCGGAAATTTACTTTTTTCAGGAGGTCTCGCCTTCAAACCAATACAAGTACTCTCTGGTGGAGAAAAATCACGAGTCAACCTAGGAAAAATACTCCTCACCCGACTCAACTGTCTTCTCCTCGATGAGCCAACCAATCATCTTGATTACGAATCCGTCGACGCACTCATCGAAGCCACTCAAAAATTTGGAGGATCTGTGATATTCGTCTCACATAACGAAACATTCCTTCGATCAGTGGCACAAAAACTCATCGTCTTCGACGGGGACGAAGTATACTACTATCCAGCCTCTTACGAGACATTTCTAGCCGAAAAAGGATTCCAATCCGAACTAGAACTCAAGAAAAACCCTCTTGGCGCACCACCAATAGAAAGTAGTAATACAGGCGAAAGAGCCAACAAAAAACATCTGGAAAAATTACTTCGACCTCTCAAACGAGAACTTTCTAAGATTGAAAAAGAAATTCTCAAACTTGAGACAGAACAAGCCGATAACGTAGAAAAATTTAACGTTGCCCAACGACAAGGAAACCGAATAAAGATGGACACACTCGGTATCGAATACCAAAAAATATCCGCCAAAGTCGACACCAAATGGGAACAATGGAACACCATAGGCGCTCAAGCCGAAACAATAGAAAAAGAACTACTCTCACTTCAATCCTAAATCAGCAATAAACTGATTTACCTCATATTCCTTTAATATCCCACATAGTAACCCCAACTACACTATCACCCTTGTTCATCATACCAAAATACTAAATACTAATATCCGTATTTTTTATCATTCATACAAACACATGAAAGCACTCCCTACACTCTCCGTAGCCCTACTAGCGCTACTACTCGTCGGATGTAACCAAACATCAAACACAATATCCACACCAGAAGTAACGACCAAAAAAATCGTAGCCGAAAAACCAGTAGAAAATAAAAGCTTTGCCGCATATACAGACTACTCAGAATCAGAATTTGACACCCTCAGAGGAAACGAAAGATTCGTAGCTTTCTTCTACGCAGACTGGTGTCCTACCTGTAGAAATTGGGAAAAAAAACTAATGGACAAAAAGGATCAACTTCCTGAAAATGCAAAAATTCTGAAAGTTAACTACGACGAAGAAACACAGCTCGCAAAAGATCTACACATAAAAAAACAATCCACTGCCGTACTCTTTAACTCTAAAGGAGAAATCGTAGACGCAATCATGGATCCATCTATAGATGATATAAGCAAATTTTTCACTATGGATGAAAACGATATATTTTCTGCTACAGGAAAAATATACCAAGACTACTCAGCTGATAAAGTAAGCGGAAAAACAATCCTCTTCTTTCATGCAGATTGGTGTAGCACCTGTAGAAAGTGGGAGAAAACACTACAAACCAATATAGAAACCGTATCTCCAAACGCCAATATCCTCAAAGTTAACTACGATCAAGAAAATGATCTCCGAAAGCAGTACGGAATCACAAAACAATCTCAAGCCGTATTCCTCAATGCAGACGGAAGTGTTGCAAAAACAGAAGGAGATCCGAGCATTAAATCAATCAACGCCTTTTTTGCAGAAACCGTAGAAGTAGGAACTACAAATACAACAGAACTTGAACTAGAAGTAGCCACAGAAGTACCAGCTCTATACGCTACGTATTCAGCCGAGGCAGTAAAAGGACAAAAATCTATTGTATTTTTTCACGCAGATTGGTGTGGAACCTGTAAAAATTGGGATAAAAAAGTAAACGAAAACCTAAGCACGCTGCCAGGAGGAACTCAAATCTTCAAAGCCGACTATGATTCAGATCTCGAACTGAGAAAACAATACGGAATTACAGCACAATCTCAGGCCGTATTCCTCGATGCAGAAGGCAATATAGTAAAAAAAGAAGGAGATCCGTCTCTTGAATCTATCAAAGCTTTTTTTAACGAAGCCTAAACCTTCAGACAAAACGATACATCCCTAAAAAGATACCATATTAATACCTCAGACCAGTTCCGAGGTATTTTTTTTATAAGATATTATCTGTGAGAAAATAATATACCAAACAATGAGAGTGCTTATTAGAGAGGG
>JABAZT010000009.1 GCA_018608565.1 Candidatus Altimarinota bacterium
TCCTGCTGGTGGTACTGATGGATAACCAGGATGTGCTCCTTGTGGAGTTCCTGCTGGTGGTACTGATGGATAACCAGGATGTGCTCCTTGTGGTGCTCCTGCTGGTGGTACTGGTGGATAACCAGGATGTGCTCCTTGTGGAGTTCCTGCTGGTGGTACTGATGGATAACCAGGATGTGCTCCTTGTGGAGTTCCTGCTCCTTGTGGAGTTGGAGCCGGTGGAACCGGAGGTTGCTGAGAAGGAGGTTGAACTCCTTGATTTACTTGTGCATTTGGATCAGTAGCACCTCCTCCTGCAGGATCTCCACTACTTGGTGGTGGAGTAGGTGGCGTTGGCGGAGTTGGTGGCTGTTGTTGGTTCATTTTTTAGAAGTTTTTTCTGAAAGATTATAGCAAATATACATCAAAAAATCTATATAAACACTAAGCGTCTTTTTTCTTCGCAGGAGCATCTTTTTTATCCGTTGTTTTTGCAGGAGCTGCTTTTTTTGGAGCTGCCCCTTTAATTTCAAGAATTTCAATCTCTGTTTTTTGAGTCCGATGACCAATAGTTCGTCGGTACCGTTTTCTCGGTTTCATCTTAAAAACTCGTATTTTCTCTCCTTTATATTGAGAAAGAACCTTCGCTTCAACTGTAACACCAGAAAGGACTGGCTCTCCAATTTGAAAGTTTTTTCCATCAGTTTCTGAAACCATCAAAACCGGAAAAGAAGTTTTTTTACCTTCTTCCACATCGATTTTGTCGATACTAAATACGTCTCCTTTTTGTACGAGGGCTTGGTGTCCACCAAGTTGAATAACAGCAATCATAGTAATAAAATTAAGAAATCATCGTCCGGAGCTCTTACTGAGAAGAGGCTTTTAATCTAGGGTTGAAAGTTTGATAGATTGACAGACTGAAAGAATATTATTTCTCTCTATCTCTCCAACTTCTTCTCTTTCTATCCTATATAACCCGAACTGATCGATCTGTAAAAATCTGCCAGAACATAATCCCGAAAGGCTTTTTGTCAAGCATTATTATCAATTGTCTAGTCGTTTCAATTTTTCTTCCTTAGGCTCCAAAATACCCAGGATTCACCGTCCGAAGAACTAAGAATGATCCAAACAATAATATAAGACTAAACAATGCCTGAATAATTCTGTCTTTTGCCTGACTTACCATTGAGTTATTTATACCCCCAAAGGCAATCTGAACCCCCGAAAACACAATAATCAAAACACAGACAACCCCAATGATAGAAGCTCCAAACTTATAAATCATTCCAATATATTTCATCACCAGCTCCACTCCGTTATCCGCCGTTATGGTTTTTGTAGGTTTTCCATCTGGACCAGGAAGAGACTCTCGGAGATCTATCGTATAGCCTTGTGCATAAACCGTTGGAGTAACGGTAGAAATAAATCCCAAATGTAAAACCCCCGCCAAACAAAACCCAAGCAATATTTTTTTCATATTCTCTATAGTGAATAAATAACCGATAGCACATACTGCACTATCACATAAGACAAGAATGTAACAATTAAACCAATACTCGTATACAGGAGTATATTCTTTCCTCGTGATATACGAGTGTCATCTCCCATGTTAACCACCATAAAATACCCTCCAATCACAAGCGTAAAGACTCCAAGAGTCCCCACCACTCGAGCAATAAAAATAATAGCTCGATTGATAAGATTATTTGTGCTCTCAGAATCATCAATCACCAGGTTGCTTTCATTCGTATTTCCGGTCGCCGTTAGCTGTTCTTTTGTTAGTTTCCCAGCATTAAACGTATTCTTCGCAAGTGTCACCAACTTCTTTCCTACCTTTTCGTTCGCTTCCTTAATCTGCTCTGACGCAGCCTCAGCTTTTTTTTCCGCATCTGCCTTATTGAAACCACTCGTATCAATAGCTTCATTCGCTTTCTTTGCTTTTTCTGCCGCCGCTCTCTGTTTTTCTATTTGTCGCTCCAGGTACTCCTTTCTTCCTTCTCCTGCTTCTTCTTTTGCTAGCTCTTCCTCAGCAGCCTTTTTTCGATCATTCGCAACATTTTCAGCTATTTTATTGTCGGTATATTGTTGTTCCTCAACACTCACTGAATCTTTCTTTGGCGTAGAGGCAGACGAGCTAGAGGTACTACCTGTAGGTGGAGTATATCCTCCGTAACTAATAGCAAACACAGTGCTAAACTGAGTCAAAACAAGCAAAACCAATAAAACTCTAATCATCTCACTATTATAGCACAAAAAACCTGTTTTTGCTAGTAGGTTTTATGATCTCACTAAATGCTTGAATGCGGATCATAATCAAGCCATGCTAACATATCAGATAAATCCTTCATACCTCAGGATGACGAGAGAAAACAAAATACAAATTTACTTTTATTCTGTTACTCAGTTATTTATCCCTCGTGCCATCATGTTTTTTCCCCAAGGCGTATTCTCTCTCGGATCAATCCAATACACTCGCTCGGCGTCTATACAAGACAGCGCTCGACTAATATTCCCCGCCACTTGTGGATTCGTCCATTGATCCCAAAAACTCATACCATTCCCTGCCTGCTTAAAACTCATCTCAAATTTATCAAATAACGGATGTGGAGGCGCAAACGGAAACTTTTGTACCACCAGTCCCTGCCAATTACCCAGATACATATCTGGATGAGATAGTCGTTGAAACATAAAGATTCCACGTTTTTCTAGATTCTGCTTGAGCAGTTCTCTGACCTTTCCAGCGCCTCCATTTACTTTTTCTGCAATAAGAAAATCTGATTTATTCATCGATTTCCCCAATATTTCCTGAATACTTCGCATCGCTTCAAGCGACGAAATATGAACCGCAAGATGTTGCCCTTTTTCTGGGCAAGAATTTTGGAATACATCCAAAATCTGCTGAGCACACGACTGGTTAAAGTCCGGCGAACTCGCAGACGTAAGATTACGAGGGATGACAAGATCTCGAACAGGCGTCAGCACTTCATTAGAAATTTGGGCTCCCTCACCTCCAGATCCAAAAATTTTGAAAAAGGAATTTCGATCATCTGTAATTTTGTGTCGATGAAACCATACCTGAGCAAAAGCATTCAAAGACTCTTTCTTCTCTCTCCAGCTATCGGGATGCCAAGCACTCACCATAAGATTTCCTCTTTCTGGAAAATACGACACCCATCGAACCAACTTATCTTGAGGATTCGTCAGCATTTCAGCCAAACCAGATAGCTTTTTATCTAATGCCAATATTCGCTCCGTCATCTGCGGATAGGTCGCTCCCTCAGGTAACAAGACTTTTACTGGGAAGTGACTCATTTTTTGTTGATTCTCAACCTCTATCACCGTCTTACAAAACTCTGCCACAAGAAACTGTCCCTGAACCGAAACCGATTCCTCTTTCGACTCTACGTAAGACTGCAATGAATATTCCTCCGATACAGAAAACAACAAATTTTCACAAAACAACTCTCCCTCATCCACAATCAAAACTCTATCCTGAAATAACTCCAAATCCTGAAACGCAAAAAACGCATACGGTGCAATCGATAAAACCTGATAATCCTTTCGTGATTCACAAATCTCAACAAACACTGGATGAGAAGCTTCTGTAATCTTCACTTCATCCCACATTGGGCGTTCTTTGAACGAAAATAAATCAAAGAAATGTTTGCCTCTATATCCTAAAACATCTCTATAAACACACTTGAGATAAAACGTCGCCTCCGCATCGTTCAATATTTCTCTCGAATCTAAAAATCCCCCTAAACGTTCTCTATCAAACAAAACCTCTGGTGTTGGGAATGGCTTAATATTTGGATAAAAATCAAACTTAGTCGTCACCAATAAAAATTTTTCATTTGGATTTTCCACTACCAGCTGGTCGACTAATTCAGAAGCTTTTTGATTATCTCCAATTCGCACAAATTTTCGTTCTCCTTTTTCTGGAACTAAAACTTCAAAACGATCCTGTTCTATAAGACCAATTTCATTGTCTTTCTTCTCTTCTACCTCTCTTTCTTTCACTCTTTCCACTCCTGTTCCGGAAAATAACGTCTTTGCGTACCAATCAGTCTTTCCTTCTAACACCGGTCTTACTTGATCAAAAAACTCAGAAGGAAGCTTTTCAATTTTTTCTAACAAGAACTCAAATAACTTCTTACTCGCCAAAACATCAGACATCGCCCGATGCGCACTCTCATGAATAAATCCATACTTACTACAGAGCACTTCAAGGGCATAACTTTCCTCTCCTACAAGCAATATTCTGACCAATTCATGCGTATCAAGCCGGGGATTATTTTCCAACGGAATCCCATTCGCAATCAGAAAATTAATATCAAAATCAATATTATGTCCCACGATCACACTGTCCCCAATTTTTTCTGCAACTTCTGCTGCAATAGTTGTAAATTCAACTCCCTCTGTATCAATCTCCTCTTGGGTAATCCCAGTCAACTTAGATACAAAATCATTCAATGGAGACTTGTCTGGAATACAAACCTTATCTACTTCTGAGATCAATTCTCCGTCCTTAAACCGAACAAAGGAAACTTCTATAATGGAGTCTTTTTCTGGACTAAATCCAGTTGTTTCGAGATCGAGAAAGCAATAATCAGGCATAAGGATAGGGGGAGAGAGGTTGATGGATGGAGGGGGAGAGAGGTTGTCATTTCTGTCTTTCAGCCCTTCCATCTTTCAACCTCATCCTATCCAGACTTTCTTCCTTTCATAGTTTTCTTAAACGCCAAAATCATTCGAAACAAAATTTCTGATTCATCCAATAACTCCGAAGACTCTTCTGCAAATCCTAATTCCATACAAATAAAAATTTGAGTTCTTAATTCGGATAGAGAGCCTAAGGCAATATCTAAAAAACGTGCAAATTCAGGAATCGTTCCTCTTCCATTTCCTTCCGATATATTTGAAGGAATAGAAACTGCCGACCGTTGAATCTGACTCACTAAATTATACTTTTCAGTTTCTGGGAGATTTTCCGTAAATAAATACACTTGTTTTACAAGATTGATACTTCGCCTCCAAATTTGCAAATCTTCACATTTCATATATTGAAAGTAGGTTTTCAAAAAACAATCAAAACGTTAAAATATAATTAAGTCTTTATCTTTCGACCTCTCTATCCCCCAATCTTTCTCTCTCTTCAAAATGAAAATATCTGACAAATCTCGAAAACTCGCTGGACGAATCGAACCAATCATATCAACCGTGATTGCAAAATACGTCACTCCCGATGAAGTCGGATTTCTAACGGTATCAGCTATTGAAGTCTCTGGAGATTGCCAAGTATGCGACGTGTTTCTCTCTTCTATTTCAGGACCAGAAAGATACGTAAAACCAGTACAACGACATTCAAAAAAAATAGCCCATGAACTCGTAAAAACGCTCAAACTTCGACACAATCTTGAAATTCGGTTTAAAGAAGATAAATCAGTCAAGCACGTAGAAAAAATGAAAAAATTACTTGAGTGAGAAAGATCGAGAAACTAAAAGATAGAAACACTAGCTACCTCTCGCCCCCTCCATCTCTCAACCTCTATAACAATGTCAGTAAAAAAATCCATCCTTATCGCCACTGGAAATCCAGGAAAAGCCAAAGAACTCAAAGAAGCATTGGGATCACTTGAGGATCAATATAAATTTCTTTCACTCAAAGATTTTCCCCAAATAAAAGACGTAGAAGAGAACGAACCAACCTTTGAAGCCAATGCATTGATCAAGGCCAAATACTTTGCCACAAAACATAATATAGCAGCTGTAGCCGATGACTCTGGGTTTATACTTGATGCCTATCCTGATCGTTTTGGAGTTCGAACAAAAAGAGAATTAGAAGCAAAAGACGACATGGACTGGATGACTCAATTTCTCGATATTATTGAGCCATTAGAAAACAGACGGGCAACTTTTTACTGTGCTATGGCATATTACAATCCTGAGACCAAAGAAGAAGAAGTTTTCCTTGGAGTCACGGAAGGAGTAATGATGGAATTTCCTCAAACCCCACTCGAAAAAGGAATTCCTGTCTCAAGTGTATTCCTTCCCGACGGTCTCAACGAAGTGTTTTCCGCCATGACAAAAAAACAAAAAAACGATCTCTCTCACCGAGGAAAAGCGTGTAAGATGTTGTGCCAATTTCTATCAAAAAACTAAATTGATCCAAACGATGGACGATTACCAAGGGCTACGGTAACGGCGGAAATAACGGCCATAGTTAATATCTCCTTATCGGTACAAAACAAAGGTGATTCAATTGCTTCAACCATAGCCACTAAGTGCGAAAAACGAAGATCCGTAAGACCATTTTCAAGTACTAGATTTCTTCCTGCCGCCTCTCTTATGCCCTGATCAGAAAGATCTGGTTGATTCTCCTGTGCAGCCTGAATATAAAACAATATATCATCTCTTGTCTTATCTGAAAGACCAGACCACTCCTGATTATTATTATAGGGAGGCGTAAAAGTAATAACCCTACAAATTCTTCTCTTTACTACCTCTTCAGAAAGGTTTTTTCTTCTTTTTTGTTCTCGTTCCAGCACAAGCAATGCTAGTTGTTTTTGTATCACTTCGATGTCCTCTGATGCAAACAATGAAGAATAATATTCTTTTAATTTCTCCAACTGTAAATTACAAAATCCTCTCAACAAAGATTCTAATCTAGCTATTTGCCCTACCTCAGGAATATTCTCAGGTAAAAGCAATAACTGATTCAAAAAATCATTATCAGTCTGTTCTGATTCTAGAGAAAAAGAGCTTCCGTCAGCACAAACAAGTCCAAGATCATTCATCAAGTATAAATTTTTACACTATTGTAAGACCAAGTTAAACTTTAAATACAAATTTGTCAAAAAGTGTGTATTGTATTAATAAAGAAGAAAATTATACTCTCCCCAATGACTACAAAATATAAACGCGTCCTTCTCAAACTTTCAGGTGAAGCCCTACTAGGAGAAAAGAAATTTGGAATAGATTATTCGATCATGGATCGAATGTGTGCCGACATAAAAGAAGCCCATGATATGGGAATCCAAATCATCATCGTAATAGGCGCTGGAAACATATGGAGAGGAACTGAAAACGCAGAATCAGGAATCGACCGAGTACCTTCTGACTATATCGGAATGATGGGAACGATCATGAACGCGGTCGCAGTACAGGCCGGACTCGAAAAACTAAATATAGATACACGAATCATGTCCGCCCTCGACATACCAGCTGTCGCAGAACCATATATCAGACGAAGAGCGATTCGTCATCTAGAGAAAAATCGAATTATTATCTGTGCCGCTGGAACAGGAAATCCATACTTTACCACGGATTCAGCTGCAGGGCTTCGATCACTAGAGCTCGACTGTGATGCACTGCTCAAAGGAACAAACACCGACGGAGTCTACGACTCTGATCCAAAAACAAATCCAAACGCCACCAAATACGACCAAGTCACATTTGACGAAGTCTTGGACAAAAACCTACGAGTTATGGATATGACTGCTATTGCTCAATGTCGAGACAACGACATGCCTATTGTGATCTTCAAGCTTCTAGAAAAAGGAAACATCAAACGAGTCATCGAAGGAGAAGATGTTGGAACTCGAATTGTGCTTTAGATTTCTTTTGAAATACTCCATAAACTATTTCATTGATTTTGGAAACATTAACTATATGTTTGCAGTAAAATATTCTTCAAATAATGAAAGTAGGTCTCACTATAAAAGAGCACGCCAAAACTAAAGCAGAAGAAATTCAACAGATTGGATCTACTCCTGAAGGTATAAAGATATTTTTAGAACACCGATTTTCTGAAGTATTTATTGAACCTCTGATAGATAGGATGATTGAGCTATGTAGTTCTGATTATCCGGAATTATCAAGAGTACTAAAAGAAAATAAGGATGATGAGAATGGAGAAACCAACGGGAAAGAAGATCCAAATAAAACCCCTCATCATAAATCACGGAAATTACTCTCCGATACTTTGAATCTACGAATAGAGACTCGAACCAAAGTCCCTTTAATTATAAATGAAGTGATAGAGAAAGGTTCTTTATTCGAGCTTTTAGGAATTTTTTATTATATGGAACTTTCTATTCCTATAGAATTTGAATCAATCCTTCATTCACTCAATATTCACTTTAAATCTGATTTAGATCTATGTACTTCCAACAATAAAAATGATCCACGACATCATCTAACCGATCACATAGAACATGATAGAGATAATCATGCACCCAATCTCATACGAGCCGTTAGGTCAGAAATAGAAACTGAAACTAATGAGTCACAATTCAAAAAAGGGATAGAGATCATGATGAAATA
>JABAZT010000024.1:0-3675 GCA_018608565.1 Candidatus Altimarinota bacterium
CTGTAAACGAGAATCTGAATCAAATTTTGGAATTTCAGTTGATCAAATAAAAAGAATCATCGAAGAAAGTCGAGAGAAGATTAAAATGATCTACATCGTAAATCCAGATAATCCGACAGGACTATATCATCCTCCATCCATCATCACATCCATATCAGAATACTGTGAACAAAACGAAATCTATCTAATACTAGATCAATCTTTCTACGGGATTAACTGCCAAGAAAATCGAATAGAAGAAAAAACATATTCACTCTCAAGTTCAACAATCGTTATTAGCGGACTATCCAAAGCTTTTGCTCTTGCAGGAATTCGCATAGGCTACGTAATAATGCCACCAGAATTACAACCCACATATGAAG
Source organism: Candidatus Altimarinota bacterium (assembly GCA_018608565.1). Lineage (GTDB taxonomy): Bacteria > Patescibacteriota > Gracilibacteria > UBA4473 > UBA4473 > JABAZT01. The sequence goes on from JABAZT010000024.1 coordinate 363, forward strand.
GAATACAAGACGCCGACTTCATTCATCACCCCCTAATAGACCAACAAATTGGAGCTAAAATTCTAGAAAACCCAGAAGATAGATTAGAATTTGTTCTCACAGTCATGTCAGATCGATACGCAAAAATCCATGCAACACTAGAAAACCTTCCTGGAATTAAATCCATAAATGGTTCTTTTTGGATTTTATGGATAGAGCTAGATAAAAAATTCCTTGAACAAAAATTCAAACACTCAGATCCACTCGATGAATTACTCGATACATACAACATTGGAGTCACTCCTGGTAGGATTTTTGGAGATAATTCTGAGAACTATATTCGAATCTGCTTTGGAAGAGTCTCCGATACTGAATTCGAACAAGGAATAGAGAACTTATCTGCCTATTTCTCTTAAAGAGAGATATCATTACAAATACTAGTAAAACAGTGGTTTTTGTGATATAATAGTCTGATGCAATTCAAAGTCCCACAAGACGTACAAAGAGAAGATACCATTTTATGGTTTCTTACCATGCGTCAAATGATCATCATGATGATCGGAGGAGGAATTTCCTATGGATTATTTTATCAGATGTCCAAAGTCTTTGAACTCAACCTCCTTGAAATAGCTCTAATCTGTATTCCTGCAGGAATTGCTGCCATGTTTGCCTTTGTAAAAATTAAAGGAATGGGACTCATAACTTTCATATTTATGAATGTTGAATTTCTATTTCGAGCCCGAAAAAGATTTTGGAGCCAAGAAGGAAATATTCTTATATCGATGACTACTTCAATCTCTCAAAAAGAAAAAAAGAAAAAACAACACACTCAAACAAAAGAAATATCTAACGACAAAATTAAAAATCTAGCCGCAGTGCTCGACGGTGAAAAATCAAAAGTCGAAAATATAAAAATCGCTAATTAAAAAAAATGGCCAAATCTAAAAAACAAAAACAAGAAAAAGAAACCGTAAAAAACGGGCAAAAATCAAAACTTCTCTCTACCCAGCGATACTTATCGTTCGCAGGAGTACATGATAATACTTTAATTTTAAAAAATGGAGGAATCCGAGGTGTTTTGGAAGTATCTTCCATAAACTTCAATCTAAAATCCGATGAAGAACAAAATTCAATTATTTATTCCTATCAAGGATTTCTAAACGCTCTTGAATTTCCTATACAAGTATTGGTACAATCAAGAAAACTAGACATTAATACCTACCTCGACTCACTGCGAAAAAAACGAAATGAACAAGAAAACAAACTCCTACAAATACAGATGGAGGAATACATCGAATACATAGGAAAACTAGTAGAATATACTGATATAATGAGTAAGAAATTTTATGTAGTAATTCCAGCCAATCCACAAAGATCAGAAAAAAAAGGACTTATCTCTCAGCTCCGAGAAAAAGTAAACCCTGATGAAACACTTACAGACGTAATTCAACGTAAACAAGAATTTGCAGGACTCAAAAAAACACTCGAAGAAAGGATAAATATCGTAACAACAGGACTAGAAGGTTGTGGACTAAAAACAAAAAAACTAACCACAGAAGAAATCATAAATCTGTTCTATCATACCTACAATCCAGAACTCGCACGAATGCAACGAATGCAAAAAACCGAAGATATAGTCGGAGGAGAGATTCCAGAAGAACAACTAACAGAAGCTCCAAATACAAACTAAGGGCTTTAAAAAATACACAACCATAAATATTTATTCGCCAGAAGCGAACCGTATCTTTATCATGCTCACAATAAAGCAAAGATCTTAAGTAACGAAACTAACATGAAACTTCATCAAAAAACGCTCTCAAACGGGCTTCGACTCCAAGCCATAGAAATGCCAGGAACAAACGTAATAACCACTATGATACTCGTAGGAGCTGGGTCTAGATACGAAACTAAATCTATTACTGGTATTTCTCACTTTCTAGAACACATGTTCTTCAAAGGAGCCAAAAAATACACCTCTCCAAAAGCGGTATCCGAAGCCGTAGATAGCTTTGGAGGAGAATTCAATGCCTTTACTGGAAAAGAATACGCTGGATACTATGTAAAATCAGGAAAAGCAAACCTAGAAAAATCGATCGATGTACTCTCTGATATGCTCGTCCACTCTACATTCCCAGCCAAAGAAATCGAAAAAGAACGAGGTGTTATTCTTGAAGAAATGGCAATGTATCTTGATGCTCCGATGTACCAGATTTCATGGGATTTTGAGCGACTAGTTTTTGGAGACCAACCATTAGGGTGGGATCAAATAGGAAGTGCCGAACTTATAAAATCCGTTACACAGCAACAATTCATCGATTATAAAAACGCACTCTACGTTCCAGAGAATATGGTCATAACCATAGCAGGAGCCGTATCTGAAAAAGACTTAGACCTCCTTGAGCAATATTTTACCGTTCCAGGGAAAAGCCCAAGTATTAAACCAAAACATTACGATCCATCGTATTCAACAGAAAAATTAAAACTACGAAATAAAAAAACGGAGCAGTATCATATTTCATTTGGAGTACAGGGAATCGCTGAAAACGACAAACAATTTCCGGCTGCAAAAATTCTTGGAACCATTCTCGGAGGAAATATGAGTTCTCGAATGTTTCAAAATGTTCGAGAAGAAAAAGGACTCTGTTACTCAGTCCGAACTCAAGTAGATGAGTATTCTGACACAGGATTGATTACCACACGAGCCGGAGTAAATCTCAACGACGTACTCAAAGCCGTAGAAGCTATCCGATACGAATATGACGACATACGAGACAACGGAGTCACCGACGCTGAAATGGAAAAAGCTAAAAACTACCTCGTAGGAAAAACAGATCTCTCAACCGAAGATACTGAAGACGTAGCCCATGAATATGCCAAAAATGAGCTACTCTATAACTCAGTAGAATCCTACGAAGCTTGGAAACAAAAAATAACAAAGGTAGACATTACCGAAGTAAATCAACTAGCTACAACTATATTCAAACCAGAAAACTTTCGTTTTGCAGGTATAGGACCAGATATTGATGAAGAAGCATTAAATAAATTTATTAGCTAAAAAATTAAAAAGCACGAATAAAGAGACTTCAAATATGAAGTCTTTTTAATGTTGATTAAAAATAAGAATTATGTTAAAATGATATGAAGTTTAAATAAATAAATGGAAAAAATTCTTAAAAAACTAGGTATTACCGCACTAGAAATACATCGAGTCAAACTCGCATGGGGACTTCGTTTCTTATTCCAAATTGGAGCTATTGTTGCCTGGACTATCACTACAGCTCTTTTTATACAACGATTTGGGATTGATCATTTTGCATACTTTTTTCTTCTAGAC
>JABAZT010000024.1:3685-8244 GCA_018608565.1 Candidatus Altimarinota bacterium
AGACGGAATCCTACTGCTCGCTGGAACTTTTCTCGCCAGCATAGCTATGAAAAGACTTCATCTTTCCACCTACCTAAATCTGGGAGTCATTGGAACATTCATCTGTTTATATGGAGGGTTACTATTTTTCGAATCAGACAGTCTTTGGTTCTTCGGCTTCCTTTTTCTCGCAAAAGATTTTTTCTTTGCTCAAGTATCCATTGCCCTTACCCGACAAAACGAGGAATTTTTCTGCCCAACCGAGGCTCGACGAGTTGTCCCTGTTATTGACTCTGCTATTACCATAGGAGGATTGATCGGAGCCCTACTTGTCATCCAAGGACTAGATTGGATCTCTCAAACAGCGGTACTTCACATTTGGGGGGCTGTACTTTTAGGGATGAGCTATCTTATCTATCGAACCGACGACATCATAGGTTCTATGCCAGAGATCACTCAATATGCCACCAAAGAACACGACAAAATAGATTCACTCTTCTCTGGAATTTCAAAATTAGGAAAAATACCATTCCTTAGGCTACTCTGTGTCATTATCGTACTGCAATCTCTTATCTTCACCGTAATAGAATACGAATTCACCCAAGAAATACAGCATCACGTTTCTCATAGTAAGCCGAAAGACGAACATACAACAAAAAAATATCCACTGGAGGCATCATTAATACAAAAAGCCGAAAAAGTAATCCATCATGCTACCGAAAAAACAAAAGAAATTGCACATGAAGTCACAGGGAAAGCCAAAGCCGTAACCGCTAAAATGTTTATGGAAGAAACACTGGCTCATGCCTTAGGAATGTTTCATCTTCTGTTCTCTGGAATTGCACTCATCGTACAGCTTCTTATCGCCAGCAAAGTACTCGAGAAGATCGGAATCATTGGATCAATTACCAGCTATCACGTTATTCTTGCCATATCTATACTTGGGTATGCATTTGGATACGGAAACGTGAGCATGGTACGAGCCATTCAACATGGATTTCACGCTCTGTCTGAGGCTCCCTATCATATCACCTATTATTCTGTAAAACATCAAGTTAGAGAGTCCATTCGATTGATTCTTGAAGGAATCGTAAAACCAATCGGAATCATTGGAGGATTTTTAATAATTACATACGTCCCCACTCAATTTATCTGGCCATCGCTTCTTTGTATCCTGGGGCTATTGTTACTCCTTCACAAAGCAAAAAACGGAAGCTTTACTCAACTGTGTTATAAAAACGTACAACTCAGTCAGAAAATGATCGACAAACTTCATGCCCTAGAAACATTAGGACACAAAGGACATCAAGAAGTCGTATCGATCCTTTCTTCTGAGATCAGAAACAAGCGAGAACATGAAATACTTCGTCGAAAATCAATTGATGTCGCAACAAAAATACAAGATCCAAATATTATACATGCGTACATAAGAGTCCTAAAAGACCCTGAAGAACTAATAGAAATTAAAATTGAAGTTCTCAAATCAATACTAAAAATTCCAAATATTTCACAGCACTGGGAAGGTCATGCTTTTAGTTTTTATAATTTCGTAAAAACACTCAAATTACTTCTAGAAACCGAAACTGATCGACAACTAAAAAAACTAATCGTGATGAATTTATTTCAACACCTTCCAGTAACCGAAGTCGTACCATTTTTTGTAGCGGGACTCGAAAGTGCTGATGACGAACTCAAGTCTATCTATCTAAGATCATCAAGAGTTATACAAGACCCTGAGATACTCGATTACGTCGAACCATATCTCAATGACGATAATCCCAAACTCAAAGGACATGCACTCATAGCACTCTGGGATTTCTATGATCAAAAAATTCTTACTAATCAACTAGTAGGCTGGATAGGCAGCGAAAATGAAGAAGAAATAATTGGAGGGATATATGCCATCGGAGAAGTGCAAGAAGAACAATTTATACCTATGATTCGAGGATATATAGGACATAAAAATCAAAACATTCATATTCAGGCATTAGTCGCCCTCACAAAACTAGGACAAAAAGACGTCAAATCTGAGATTCTCAAGGTAGCCTTTGGCCCCGATCAAGAACTAGCAAACAAAATATATCATATGCTTGAAAGAGTAGAAAATGGGCTAAAAGAATCAATTCGAGCCGATATAAACTATGAAGTCGCAATACAAGTCTCAAAAATACTAGAAGAAAAAAACATACATACAGGAAGTGACTTCGAACACATTACCGCAGGAGTATGGCAAAAACTACTCTTCCTCTACTCTCTTGCAGGTCGATACGACTGTGTTGCAGAGCTTGATCAAGACCTCGCACAAATGCAAACCACTTGATCTTCTGAACTATCTTTGAATCTTGATATACAAAAAAATTCAGATAGACTTCAGGTACACATGAAAGAACCACTTGAAGTAGCAGCGGATGGAGGCGGACGTGGGATCAGTCCCGCAGAATTTGAAGATTCTACAGGAGATCCTTTTGGTCGAACTCCAAATATAAACCTAGATATAACAACAGCAGATAGAAATCAAAAAGGAAGTACACGAAGTAGCACTGACGAAGACGTCGCCGATATAACCGATCATCTAAAGATGGTCGCACAAGCCATGAAGGCACGAAATGAAATTCACACCCCAGCAACCGCCATGGGGCATGAGGATGAAGAAGGACATCTTGAAGAAGAGTCTAGAGCTATTGCCAGCATTCACACGTTACATTCCAAAGCAGAAGACAAGGGAGCTTTTATGGATTCTCTTGATAGTGAACTAAAAGAACTTTCTAAGAATGAAGAACTACAAGGACTCTCAAAAGGAAACCAGGACTTTGTGCTCAAGATGTATGGAAGCATGCTTGACCACTTTAAAGCACAAGAAAATAGTGAAAATAAAGAAATTGAACAAAATTTAAAAAAACGAAAAGAAGAAACACTCATTAGATATATTCACGAAGGGCATAATTTGACACCAGAAGAAGCCCTTCAAATGGAGGAGAAATACGAAATTCCCGCTATGGGGCATCTCACCGATATTCAAGATAGTGGTCTAAGCGCAGATGCTGTATGGAAAAAAAGACACAAAGCATTACTTCAGGAGGAAGAAGCACAATTATATGTATTTCATCATAGAATTGACGACGTAGTCGAACATCCAGAATTGAACGAACAAGAAGCTATTCCTGAAGGATTCGCTCATCCAGTAAAAATTATTTCAGAAAATAGTGAAAACATTGAAGACCAACTTCGTGCCAGAAAAGCAAAAACAATATTCGAATCACTCGATCCAGCCCTACAAGAACAAGCCCTAAAGCTAGGAAAAGCCTTAAATAATGGAGTTGATCCATTCTGGGGATATATTGGTTCACTTGCCTACAAGCTACATACCAATGACAATGTCACAATCAACGATCTAGACGCAACAACTGTTCCTACGAATATACCAGGCACAAAGGAGATGCTTGGTAAAATGGCAACCATTCATGGAGAAATCAAAGCAACAGATTCAGATATTCCTATGTTTGGAGAATCTACCGTTGAGCGATATGAAACTTCTAAAAGGCTTGACGGAAGGATTTTATCTAATGGCCATGAAAGAGATTTTGAACTATTTGCCGAAGAACTTGGTGGTATTATCGGGATAGGAAAAGTTCCTGGTCTCGAAATAATTTCCTTTGAATCCAATGGGGAAACTATACAGTTCATAGACGAAAAAACACTCGCAAGACTGTATCTACTAAGTTTTGTAAACGAAAGAAAGGAAAAAGCTGAAAACACAGAGAACGTTAGTGATACAAAATTATTACTTCGACTCCATAAATTACATGAACTTGGATATACCTCATTCGAAGGAATCATTGGGCTTATTAAAAGTACCGTAATAGATTATAAAATCCTAGCATCAGAAAGCCCAACTATAATTGCTCCATTACTTCAGAGACTGGAATTCATGATTCCAGAACTAGATCAAATGTCGGAGCGATATCACTCCGTAGTAACTGAGTCTCAATCTCAACCAGAGGTGAAAGATGTAAAAATCAATGTAGATGATATGCATTTTGAAAATTTCGCTGAAAAAATAGAACAGCATCAAGACTTTTTAAGAGGAAAAATTAAAGAATTAAAAACAAATCCTTCTCTTAGAGATTTTATTGCCATACATAAAATGGCCGTCAAAAATTCCGCTGATTTTCATCCTGTATATGAAGCCATACTACGATCACCAAAACAGCTTAAACATCATCTATTTGCGATGGATATGCTTATTGAGACATACGCACAGCTATACCAAGGATTAGTAGACCACCCAATCCTCAAGGACTTAGATCAAGATCTACCAACTATCGTATCTCAACTATCAAACGAATCAAACACTCCAGAAAACTACATATGGGAAGCTATCTCTGATATATATAGTTCACACGAAGGCTATCTAGCACACCTAAAACGAATGGGAAAAATTGATCCTCAAATGTCTAGTAGTCACAAAGATCATACCAATAGAGGAGTCATGATTAATGCGCTCAAAAACTAGCTAATCCTGACAAGTATAAATCCATCAAAGAGACTAATACGTTCCTTGTTCTAAGGCCTCAATCCGT
>JABAZT010000034.1:0-5608 GCA_018608565.1 Candidatus Altimarinota bacterium
GTGATAGATATGTTCCAAACAAAAATGGGGAAGTAGAGCCATTGGATCAAAAAACAATAGAAGATGGAAATATAAATATTCCAGAATATTTCCCTACTATGCTCGATGCCCTCAAATATCTTCGAGCCATATCTGAACAGTTAGATGAGTTTATGGCAGAGGAGGAAGTTGATGTCACTGATGAGTTAGAAAGAGCATTAAGTCGAGATACAATAGATTTGAGCCATCAGATACCAGATGAAAAGAAAATGGAATATTATTTGGGAGAAGAGCTTAGTCATGAATCACGACTAAAAAGTGATGGAATTACGGTGATATATGACTATGATGACGTTTTTGATGCGGATAAAATAGATACATATAGAACTAATCTTAAAAGAGCTTTTTTTGGACTAGATAAAAAAGATCGAATATGGAGGATTCCAGGAGAAATATCCGGAGATACAAAAGAAAAAGATCTTATTCAAATAGAGATATTTAGAAAGTTTGAAGAATTGCGTTATGACGAAAGCACAACACTCAGTGATAGGGAAGGAGCGGAGGAATACTCTGTGGATGGATCTTTCCAAGTATTGAAATCAAAACTATCAGAAAAAGGAATAAATCTAAATTTAGAAGACAAAAAATACAAAAAACCAAGAAACTCAAAAATAAAGCCCAAGAAAAATACTATTACTATTCCTAGTACTTATTCAAGTCAGAGAGAATGTCTTGAACATTTACGAAGTATATTTGAGCAGTTGGATACGATTCCAAAGGCTACGAAATCAGTAGAAACAGCGCGAGCAAGATTTAAATTTACAAAATTTTGGAAGACAAGTTCTGTAAAATAAAAACTCTTTACTCTTCAATACCGAAGATTGAAAAAATAACAGATCTAAGTATATGGATAGTATGTCTATTTCTGTGTATCTCGATCACGCTGCAAGTACGCCTCCATATCTGGTGGTGCAGGATCAGCTTCAGCGGCTTATCTCTCAAGCACACGGAAATCCAAGTTCCATTCATCAGATTGGAAGAAAGAGTCGAAGTCTCATAGATACAGCACGGATTACTATTGCCAAACTATTTGAGTGCCAACTCGACGAAATTATCTTTACCAGTGGAGCGACGGAAGCGATGCATCTAGGAATTGTAGGAAGCTTTTTGAGTCACTATCAACCAGAAGCTAGCAACCATCACCCAAAAAAAATATATGTTTCACCTCTGGTTCATAGTTGTGTTCAGAATGCACTGCAATATCTAGAAAACAATTATGCCGTAGAAATAAAACATCTTCCTCTTACTGCTGGGGGGTATATCGATGTAGAAAATATTGAATCAGGTATTTTTGAAACTGCGAGTCATATCATCCTCGAACATGGAAACTCAGAGACGGGGCATCTTCAACCCGTGGCAAAACTAGGAAAAAAAATCAATAAATGGAAAGAAGAAAACAAAGAGAATCCAAAACCAATCTTGATAGTAGATGCTGCGGCATCAGCTGTCACAGAAAAAATATCACTAGAATATCAAAAATGTGACATGCTCATCCTCAGTGGAGAAAAAATTGGAGGAATATCTGGTACTGGCGTACTGGTAAAAAAGAAATCAATTGAAATCCAACCCTTGATTATAGGATCTCAAGAGTTTGGGTTTCGTGGTGGAACAGAAAATATAATAGGAATCTATGCACTCGGAAAAGCACTAGAAATAAAGGAGGAAGAGAGAGATCGAGAGGTTGAAAGATTGAGAGATTTACATAGTTACTTGTGTGAGCAATTTATGAACAAACTTCCACACTACCAAGTTACGACTCCAATAGAAAATAATCTTCCACATATATTTCATTTTATCCTTCCAGAGGAAAAGGCAGAAATATTTGTCCAACGAGCTGATCTTGCTGGTTTTTGTATTTCGGCTGGATCTGCCTGCAGTAGTGGAGCTATTACAGGATCAAAAGCCTTAATAAATCTAGGTTTTACTGAACAAGAGAGCCAGCGAGGCGTTCGAATTAGTTTTGGGACCTCTACTACAAAAAAAGAAATTAATCAGTTCTTAGCGTGGATGAAAGAAAATTAAGAACTCCTTCTTCTATTTTCAGGGGGATTATTATCACCTCTATTTCTTCGTAAATCTTTAACTTTTTCTGGAAGTTTTTGAATACTATTTTTTAGTATGTCATTTATTGTTTTTTTGAGATAGTTTTCCCATGTGACTAATAATTCACTGACATAACTAAAGTCATCAATAAGCATCTGAGAATGCTCTAAAGAATCAAAATCTATCAATGTATCTATCGTTCCTTGGGCATTGATACGAGAAACTTCACTTCGTTCAAAATCAAGTTTTTGAGTTACCCTGATTCGAATATTTTTAAGACGATCTTTCATTTTTTCTATATTTGAGGCCATTGCATCTGGAACATCCCAAGGAGTAAAATCAGAATGAAATATTATTGTTTCATTTAGTTCTAATAGGGATGAAAGCTCTGCGACAAGGGGGATAAATTCATCTTCAAGTGCTAGTTTTTCAAGACCATTTTTTAAATCTTTTAATACAATCTCTGCTAGGTCCCGTTGTATTTCATTTTGTTCATCTCTTTCATGTGTTGATCGAACTCTTCTAACTGTCGCATTTAAAAAAGAATCTATCGCAGATTCAGTTTCAAGTCCAAATATATTGAGAGATAGAATATGCTTTCTTAGGTTTCCTCTCCAGGCATCAACCATAACTCTAGTGAGTTGCTGATTCATATAGGACGGAACAATAAAAGTTTCTAATTTTTTAGTCATCAATGTCTTTATAAATCAAAAAGCGCGAAAGTCAATACTTATCGATGAAACATTTTATCAATATCCTCATAACTCCAAAATACATGATTTGGTCTTCCATGTGGACAGAGGAGTTTCCACTCCGCAGATTGGAATTCATCAAGCAACTGTTGCATCTCTTCTTTCTCCATATGATCCCCAAAAAATACAGAACCACGACATGACTTATACTCAAGCATCTTTCGAAGCATTTTTTCATAACTATTTTCTCCTATTTGGTCATTCTCAAAATATTGAGAAAAATCTTGGAACAGAACTTCAAAATCTTCAGACTTAAGGAGCGCTGGAACTTGAGAAATTTCAATAGTAGTATCAGACGTGATATCAATCACAAATCCTAAATTTCTAACATCAGATTTATATTCATGAATAATGGAGACATCTTCCTCTGACAGTTTTACAGATTGAGGAATAAGAAGTGGTTGGGTTTCGATTTTTTTTTCCTGGGCTTGGTTGAATAGTCGTTCAAAACGTAAACGTTCATGTAGTGCATGCTGATCAAACAAATACAGTCCATCATCACTCTGAGCAAGGATATATTTATTTTCTATCTGAGAGAGCACATTGAGAGGTGCATTTTTAGAGACGGATTGGTCTTTTGTTATGATTGACTCTGATCGATTTTCAGGGATTGATGGTATTGTATTTCTATCTAGATGACGATCCGCAAACGAATCAGCAGAACTAAATAAAGATTTGTTAAAATTTGCAGCAGCCCCTGAACCACGAGGAGAAAATGAGGGTTGAGATTGATAGCTTTGGTTATTGTGATGTACCGAGTCAGGAGAGGTTGATTGTCCATTGAGTTTTTTTAGTTCATCGATGACAGTCCCTTTGATGAGTGAAAAAATTTCTCCTGGTTCGGCAAACTTTACCTCTGTTTTTCGAGGATGGACATTTACATCCACCAGAATCGGATCAATCTCAATAAAAATCACAAAAAATGGAAATAAATGTTTTTCAATTCCACAGGACTGAACATAGGCTTCTCGGATCGCATAGGCAAGATGGTGATCTTCTATGTATCGATTGTTTACAAATAGATGTTGGTGATTTTTATTCCCTACATAATGTCCGGGAGAGGAAGTGTACCCAGAGATTTTTGCGGTTGATGGTTGGTGGTTTATAGTGAGGAGCTGTTCTCCTGATTTTTTCAAAATCTTTTGGACTCGAGTTTCTAGATTGGAGGAGGGAAGGTCAAGCGTGATAGTTTGATCTTTGATAAGTTTGAAGCTGATCTGCGGATGACTGAGGGCAAAGGCTTGAATTGTTTTAAGACATTGTCGGTATTCGGTTTCATTTGTTTTGAGATACTGAAGCCGAGCAGGAGTAGGGGAGAATAGATTTTGGATACGAATAGTCGTTCCGTTGTTGGCAGGCACGCCCTCTCCCTTAGTCCCTCTCCCAAGAGGCGAGGGAGATATGATTTGTATTCCTTGATTGTCTTCATCTCTTTTTGTGATCAGAGTGAAATCAGAGACAGAGCTAATCGCGGCCAAGGCTTCTCCTCGAAATCCAAAACTCTGAATCGAGAATAAATCATCAATAGATTGAATCTTTGAGGTCGCATGACGAAGTAAAGATTTTTCAGCATCTTCTGGGGACATCCCCGATCCATTATCAGTTATTTGTATGAGTTTTTTACCGCCTTCTTCGATCTGTATTTCTATATGATTCGCCCCTGCATCTATACTATTTTCTACGCATTCTTTGACGACAGAGGCAGGACGTTCTACTACTTCTCCTGCCGCTATTTGATTTTGTATTTCTGGTGGAAGGATGAGTATTGACATTTGTCTTTTTTTGTGTAAAAGTTGTTATATATAATGTACTTAAAATGGCAGAATTACCAAGAAAATATGTCGATCTAGCAGAAGTTCCTGAGGGTATTTATCAAGGATTAGAACTAACACTTGGGAAAATAAGAGGGGCACTTGCCCTTGTAGAAAAAGAGGAAGATTTATCACCAAAACTGAATGAAATCCAGATAGGAGGAATGGGAGGTTTTGAGTATTGTAGAGATTTGTATCGAAAAATAGTTCTAGTAACACTGGAAAAACAGACTCCTGAAAAAGGAAAAGAAATTTTATACCTTGATGACGTAAAGCTCTTAATTCAAAATGGAGACTTTGTGGAAGACGAATTAGATTGTTTTAGAAAAGTTAAATCAGTACTAGAATCAACAGATTTAATCCATACAGAAGAGTCATAATTTAAGAGGTCTCTTTTCTAAAATTTAAACTAAAAAATATGTCAGAAAATGGAATAAGATTTGATGCAGTGTATGCTCAATCAGCAGAAATAAATACAGTTGAAGATCATAAAATTGTCCTTAAAAATGGGGATACTATAAGTATTCCAGATAGTAATATGCAAGGAGAGCTTAAAAAAAAATTAGAAAAAGGAGTTAATTTAAATGATTTTCAGTTTTTTATATCAGAAACTCGCAATGGAATTATAGCTAGTATAGATTCAGTATATATCGCGATGAATCAATAAAATAAAGATCGAGGGGGAATTCTTCAATTACTTCTCAAACAACACAATCCCAACTTCATCACCATAGATAGCTGAGAGGTTTTCAAGTTCTTTCAATTTTGTATCTCCCATTCTAATCAAAAGAATTGGAACCTCTTTTTCCCAGTTTTCAATCTCAATTACGGCATCCAGTTCATCGAACGCTGCAGAAAACGTCCCAATTAGTTTTGGAACTTCTTCAAAAGAGTTAAGAAAACGAGCCAAAAGTTTCGCGTCATGTTTTTTTATATTATCGGGGAGCTGAAGCACTGGGGCCT
>JABAZT010000034.1:5618-25994 GCA_018608565.1 Candidatus Altimarinota bacterium
TTTTTTTGAAATGTGAAATATCAACTTCTGCTTTCTTTAGTATTTCATTTCGGAAGGCTGGGTCTTTTGCCCATCCAGAAATTGTTTCAGCTACTTTCATAGCACTTTCAGCAGGGTCTAGCGAAGTAGTCTGATTTTCTGTGAATGTTGGTTTAACCGTAAAATAGACTGTTGTTTTCTGAGTCTGTGGTAAAAAATCAGAACAAAAAAGAATTCCTATGAATAAAATAAGAAAGGTGAGTCCGAAGATACCTTTTTTACGAAAGAGGGGAGAGAGTAAGTCTGAGATTTTCATGTGTTTGGAGAGTAGTAAAATTTAATTCAAAGCAATCTTACTCCTCGACAAAAAACCATCAACCAATAATACTTCACGCTTCACATCTTTTATATTCCCATACTTGGTTGAATCTCTTCAATTTTTTTATTTCCACGACCCGCATTTTCAAGATCTTGAAGATAATCTTCCGTAATATTTCCGGTGACATATTTTCCATCAAAAACAGAGGCTTCAAACAATGTTATGTCTGGATTTCCAGCCTGTGCCGCGACTATCAGGTTCTCTACAGTTTGATAAAACAGCGCATCAGCTCCAATCAATGAACAAATTTCATCATTAGTAAGTCCATTGGCAATAAATTCTTGTTTAGTTGGCATATCAATTCCATACACATTTGGATAAAGGACAGGTGGTGCAGCAGAGGCGACATATACATTCTTTGCGCCACATTCACGACACATACGGATGATTTGCTTCATAGTAGTTCCTCGGACGATTGAGTCATCAACTAGGAGTACATTTCGATCTTTAAACTCAAGAGGGATGGCATTATGTTTTCTTCTTACAGATTTTTCTCGTTGTTGTTGGTCGGGCATGATAAAAGTCCTTCCAACATATCTATTTTTTACAATTCCTTCTCTGTATTTTACATTGAGATGTTTGGCCAGTTCAATAGCGATAGGACGAGAACTATCGGGAATAGGGATTACGGCATCAATTTGTAATCCAGAAGCTTCTATCTGAGGTGCAAGTGCAGCACCAAGACGTTTTTTTGTTTTATAAACAGAGATACCATCGATCATAGAATCAGGACGTGCCAGATAGATGTATTCAAATATACAAGGATTGAGAGTTCCTTTTACGCATTGCTTGGAGATACATTCTCCTTCCGGGGTGATAAGTATAGCTTCACCAGGGGCTACGTCTCGAACCTTTTTAAACCCAATAGGATCAAATCCAACACTTTCGGATGCAAGGGCCCATTCTTCGCCTCGTTGTGTTTGTCTTTTTCCAAGAGAGAGTGGTCGAATTCCATGAGGGTCCCGAAAGGCAAAAAGTCCAACTTCATCAATAAGCGTAATTACGGCATACGATCCTTCCAGCAAATTCATGGTTTTGGTCGTAGCTTCAAATACCGCCTCTCTATGATCTTCTTCTGGATGAGCTTTAAATTCTTTATAGATTTGATCTGCAAAAACATTGAGAAGTACTTCAGAGTCAGAAGTTGTTCGCAGATGTCTATGATAGTTGTTTTCTATCGTCTCTCTCATTTGAGCCGTATTGGTAAGGTTTCCATTGTGAACCAAAAAGATACCAAACGGTGCATTCACAAAAAATGGCTGTGCTTCTTTGGCAGAAAGGGAGCCAGCAGTAGGATAACGAACATGTCCAATCCCAACATTCCCCTTTAGAGCTTTAAATACTTTTTCATTAAAGACATCTTGAACCAAACCATTTTCTTTGTGTTCGTGAAAATGATCACCATCAAAAGTCACCATCCCTGCCGCATCTTGCCCACGATGCTGTAGCATCAGAAGGGCTTCATAGATTTCTAGATTGACCGGTTGATGCTGATTGGCGATCCCAAAAATTCCACACATGAGGTATATAGACCAAGATGTACAAACATTAGATATTTATAAAGAGAATGCAATTAGGATTGGACTTTTATAATAAAACGAACCAAGACTATTCAGGATCTGAGACAGTGCTCTCTTCGACAGGAAGATCTTTTATCTTTAATAATTTGTTATAGCTTTCGGCTGAGAGATTTATGATAGAGGAAGAAGCGTCGTTGTTTTTTCCAATTTCATAGGCCTTTTTATAGGATTCTCGTGCTTGGATATACTTACTTTGTTTTTCAAGCAGTAGTCCATAGTTGAGATGTGTTCGTGCAATATTTGGATTTTGGATTAGTAGTTTTTCGAGTATCTGTTCAGCTAAAACATACTCTTCATTGGCAATTAACGCCCAGACGTAGAGATTATTACTAAAGATACTATTGGGATCTTTCTTTCTTAGGGTTTCAGTAAATTCAAGTGCCACATCAGAACGTCCAACGAGATTGACCGCCATATCTATAGCCGAAATAAATTGGTCTTCTTTTGCCTCAGGCGTAAGAAGCTGTCGATATAGCTCCAGTGCTTCTTCGTACTTTTTCTGTCTAGAAAAAATAGTTACTAGTTTCCATTTAAGCGTTTCGGAAAACTCAAAATCATTATCCAATATTTGTTCAAAATACAGCGCAGATTCTTCAAATCTATCAAGCTCATATAACGTCAATCCTAAGAAATAAGTGGATTCTGGTCGAGTTGGATCCATTTGATGCGCATGTTGAAAGTCCTTGAGTGCCGTCTCATAGTCCTGCATCAAGAAAAAAGAATACCCTCTCAGTACCCATGCATCAATATAACTAATCTCTTCTTTGATCGCTAGATCCGCAAATTGTTTGGCAAGAAGTGCTTCATTGTGTTTGGCTAGAACTTTAGAGAAAAGTGCAAAAAGATGAGCATTTTTTCCTTCTTTTAGAGATCCAAATTCATCATAGATAGCAATAAAGTCATTTACCTTAATCGTAAAATCAGAATCTAGCTCATCTCCAAATAAATCAATAAATCCTTGTTTGGCACCTTCTTGGTCATTTTGCATGGCCAAAAGAATGGACTGATAAAACTTTAGTCCAGAATTTTCGGTATTAATAGTTGTTATAAGGCTAAATTTTTCTTCTTGAATCCATTTTCGAGTTTGAAGCAATAGAACATCATCCATTCCCTCAAACTTAGTCTGCATCTGATCTATCAAGTTATCCAATCGTTCTAAATCATTGGTTCTAAGGTAGATTTCCCCAAGAAGCATATATAATTCAATATTTTCAGGGTTTTTTCGAAGTAAATGTGAAATTTCAAAAGAAGCCTGAGAGAAATAATTATGTTCAATCAAGCTTTTAGCCTCAGCTAATCTTTTTTCATAAGGCGTTTCAGGGATTGGCTCCGTCGAATCAAGCAATGCCGAAACTTGGTCCGCTTCAGTGGAAGTTGGTTCAATGTCATTAGGTAAAACTATTTCTTTTATATCTTCAGAGGTATCGAGCGGAATCAGCTCGTCAGTCTCATCTACTTCATCAAGCGTTATTGTTTTCGTGTCAGATTTTGTTTCTATTAAAGCATTTCGTATATCATTTCTAAATATATACAAACCACCCCCTATAATAATTAGGATGAGAATCGTCACTATAAGCCGAAAAATTCCTCGAGACATACGGGAGAGATTCTAAAAATTAGAATGCAATTAGCAACCTATATAGGTTGCCTGATTTATAGATTGTTCTATCTCAGATCACTCAAAAAAAATCATACCTGATGTATAATAGATTCTGCGAATAAAGTGGGAAAAAATGGGGCGAGTGATGGGGATTGAACCCACGGCCAGCGGTACCACAAACCGCTGCTCTACCACTGAGCTACACTCGCCGACGAGAGTTGCACTAGTTGAAAGGAAAATTCATAAATATCTCAGTCAGTATTTCTTTCCACTATAATGGAGAGACTTAGTAAAACAGGAAGTTACGAAAAAATAAATCAAAAGAGCGATCCAGAATATAGTTTTTTCGTTTAGTGATGCAAGTTAAATTCATCCTCTATTCGTAGAAGGATCTTTCGATATCGCCAAGTAACAAAAAGAATAAGGAGGGAAAAAAGCAGGTAGAGGGGGGCTGTACTGGAATTTCCAGTCTGAGGGAGTTTCGGTGAATCCATTGTGTTATCCACACCAGAACCATCAAAACCAACAGGGACATTTATATGAACTTCATTTTGTTTGATTCCTGTTTCCGGATCAATAAATTCATTCGTCGTCGTTTCGGGAATATCTCCATCATTATTACCTCCAATTCTTACACTGTTTCGAAGCAAATTCGACTCAGATCCATTTTCAGGAAAGAGTGTATTATCTTCGGTTGGAGTATCATTTGGCGCTGGGCGTAGAGATTCTTCAAGTATTTCTTGTGGAAGTGGTGCAGAGGCTGGAACTTCAACAATAACAGGTGCTCTCAGATCAACTGGACGTGAATTTTCTTGAGCGGGGACTTCATTCGCAGAAAAAAGGTTATCAGTATCCTCGGTCAAAAATGCATCTTCATCATAAAATGTTAAATCTGTCTCAGAATCTTCTACAACACTTGGAAAAGGCGAAGCCTCTGCTAACTGAATTGAGGTATCTGGATTATGAAATTCTTCAGTCGATATTGGACGTGGGTCTTCATCCATGAGTGCAAAAAGACCGGTTCGACTCACACTCGTACTAAAAAGATCAACATCAGGATCCGAAGTTTCTTCATACACGCCTCCAAGTCGAGTCCAAGTTCCTTTTTCGAGTTGATAGTACCAGAGAGCAGGACGTTGAAGGTTAAGAGATTTATGAATAGGAAAGAAAGCTTTAAGTTTTCGTCTTTTATACTCAGCATTTATAGATTCAAGTTGTCGAAGTTGTTTGTTTCTAAGTCCGTAATATTTGTCTGTAAACCGAATATCTTCAACTGTATCACTCAAAAATTCAAAGACGACAATGTCACGATATCGATTTATAGGAAACGGAACGGGGAGCGCTATGACTTCTGGAGCCATTATGAAACCATCAAAAGACTCAAGGTCTTCTCCTCCAAATTTCTTAACTATCACATTTTGTGGAACCTCAATAAAAACTTTTCCCTCAACATCAGCCAAAACCGAAGATTCAATAATAAGCCCATTTTTGGCTCTAGTAGATTCATGTGAACGAAGTACTGGGTGCTGGGCCAACGTGGTTGAACCAGCAAGAAAACAAATAAACAAAGCAAATAACGAGAATGCTAGCCGCCTCTCTAGAAGGAAGATAGAAGAGGTTTTTCTTTTCAAATATAATTCATCCCAATTCATCACAGTTAATTTTCGCTTATTTTTCGCTTGGAAGCAAAAAAAGTTGGAATAGTCTCGACTTCGATCTCAAGTGTGTTTAGAATTCTCTACGAATATTCATAATCTACATCATGACAAATATCGCCTCAGTCTTCGCTCGCCAAATTCTTGATTCCCGTGGAAACCCTACAGTTGAAGTCGAAGTATCAGATGGAGAGCACACCGCAAGAGCCGCGGTACCAAGTGGTGCATCAACAGGAGTACATGAAGCTCTAGAGCTCAGAGATAAAGATAAAGACAGATATCATGGAAAATCAGTAAACAAGGCCGTGGAAAATGTAAATACAGTGCTAGCAGAATCGGTAATAGGGATGGACCCAACAGATCAAGAAGGAATTGATACAGCTATGTTGGCGCTGGATGGAACAGAAAACAAAACAAATCTTGGTGCTAATGCTATTTTGGGGATTTCTCTTGCCGTTGCACGTTTAGCGGCGATGCAACAAGGGATTCCACTTTTTATTCATATCCAAAATTTATTTCAATCAGACGAAATCACCATTCCTCGACCAATGATGAATGTTATCAACGGAGGATCTCATGCTGATAGCGGATTGGAGATACAAGAGTTTATGATTCAACCTCAATTTGACGATTTTGAAGACAACCTAAGAGCTGGGTCAGAAATATTTCACACACTCAAGAAAATTCTTAAATCACAGGGACATGTAACTGCAGTAGGAGATGAGGGCGGATTTGCTCCACATCTAGATAAAAATGAAGACGCGCTAAAGGTTCTAGTTCAAGCCGTAGAAGAAACAGGATATACAACTGATCAGATCAAGTTTTGTCTGGATGCTGCGGCCAGTGAGTTTTATGAAGATGGAAAATACACGGTAGATGGAAAACAAATTTCTTCAGAGGAGCTGACCGCTTACTATCTAGAACTTATAGATAAATATCCAATCGTATCTATCGAAGACAGTCATGATGAAGATGATTTTAATGGATTTAAGGCACTTACCGAAGCCGCGGGTGATCGACTACAAGTGGTAGGAGATGATCTTTTTGTTACCAATCGAAAACGACTTCAAATGGGAATCGATCAAGGCGTTGGGAATTCAATCCTGATCAAAGTAAATCAAATAGGAACACTAACAGAAACACTTCAGACAATGAGACTTGCGATGGATCATGATTATACATGTGTAGTATCACACCGAAGTGGGGAGACGGAGGACGTATTTATCTCAGATCTGGCCGTCGGGACAAACGCTGGACAGATCAAGACTGGATCACTCTCTCGGTCAGATCGAGTCTCTAAATACAATCAGCTACTTCGAATTAATGAGAAGTTATAAAATGAATACGTTCCATATTTTTCACGGTTGGGGAGGGAATAGCCAGAGTAATTGGTTTGAGAACACTCGTCAGTATCTAGCTGATAAAAATCAGGAATGTCATGTTCCTGATTTTCCTAATTCACAATTTCCAGTCTATAAAGAATGGAAAAAACACATATTCCACCTCCCCATTGATAAAGGGGGACTAAGGGGGATTTCATCAGAAGATAAGCTCATTCTTATCGGGCACAGTCTTGGGTGCGGTTTTATCCAACGATTATTAACCGAAGAAGATATCCAGATTGACGCAGCTATTCTCATCGCTCCGACAGTTACTGATTGTGGGATTTCTGAAATTGGAGATTTCTTTACGATTCCTTTCGACTATAAAAAAATTAAATCTCAATGTGAGCAGATTTATATTATTGCCTCTGATGATGATCCATTTATTCCCGTTTCTGAGGTAGAATTACTAGGAAAAAAATTGAACGTCAATCCTTTGCTCCTAGAAAATAGAGAACATCTCTGGCAGCCAAGAATACCAGAGTTAGAGAAAATACTAGAGACCTATATGTAAAGTTAAAAAAGAAGTGGAGAAATCTTTTATATTTTGTATTTTGAAGAAGAATGGAAATCAAAGAAAACATTTCTCTCAAGCCCTTCAACACATTTGGTATTGATGTGTTGGCACGTGAATTTATAGAAGTAAGTACAATACAAGAACTAACGAACTTAGAGTTAAAAGAAAAGGATTTCCTTATTCTTGGAGGAGGATCAAATATTCTTTTCACAAAAGACTATGAAGGTTTAGTAATAAAACTAAATTTAGGTGGAATTCATCTTGTAGAAGAAAATGAATCAGATGAATTGATCAAATGTATGGCAGGGGAAAACTGGCATGATTTTGTGACCTGGACACTGCAACGAGATTTGGGAGGATTAGAAAATCTTTCACTTATTCCTGGAAACGTAGGAACCGCCCCTATGCAAAACATCGGAGCCTATGGGGTAGAAGTAAAAGACACAGTAGAAACGGTTGAAGCGGTGGAGATAGCAACAGGCGAATTGATTGAGTTTACAGGGGCAGAGTGTGAATTTGGATATAGAGAGTCATTTTTCAAAAAAAAGGGAAAAGGAAAATTCATCATTACCGCGGTGTATTTTCGTCTAAACAAAAATCCAAAGGTTAATATTTCCTATGGGGCAATTGCTTCAACTCTTGAAGGCTGGGCGGTTAAAGATCCAGACATTCATGATGTAAGTCGTGCTGTAATCTATATTCGGCAGTCTAAACTTCCAGATCCAGAGGTGATTGGAAATGGAGGTAGTTTTTTTAAGAATCCTGTAGTTGATGAAATAATATTTAGAAAATTAGAAAATAAGTTTCCCAATATGCCACACTACAAGGTTCCACAAGATTTATATAAAATTCCTGCTGGATGGCTGATCGAAAATACTGGATGGAAAGGGAAGAAGGTAGGGGATTGTGGAGTGCATGAAAAGCAAGCACTGGTACTAGTAAACCACGGGAAAGCGACTGGGTTAGAGATTTGGAGCCTAGCACAGGAAATTATAAAGTCAGTTGAGAATCAGTTTGGGATAGTCCTTGAGCCTGAAATAAATATTATTTAGCTATGGCACATATAAAGCTTCAATCAGATCCCGCAAAAGATCAAGAAACTCAGAAGATATTTGAAGAAATTAAAAAGGCGGCAGGAGAAGTTCCTGCACCATACAGAGCTTTTGGGAATTCCGCTCATATTCTTCAAGCAAATTGGAATAAGACAAAACGAGTCCTAAGTGAAGGAAATTTAGATTTTCAGTTAAAAGAATCAATAGCACTTGCCGTTTCAGCTGAAAATGGTTGTCATTTTTGTGTCCATATTCACAGAGCTAGGCTTGAGAAGATGGGGGTGTCAGTATTAGAGATTGATAAGATTGAAAAATCTGATAGCAAAGATCAATCACTCAAAACTATATTGAAATTCACAACACAGGGGACCAAAGATCCTGCAAAGCTAAATAAGGATGATTTTAATAATATAAAAAATTTAGGATATAGTGAGTCTGATATATTAGAAATACTTACGGTGATGGAAATGTTTACGGGGTACAATAAAATAATTATTGCTTTAGGGATTCAACTTGATGATTAAAATTTCGATAATCATTCCCACGATAGGAAGAGAAACACTGCCAAAAGTCTTGAAAGGAATTCAGGCTTGTGATGGATATAAAAAAATACAGCCAGAAGTTATAGTTGTATTTGATGGAGAAAAAAAAGGAGCAGAAGAATGCCTCGTGTTAGATGAGAACATAAAAATACTGGAGACAGGGCAAAAAATCTATGCCTCAGGGGCTCGTAATCTCGGACTTGATAATGCGACTGGGGATGTGATTATTTTCGCACAGGACGATACGTATCCAGAATCAGACTGGCTAGCGAAACACTTAGAATTTCATAAAAAAAACACAGGGCAAGGAAAAGTATTGCTAGGAAAAGTTTATTGGACACCAGAGCTTGCCTTAGATCCTTTTCACAAATGGTTATTGAATCATGCGCAGTTTAGTTTTAAAAAATTAGAAGGAGGAAAGATTAAGGGCTTAAAAGATCAATGGCGATTTTTTTATACTTCAAATATTTCAGTAAAACGAGAATTGATTGAAGATCTAAGGTTTAGTGATCAGTTTACTGGTTGGGGGTTCGAGGATACTGAGTTTGCCTATCGGGCAAGTAAGAAAAGAGAAGGTATAAATAAATCATTAGAAATTATATATGATCAAAATTGTCGGGTATTACATGATCATCCACAGACGCTAGAAATAGTCCTAGAGAATACTAGAAACGCACGAAAAAATGCTCTAATTTTTGAAAAACTACATCCAGAAGTAAAAATCCTTCCACGAGGGGGAAAACTTTTAGTACTTAAGGTGATTTTGTTTCTTTTAACGATTACTCCCAAGTTTTTACTTCCAAAACCATATTATTGGTGGCGAGAGTGGAAAAAAGCATGGATCAAAATTCCCTCCGATCCAGCATAGCGCGACTTAGTGTGCCTATATCTAGGTAGTCCAGGTCTCCGCCAGTAGGAATTCCTCGGGCAAGACGAGTGACTTTTATGGTTGAAAATTTCTTAAGTTCATTGGTTAGGTAGAGCGCGGTCGCATCGGCCTCAATATTCCCCGACAATGCTAGAATTATTTCATCTGGTTTTTCATCAGTATTATCTAGGCGCTCGGTGAGAGATCTAATTCTCAGTTGCTCTGGACCAACTTTATTCATAGGAGAAAGTACTCCGTGAAGTACGTGATAGAGACCTTTGTACTCATGAGTTTTTTCTATGGCGATGAGATCTGTTGGTTCCTCTACAATACAGATTACTTTTTTATCTCTACTAAAATCGTGACAGACTCCACATTGGACATTTGATTCGCCTTCAATCGTTTCACAGTAGTGATGACATCTTTCACACTCTCCTAGATTCTTTTTTAGGTTGAGTAGTGCCTTGGCAATTTTTTCTTCTAGAGGCATTTCATTCTTGAGCAGTGCAAAAATAAGACGTTCCGCACTTCGACTTCCAATTCCAGGAAGATCAGAGAGAGCATCTATTGCATTTTGTATACTTTTTGGGAGGGAGTTCATGGATACGATAAAAAATCTCCAATAGTCTAAATATCTTCAAAAGACTTACTACTTAAAATGAAAAATAAATTAATTGAAGATTCTTTAGGTCTTTTATTCGTGTCCTAGAAAATCAGTCGTTTTGTCCAAGACTTCTTTTTTTCTTTTTATGAATTGTTTTGGAACTCCTAGTAGTCCATCCATTTTTGGAATAACATCATCTATTGATATCCATTCTTGTTTTCTTGTTTCCATATTTCGGACTATGATTTCACTCTTCTTCACCTCAATATCTCCCATGAGAAGCGTATAAGGAACATTAAATTTTTCAGCTCGAGTAAGTTGCTCTTGCATAGAAGTCTTTCCAAGCACTCCTACCGCATGAAATCCATGTTCTCTCAGCTTTACAAGCAGAGGAAGAGCTTTCTTTTTGGCGACTGGTCCAGTTGCAGCAAGGAATATCTGAATTGTATCTTTATGTGGGACCTCAACCTCATGATCTCGCATGAGTTTAGCAATTCGTTCAAAACCAGCTGAAAATCCAACTCCACCATTTGGTTTTCCGCCCATTTTTTCAATAAGCGTATCATAACGACCTCCAACAAGAACTTTGTTTTTTGTTTCTTTCTCATGAAACTCAAATACCGTATTGGAATAAAAATTCATCGGTCGAACCAAACCATGATCTAGTTCATAGGGAATTTCGAAACTTTCCAGATATCCAATTACTTGATCAAAAAAGGCTTTTGATTCTTTTCCCAAGAAATCCCCAATTTTTGGAGCCATTTCCAATAAAATTTCTTCATCTTCACTTCGAGGCGTCAGTAATTCTAAATATCGTTTTTGTTCGAGTTTTTCTCTTGTTGCAGGAGTAAGACTTCGTTCTTTTCCACTGTAGTAATTAGCTAAAGACTCAAAAAATTCTTTTCGATCTTCCTCTGATCCCATCGTATTAATTTTCAACGTACAGTGATCACGGATATCTAGATCAGATAAAATTCGATGTGCCAGATAAATCATCTGTGCATCAATAGAAGGATCAGACTCACCAAGTACTTCCGCTCCAATTTGCCAAAATTGACGATTTGTTCGAGCATTTGGACGTTCATATCTATAGCAGGGTTCAATATAGTATAACTCAACAGGAAGAGCGCCTTGATCCATTTCATTTTCAATAAATGATCGAACCACCCCAGTTGTCATTTCTGGTCGAAGTGAATATTTTCGTCCTTGCCGATCCTCAAAGGTATAAAGCTCACGAGCAATAATATCAGAATCAGTGCCTAATGATCGAACAAAGGCATCAGTTTCCTCGAATGTAGGAGTGTCTATTCTTCTAAAACCGGCTTGTCTAAAACGATGACGAACCACTTTTTTCACAAAAGTAAAAAAATCATGATCATCAGGAAGGATGTCGAAAGTTCCAGTAGGAGCAGAAAAATATTTTGGCATTTATTACAAGGGATAATACGGGATCAGAGTTTACAAATTCTTATCCATAAGTAAAACTGAACGTAAGAGTTTCGGTACTATTAATAAATTCCGTAACTCGATTATATTATTCAATATTACTATTTTTAATTGATATGAAAGGATTAGTACGTCTGGCAGTCGGTGCAGTTGCAGGGATTACATACGGACTATTTTTTGCACAAAAATCAGGAAAAGACCTTCGAAATCAGCTTAAAGGATCAGAAAATCCAGCAGCGGACATACTCAATGAACTAAAAAATGCAGGAGCAGAATCGGGAACGGCACTTAAGCACTGGGTTGAAGGTTCAGAGGAGCTTCAAAGTGTTATTTCTAGTGGAAAAGAGCAATTTGAGGTATTGACGGAAAAAGCAAAAACACTGAGTAAAGATGCTACAGAAAATCTAGCATCAGAGCTTGATGCTCTGGCGAAAAACGCAGCAGACAGCGCTGAAAAACTAAAAAAAGAAGCAACCTCAAAAATAGATGAGCTAAAAAAAGATGCCAAGAAAGTAAAAAAAGACGTAACAAAGAAGGCCGTGAAAGCAAAGAAGGATGCAGAAAAAAAGGTGAAAACCGTCAAGAAAGTAGCAACAAAGAAAGTTGCCACCGCAAAAAAAGACGCGGATAAGAAAGTTTCAAAGTTTAAAAACGAAATCACAAAGAAAAAGAAGAGTTAGTTGAGGTGGAGAGAGTCAGGATAAATAATATTTAGCTGTATTTGTTCTTGGAATGTAATAGTGACTAATCGGATTGTTTCTTCGTTTGGGAAAATAAGTCTATCTATTTTATTTGCCAAGCTTATTCGAGGGATGTCAATGCGTGGGTTTGCAGGTTTTAGTGCTGGTAGCTGAGAAAATGATCGTAATGTCTGATCTCCTGAGGCTCCAGGTTCAACTTCATCTCGATATGGATTTAAATCAATATACGCAATTTCATGATTGAGAATCGTTAAGATTCGATCTCTTAAACTTCTATTTAATGTTAATTCCACGTCTTTCATGTAGCCATAATAAAAGAAAAAAAGATAAAGTCAACTATCAAGGTGATTTATATCAAATAAATTGAGTAAGATGAAAAATGTTCTTTTCGCTTCCGGTACTCTACAAAATTTTATTACTCAGATAACAGTAGATGAGCGTCCAGCTCATGTCATTGTATGTGGAACCAAGCCAGATCTGATCAAACAGGCTCCGATCCTACATGAGCTGCTAAAGAGAGGAGAGAAAGCCTTTCTTCTTCATACGGGACAACACTACGACGAAAACCTATCAGGTGGAATAGAAAAAGAATTTGGACTCAAGGTAGATGTAAATCTAAAAGTCGCTGGAGGAACACTCACTGATGTAATAGGAAAAATTATAATTCGATGGGGAGCTATTTGTTCTGCTATAAAAGAAATAAATCCAAGTATTCAGATACTTCCATATGTTCATGGTGATACAACAACGTGTTTTGCTGTAACAACTGCAAGTTTTGCTCATGGATATCCAACCGTGCACGTAGAGGCAGGAATACGAACACTGATGATAAAGCCACAAATATTAGGTACATACGTAAAAGATTATAATAGTGGTTTTGATTTTAAAACTTGGCTGGATATTTCATCCAATCTATCAAATTACAATGGGGGATCACACGAGCCATTTCCAGAACAATGGAATACAAGAGCGACAGAGGCCGGAACTGGGCTCTGGATGTCGTCAGTCGATCTCTCAACTGAAAATCTGAAGAACGAAGGGTTTCCATCAAATCGTGTCTTTACGGTCGGAAATAGTGTTGTAGATGCCATGGATTTTACGACGGAGATCCAGTCAGACATTTTTGAGCAATATCCAGCGTTAGCAGACGGATTTGTGCGGGTATGTATTCATAGACGAGAGAATACCGAGTCTCAGGAGCGATTTACAGCCATGTTTGAAATGATTGAGGCCTTAGTAATCAGTGATAAACTCAATACAAATGGAAAGCAAATTCCATTACTCATGATTCTCCTTCCAGGAACAAAATCAGCTATAGCTCGTCATGGGTTATCTGATCGACTAGAAAAGTTAAGAATGAGTGAAAATATTATCATCTCCGATGTCTGGCCAAAATACTCTGATGTCATGGCCGCAATGCAACGATGTAAGCTATGTGCTACCGATAGTGGTTCAATGCAAGAAGAGATGAATATGATGGGCATTCCGACTGCCACGCTCCGTTATGGATCAGATAGACCTGAGACCTTTCCTGCAAGATCAAATATCCTGTGTCCTCCAGTTTCTGCTGAGTTTATGACAGAGATTATTTCTGGGGCACTAGAAAATCTAGGTTTGTTCGAATATCCTAAACTCTATGGAGAAAAAGTCTCTGAAAAAATTGTAACGGCAGTATTAAAATCAATAGAGAAGAGTGGGGGATTAATGCGTTTAAAGCCATAATAAAAAAAATCCAACCGGAGGGTTGAACTTTGTTATGCTTCTGGCGGGATGTACGAGACTCGAACTCGCAGCCTCCTCCGTGACAGGGAGGTGCTCTAACCAATTGAGCTAACACCCCGATTGAAGCTGACAAATATTATGAGAAAATCTATCAGCGTCAAATTTTTTATTAAAGATTTATTTAACTATCAGATCAGGACCTCCAAAAGGGAAAAACCCAATCTTCTTATTAGTGTTCGCTGAAATCCATTCAGGTAAGAATAAAACAGCTCTGGCAGCATCACCATCAGAGACATTCAGTTCAATGTCTCCCATGAGTTTCATAGAGACCCATTGATCTTTGAATACAATAGGGTTACTGAAAGTATAGGTTGCCACCTGATCATCAATAGCGATCGAGGTAGTTACTTTTTGATTATTTATTTCAATCCATGTCTTTTTAAATAAATTAAGTCCCTTGTTTCCATTAAATCTAAACTGAAGCGCGTAAAGCTTTACTGTCCCATCATCGGCCCACATATTGAGTCGATGAATTTCAGTACTTCCTTGATTTGGAGAAACATATACTCGTCGAGGACTATCCACATTTTTTTTAATTTCTAGTTGGCCAGCTTGTGATTCTATTTTTTGGGTCAGGGCATCTTCGTCAATGTATTCAAACTCGACTTCACTTGTCTTTTTTGGGGTATAATCAATAATTGTTCGTTCCTCAAGAGGCTTATCAGACTGGTCTTCTTGATTTGCATTTCCATCTCGATCACGATAGATAATCTTGATATCAGCCACATCAAATTCATCAAATTCAAGTAATCCAACATATTTCATCATTTTAAAAACATGTTCAGATACCTCTGCACGATCAGGACGTTTTGAAGGAAGGAAAACCGATTGTTCGGCATTGAATGGTAGTAGTTTTCGTTCGGCAAGAGCTCGGACATAGGGATCATACCAATGTATATCATCGGAAGATTTTGAAATATCAAGACCAAAGGCAATGGTAAGTACTTTCGCAATTTCAGCTCTATTAATATTCTCGGCAGGATTAAAACTTCCATCAGGATATCCCTCTATCCATCCCTCTCTTCTTGCAGTTTCAACATAGGTGAAAAACCAATCTTGAGGTAAGACATCAGGAAAAGAGGAGCTTATTGGTGTATATTTTTTTACTCCAGAGGATTCGACAATAAGTTTACAAAACTCAGCCCGATTGATTTCTCGACCAGGAGCAAAACTACCATCATCATTTCCTTTTAATATTCCTTTTTCTACTAATGTATCAATAGGCGTCCTAGCATATTCAGGAATAATAGCATAATCAGTAAACGGAGTTTCAGTAATCGTTGGCTCAAAACCAAAGACAATAATAGGAAAAAATACGAGAACAAATAATAATGACTTCATAACCAGTAGTATATGAAAAATTAAAATCTAGGAAACCTTGATTTTATCTAATGATAGAATTTATGTTAGATTACCTAAATAATTCATAGAAAATAATTGAGTAAAAAAGAAAAAACGAGAACCATGCTCGTCATTTTTTTTGTAAAAGTTAGTTTTCAGTATGGATTTTAGATGAGTTCTTCTTTTGCTTCTGGTAGTACATTTTCAAGGGTTCCCCATTCTGCATTGTGTTCTGCAGGAAGAATAATTGTTACTCGATCACCAACCGAGGCTTTATAAAAAGTAACAGAAGCAAATAAGACATTATAACTTTTTTTGTCAGCCAATACTTGATATTGAGAACCATCAAGAACTAGATGACCAACCGCCATTTTTCTAGGGACTGGCTCTATTTGTTTATAGACAAAGGCTCCATTTTCAGCAATCGTAAGCTTTAGTTTGTCACCCTCTACAAGTTTTGACTTAGAAGCATAATTTGCCGGAACCGGATAGGTTTCTCCTTTTGCATCTATCATGTTTTGTCCATCAAAAACACCTTCTACAATTTTATTGTCATCAGAAAAATCTTGTGTCGCACACTGTGCAGCAATGTCTTTGATATGATCATCAGAGTATCCGAGCTGTTTTCCAAGTTTTTTCGCTTGAATTTTAGCTTGTTTCAGAGCCGCATTAGATTGTTCGATTGATTCAACTAGCTTTGCAAATGTTTCGGCATGATCTTTGGACATATTATTTGGGTTTTTATTTAGGTATCAGAGCATTATACCAAAAAAACGTTGTAGTTTCAACAACAATTATTAAGTTTTTTCCTTGCGACATAGATTTAGATTTCTAATATCTATAGGTAATACATTTAATAATCACACAAAAATGAAAAAAACAATCATGTTTGGGCTTGCAACAACAGTTCTATTTCTAATGACGGGATGTCAGTCAAATCTCGAAGAAGCAGAAAATGGATACATAATAGATGGAAAGTTACATGTAGCCGTTGAAAATATTGAAGAAGGACAAAAAGTTAAGTTACAAGAAGGAGAAATGGTTGTATATGGACAAAACACTTGGATTCCAGAACCTGGAAATCCAGTAGAGTTAATGATATTAACAGATAAAACGTGTGGAGAAGCCTGTGATACTACACAAGGAACACAGTTCTTCAGAGAGAGACTTACTAGAGCCTTGATCATAAACACAGTAGATGTTAGTTCAGATCTAGGAAAAGAATTAGCATCAGATTTTGATGTACTAGGAGTTCCAGCATTTATATTGGGACAAGGGATTGAAAGTCTTGAGCGATTTGGAGCAAATGTCCTAGATCAACTAAAACCAATTGTAACAGAGCAAGGAGGACGATACCTAGTAGATGGAAAGTCTATCGGAGTGAAAGTTGGTAAATTTCTAAAAGATATAGAATTTGCTGACCTTGGGTCAGAACCAAAAAAAGGAAAAGGAAAAGTAAGAGTAGTTGAATTTACTGATTATCAATGTCCATATTGTAAAAGGCTTAACGATAATACAAAAGATCTAATCTCACAGTATATAGATGATGGAACTATTGAATACGTAATAAAAGATTTCCCTCTTAGCTTTCATACAGAAGCCAATGCAATGCATGCAGCAGCTAATTGTGCTATGAAGCAAGATAAAGACAAGTACTGGGCGGTTAAAGATTTTATATTTGAAAATCAGCAAGCATTTGGAGGGCGGGGAGATGAAGGCGCTCGTACATTCCTTCTTGGAAAAGCAGAAGAATGGGGACTTGATAAAACTGCCATGGAAACATGTATGACATCTCAAGAGACCAAAGATGAGATTGCAGCAGACATCGCAGAAGGAGCACAATGGGGGGTAAGTGGTACTCCGGCGCTATATGTTGGGAATGAATTTGTTCCAGGAGCCATCGGTGCAGATAAACTAAAAGAACTAGTAGAGTCTCAACTCGCTAAATAAGTAAGAAGACAGCAATAATACAAAAAAGGAGAGAGCTTACTTGAGTTTCTCTCCTTTTTTTTTAGAATCATGACCCGTTATATTTAGACTTACATCATGTCAGAAAACAACATCAGTATCGATCAAATAGTATCACTCTCAAAAAGAAGAGGATTTGTATATCCTGGATCAGAGATTTATGGAGGATTTGGAAACAGTTATACCTATGGACCACTAGGAATAGAGCTTAAAAATAATATAAAGAACATCTGGTGGAAGACATTTGTTCATAATAGAGCCGATATGGTTGGAATCGATGGAGATATAATCCTTCATCCAAAAACCTGGCACGCCTCAGGTCATGTAGGAGGTTTTACAGATCCATTAGTAGAATGTGAGGAGACGCGTCAACGATTTCGAGCAGATCACTTGATTGAAGACCAATTAGGAGAGGATGTCGATGGATGGACCGTAGAAAAAATTAACAAATTTCTTGTTGGAAAAGAACTTCTTTCTCCTGCTACTAAGAAGCCAACCCTCAGTGAAGTTAAAACATTTAATCTTATGTTCTCAACTCAGATGGCAAAAACCTCTGAAGGAGAAGATTCGAAGGCCTACCTGCGTCCAGAAACGGCACAAGCTATCTTTCTTGAGTTCAAAAACGTAGTAGATACCAATAGAGTTAAAATTCCATTCGGAATTGCACAGATAGGGAAAGCCTTTCGAAATGAAATCACACCTGGGAATTTTATATTTAGACGGCTTGAATTTGAGCAGATGGAGATTGAGTACTTTGTACATCCTAGTGAATGGGAGCAACTATTTGATAACTGGATAGCAGACATGCATCAATGGTGTGAGTTGATTGGTCTAGATAATGCTAAAATACATGAGCTAGATGTTCCGGAGGAGTCTAGGGCGCATTATTCAACAAAGACCATCGATTTTGAGTATGACTTTCCATTTGGGTGCAAAGAGCTCTATGGATGTGCCTATAGAGCTGATTTTGATCTTGGGAATCATCAGCGAGAATCTGGTAAAAAACTAGAATATAGAGATCCACAGACCAATGAAGTCTATCTTCCACATGTCATAGAACCAACATTTGGAGTCGATCGAACGATCTTAGCAGTACTCTGTGAAGCCTACAATGAGGAGACACTAGAAGATGGTTCAACTCGAACTGTACTTAAATTTAAACCAAATATAGCTCCAATCAAGGTAGCGATCTTACCACTTATGAAAAAAGACGGACTTCCAGAAAAAGCGAAGGCCATACAAGAAAAACTTCAAATCTTTGGAAATGTAGAATATGACGAAGGTGGAGCCATAGGGAAGCGATATCGACGACAAGATGAAGCCGGAACCCCCGTCTGTATTACGGTAGACTATGATTCACTAGAGGACGAGACGGTTACGGTTCGAGATAGAGATACAATGGAACAAGAAAGAATTAAAATTACGGATCTATTTTCATATTTAGGTGAAAAATACTTCCAATAGGATGGATCAACAACGCATTAATTTTCTAAAACAGCTTAAAAAGTATGGTATACAGGAAAATATACCGAACATTAGCTGGGAAACGGCGGAGTTTATACATTCCCAGGTTCAAAATAAAAATCCAAAAAATGTTTTAGAAATAGGAACTGCCAATGGATTTTCCACTATTTGGATAGCAGATGCTTTATCGTCCGGAAAAATAGTAACAATAGAACGTTCAGCTCCAACCTTCAGAGAATCCATACAAAATTTTAGTGACGCAGGAGTAGAAAAATCAATCACTTCTATCTATGGAGATGCAAAACTGATTCTTAAGAACTGGAATATAGATGGGAGTTTGAAGCAAATTGATAGTCTAGATGAAGTACCAAAAGGTCCGCAGTATATAGAGGGTGACGGTCTCGTTTACGCTTCAGATACGACAGCTACTCATTCTAAAAGCTTTGATTTGGTCTTTATAGATGCACAAAAAGTTTCCTATATTAATTTTTGGAATCTAGTTCAGCCACTTCTAACGGATAATCCGTTGATTATTGTAGATGATGTACTAAAATTCTCAGATAAAACAGAGTCATTTACTCAACTAATGGAATCACAAACTGATTGGAGTTATAAAATTCATAAAACCGATAGTGATGATGGGGTAATGGTTTGTTGGAAGAAATAGATACTTAGCTAGAAGTGTCTTCATCATTAGTTTGGGACTGTATATACTGCCTTAATAAACCAAACTTGATAAGCTTTATTTCAGGAACAATACGTACGAGCTTTCTTAATCCATTTTCAATATCGATTAAATGAGCAATGTCAGCACATAATATCTCTCGATCTTCAAAATTAAGAATAGCTTCCTTCGAATCAGGTGTTTCATTGGAATAATGAATATTGGGAGGAATTGCTTTTGCAGTTTCAAATTTATCAATAGCTTTAAATGCAACTAAAATTTGTCCAAGTCTAAATCTAACGTTTGCATCATAGATAACATCTAAATCTTTGACATCTATCATCCTAAGAGCTCCTATTAATGTAGTAATTCGATCTCTTAGTGATTTAACTTCTCTTAATCTAAAAATCTCAGAAACGGTTATAGTTCTTTTATTAAAATTAGACGCTAGCCTCCTATTTGTATCGAGAGATTCTGTCATCTGATATTTATTTAAATTAATATTTAAGATGTTTATAATTATTTATTGATCTTTTGTCAAAAAAAGACTATTTAAAATGAGTATGTATATATTCAAGGGCAAGCAATTGAATTTAGGGCAGATATCTGATATAATAGTCAGATTTCTTAAGCCTAAAGAATCCATGTCAGACCGATTTGAATTTAAATTGTTTCCAGAAAAAGAGCTCAACTATTTTAGCTCTATTAGTGAGCTTGAGACCAAAAAACCATTTTGGGTTGATATGGTATTTGTAGCAGGAATTGTGATGCTTATATGGGCTTCAACACAGTTTTTACTAAACTATTCAGCCTATACGCAGATTGCAAAATTCAAATGGGAAAATGTAACTA
>JABAZT010000034.1:26004-27390 GCA_018608565.1 Candidatus Altimarinota bacterium
AGGTAACTAATAGTATATATGCAAGTATAATTCCAAAAACAAATGAGGCTTTAGCCGAAGGAGGGCAAGGTTCACAGACAACAAATCTTTCACCTTTTGAGACTCCAAGAGAGAGGAGGATTCGACCAACACACGATGGACCACAAAAACTTACGAAGGTAGAGAAAACCGTATCATTTCGAAAACAAGAGCTAAAAGTAAAAGACGAATTTAAATCGGTTTTTGCTCAAATGCCAGTATATCCTTCTGATAATCGTATATATCTTCCACGGATCAATAAAAATGTACCTCTAGTAGGGGTTCCTGGTCATAAGGATTTTGGAAAACTGGAAGAGGCAATTCAGGACGGACTTCGAAACGGAGTTGTGGTACATCCTGTCTCACGAGATCCAGGAAATATAGGAAACTTCTTTGCAACAGGACATTCATCCTATTACAACTGGGATAATGGACGTTTTAAAGATGTATTTGCACTCCTGCATGAAGTAGAAGAAGGAGATAAGGTCTATGTCTATTGGGAAGGAAAAGAGTATGTCTATCAAATGAATGCTAAAAAAGTCGTTCCACCAACACAGGTAGACGTTCTGAATCATCCAGATGATAAATCTATTCTAACACTTATGACTTGTACTCCAGTTGGAACTAATAAAAATCGACTCATATTACAGGGAGACTTAATAGAAAGTTAAGAAAAAACTTGTTTGCTCTAAAATAAAACTTATTTTTTTGTAAATGAAGTTAGAGAGTAAAATTAAAGAAGATGAAGTCGCAGCAGATATGTCTGTTGGAAAACCCAGAATACATCACCGTCCGGTCATTGAGCTCTTTAGAAATACAGCGCTTGTAACCAGTACGATCGTTTTGGGTGGTTGTGCAGCAGTAGACTCACTACCAATGGTTGATGTTCGAGCTCCCCAAAGAGCAAAAATTGAAAAGAAAAATTTTGAAGGAAAAGTCAGTCATCATGGTCCATTTGAGGGGCAGAAGGGACTTGAAGAAGCGATAGATAATCGGGTTGAAGGCGTACTTCAACATAGAACACCACTGTCTCCAGAAGAGATAGAACTGTACCAGATCATACTATCGGATGAAGATTTAGAACCATTAGTAATTCCTGAAAACAAGCAGCCTATCTGTTATGAACATTTTTTGGCTCATTTTATAAGACATACACGAGATCCTCGCTCTTGGATTCATCTAGAATTTGTTCCAGATCCACCTATATCCGATATGTCAGATACAAAAACCCTATCAGAAGAAGATGAATCAATATTTCAACAAATTCAGCTGTATTATCTTCGATCTTGGAAATTTTGATTTTACTTTTATCATTTGCAGAAAGAATTGAATCAAACTCTTAAAAATGATTATCTATCCGAGTCAGAG
>JABAZT010000034.1:27400-30045 GCA_018608565.1 Candidatus Altimarinota bacterium
TATGAAGATTAAAGACTTTTATCAAAAAAATAAAAACTTAGGAAAAGCATTTAAATTTCATCTGAGAGAAAATCAAAAAAAAGTAATAGCGTTGGATCTACGATGTAATCCGGGAGGAAGCGTGCAGCAAATGATTGATGTCGCGACGGCAATACAAGGAGTTCGAGTTATAGTTGATCTAGAAGGGCCAGGAGGGTTTCATCTATCACTTCCTAATAAAGAAGACATAAAACTTAAACATGCTTTCGTAATTTTTTGTGATGAGTATACAGCATCATCAGCTGAGAGATTGGTAGCTTATTTGAGGGAGTTTGGGTTCTGTGTAGTTATTGGGGAGCCCACAACAGGAAAAAATCAGTATGGAACCGAGGTCGAAAAAATAAAACGAGGGGAAAAGACGCTTCCAGATGGAACGGTGCTTCAGGGGGAATATAAAGTAAGTTGGATGATTTCTTCAGGGCGAGTCGATGATTCAAAGCCATTTAATTATAGACATCAGCCTGATATTTTAGTGGATTGGGATATGATAGATATGGAGGTTCTTATGGATGTCTGTGAAAGATCACATGGTATAAAAAATACAGTTAAGTTAGAAGAATTTTTACGTTCAGAAATTATAAAAATACAGAAGCCAATTGTTCGAAACTAAAAAAGAGATAGTCTATATTTATGCTTCGTTACTGTTATGTCTATCTCAGGAATATCAAGGGAATTTTTACTTGGCATACAGACTTGGAGGTCCAGGCGGGGAGTCTTGTCGTCGTTCAATTTAGAAATACAAAAAGAACAGGAATTATTATAAAGATATCAGAACAAGTTCCTAAATTTAAGACACAGCCAGTTTTAGAGGTGTGGGAAAAAGAATTTCTTCCACATTCATATCTGCAGCTTGCACAATGGATCGCTGACAATAATTATTGTGGTGTTGAAAAAGTGCTTAGTCTGATGGTCCCAGAGAAGTTTCATCGATTGAAAAATCCTATAGATAGAGATATTTCATATACCCTAAGCCAGAAAAAAGATGAAGAAATTAAAGTATTGAGAGGGAAAAAGCAGAAAGAGTTAGTTGAAAAATTTACTAAGAATTCTGATGTATCGAAGATAGAAGAATCAGTCCTTAAGAAAAATTTTTCAACCACTGTTATAAAGGCGCTTCTTGAGAAAGAAATAATCAACAAGGAAATTGGATCAATAAAAAATCCAAATAAAAACAAAAATATCAATAAAACCGAATTACTAGTACTTACGAAGCTTCAACAAGAATCACTTGATAAAATTCAGATATCTAAAAAGCCATCATTGCTCTTTGGAGTTACAGGAAGTGGAAAAACAGAAGTGTATAAGTACGTCATGCAGGAGTATATTGAAAAAAATGAGCAGGTTTTATTTTTAGTTCCAGAGATTGCACTTACTCCACAGCTAATATCAAACTTACAAGCGACATTTGGATCTCAGATTGCCCTCTGGCATTCCAATCTCTCTGAAGGGGAAAAAATACAAGAATGGGGACGAATACAGTCTGGAATAGCGAAAATATTGATAGGGACTCGTTCTTCGGTATTAATTCCAATTCCAAAACTAAAATGCATCATCATGGATGAAGAGCATGAATGGACGTACAAAAATGAATTTGCTCCTCGGTATTGGACGCATGATGTGGTGAAAACACTCGCTATGCTCCACGGCGCAAAAATAGTCATGGGTTCAGCTACTCCAAGGGTAGAAAGTATACATGCCTGTGAGAGTGGGACTTTTGATCTTGTTGAACTCCCAGAAAGAGTCTTTGCTCAAAAAATGCCAAATATACAGCTCGTAGGTCTAGAAAATGAAACTAAAAAAGGAAACTATAGTCCAATCTCTGAAAAACTAGCTCATGCCATAGAAAAGACTGTTAAGGATAGACGACAGGTCGTTCTATTTCTTAACAAAAGAGGGTATGCCGGATCTACTATGTGCCGGCATTGTGGAGATACATTTGAGTGTCCGCACTGCTCTCATCCTATGAAAGCCCATTGGAAGCAGTCATCAAGTAGTACCTCCCAAATCGAAGCCCAAAATATGGGAAAACTAGTGTGTCATGTTTGTGGTTATTTGGAGGGGTTTCCAGAAAAATGTCACAGTTGTGACAAAAAAGATTTCAATTTTAGGGGGTGGGGGACACAGCAAGTTGAAACGTATTTAAAAGAAATACTTCCGGATCTTCGAGTTATGCGGGCCGATAGAGACTCCATTACTGGGCGATATGATTTTGAGCGAGTATTGCAGAAATTTGAAAACCATGAGGCTGACGTGCTGCTAGGAACTCAGATGATTGCCAAGGGGTTGGATCTGGAAAAAGTAGACCTGGTAGGGATTATTCTTGCAGATGTCGGATTGAATTTACCAGACTTCCGTTCCGAGGAGCGAGTATTTCAGTTACTGATGCAGGTTTCGGGACGTGCAGGAAGAAGAGAAAAACAGGGAGAAATTATTATTCAAAGTTATAAGCCAGAGGCTCCAATCTATGAATATATTAGAACTCATGATGTATCAGGATTTATGGATGATCAGATAGAACAGCGAAAAGAGAGTGGATTTTCACCTTTTACGCAAACTCTTAAAATAACACTTTCACATGAAAAAAAGGAGATAGCATGGATGGAGGG
>JABAZT010000034.1:30055-44179 GCA_018608565.1 Candidatus Altimarinota bacterium
CAAAAATCTCTATGAAAAATTGAAATCAGATAATCAAAAGAATGAGTCAATCAATATTCGGGAAATTTTCTTTGCTCCGGCATTTTTTCCTCGGAGTCATGGACGATATCATTTTCATATTATTATAAAGGACATAGCATTACATGGAATAGAAATTCCTGAGTCTCAATATAAATCGAAAATCACACTTGATCAAAATCCTGCCAGTTTGTTATAAGGGATTTGACTAAGTGAAGAAAAAGGTTAAAAAGAGGCAAAGAATACTATGTTTACAGCTCGAACATTGAAAGGTCCAGAAGTAGGCGATTTTGAATCAAATATTCGATCTTTTATTAAGATATATAGAATCGGGGCAGAGCATGAAGATTGGAATCAGCGAATCAATCCAACTATTGCATGGGAGGCGATAATTCCAGAAGAGTTAATGCCTTCAGCTGAACTAGTTATGAAGCATTCAATGTATCCAGTAAAGCTTTATAAAGGAATCGCATCAATAGCCTCAGAGTATAATAGGGATATTATTATTCGGCTCTTAAGTGATGTATCTAGAATTTTAGGTGGTAAATGGGGGAGAAGTGCGGCATTTTTGGATTATTTACACGCTATGGCTCTAGCGTCAGTAAATGAGGAATTAGTCGACTGGAGTTGTTTCGATCAATTCAATTTGGTAGATATATTGGGAGCTGTAACTGCACCAATTCAAAACTTAGAAGTGCTTAGTCAGATATTATCAGAGCATTTTCTTATTTCACCCTAGTGCATGTCCTCACTCGAAGCCGCACTCGAAAGACTATCCACAGAAACCGGGAAAAAACCTGGAAGCATCCTCAGTGCCTGTGAGTTTTATGGAATAGATCCTCGCAAAGCCCGAGGCACCCCTGATCCAGACATTGGCGGCGCGCATATCGTAGAGGGAACCAGATGTGGGTATGTTGTATAAGATTCTGATTGATTGAGATACAAAGCTTCGTTACAATTGAAGAAGAAAATACAAATACATGAAAAAAATTTTAATTCTGCTTCTTACTTTTACGCTAAGTTTTACTCTTTCAGGATGTAAGCGAAGAGAATTTCAATCACAAGAACAATATAATCCATACGGAAATCCAATACAGATCTGGATGAGTGGAAACGATGAAGAAAAAAAGTTTTTAGATGCTATGGCTCGAGAATTTTCAACTCAAGAGGGGATTCAGGGGCTAAAATTTAAAGTAATTAAATTTTCTTCTCCAGAAGAGCTTCACGAAAATATAGCCGAGAAAATGGCAGAAGAAAACGGTCCAGATATTATTTATACTGACGGTGATTGGATTGCTAATAATACAAACAAACTCTTCCCGCGCCTAGATGACCCAAGCTTTAGCCCAAATGCATATCGATCAACTTTTGTGAGAGCAGCCAATGAAACACTTATTCAGGATGACATTATATATGGAGTTCCATTGGCAGTAGATACTCTCGCGGTATACTATAACACAGAGCACACACTCGATAGGCTTACCGATCGAAATGTTCCAGGAAAAACCTGGGAAGAGTTTCAGTCAGATGCAGACAAACTCACTCGTACGGATAACTCATTTGAACGGTTTTCAGTAGCAGGAGCAGCACTAGGACGATCAGATAATATACATCATTCGTTTGATATATTAGAAAACATAATGCTTCAGCAAGACGTAGTTTTTGCAAGTAAAGATCAAGCGGAATTTCAATTTCACACGACAACAGGATTGAATCAAAAAGGGCAACAACTCAATCTAGGGGAAGATTCAGTTAGTTATTATGTCAGTTTTACCGATCCAAAATACAAACATAACTCGTGGGGAGAGTTCATGGCAAATGGAACTACTCAGGCTAAAAATTTTGATACATTCGCGGCAGGGAGAGCTTCGATGGTATTTGGGTATGCACGAGATTGGGATACTATTGAAAAAATAATTGAAACCCGAAAAACAGGAAGATTATTTCATATAGACGAGAATAGTTTGCGAGTAACCTACTTCCCACAAAAATTTGGTTCATCAGGACTTTCTTCCAGAAAGCTTCTTGGGGAAGTTAGTGGCCTCGTCATATCAAAAGATTCAACCTATCAGGAATTAGCTTGGCGGTATCTTAAATTTGTAATCAGTAAGGAGAACCTACAAGTCTTTCATGATGAAACAGGGCTTCCTTCTCCGCGAGTAGATTTGATTGGAGAACATCAGGCTGATCCAAAAGATCAGATATTTGCCCTTCAAGCCAAATTCGCCCGAAGTAATATACTCCCACTTGCTAAGTCCTATATAGCAGAAGAATTTGAAAGAATGGTATTAGATCTAAATCAAGGGAAAGGGGCTCCGGGTGATCTGCTCAATAAGATAGGAGATAAGCTCAATCTCAAGCTCAGAGAAAGTAAGCGGATAGCGAAAGAAGTATATAGAAAGCCAGAAGACTCTATAGAGCAAGCAGGGCAAAGACCCGAAGGCGCACAATAACCAAAGTGACAGAAATAATACAACCAGTATCGTATGAGCAAAATGAAAATTTTGGGTCTAGTTGTTGAGAAAATAAAAGATGTAGGTATACATCTCTTTTTATGGACTTTCTGGATAAATAAAGGGATTTATCTCGGAGGAGATGCTTATTATCTAGGGAAATATACACCTTCCTTGGAAGTAGTGTTTCCTATTTGTGGGATTGGTATTTTACTCGTATATGTTACGACTTATTTTAAAATAAAAAAAACTTCAATCTCAAAGCAAAAAGCACTTTGGATCTTAGTTTTCTTGAGTATTTCAACCTTGATCTCACAGTTTTCACTCAACCCTAAAACTTCAATTTACTACCTTATTATTTGGTCAGTTGGTTTCTTTGTATGCAATAATCCTACCGTATTTAGACTCAATTCTTCAGTAAAACAGTTTTCATTATTTGGATCTCTCATTCTAGGAACTATATTATCTTTTTATGTAGATTTTATACATCCAGCCATTCTCGGGTTAGGAATAGTTTGGCTATTTCTATTTCTACATATTGAGAAAAAAATATCACATCGATATCTAATAAGTTATATCTTGGGGGGATTGCTATATATATTAGGGCTTCCTATATTGTTAGTAGTAATGACTGTGTTTTGGCTTACGAGTAACTCGTGGCTTGGGGTACGAAATAAGATGACATCTCAGGTTAAATGGCTGACAGGATTAGGATTGAGCTTGCTTCTAAGTATTATTGCGATATTACAGGCTGATTTTTCTTTCTCTCTAGGAATACTCAAAAGTTTAAGTTCATTAACTGGTTTATTATTTGGAATTGGAGAAGGTCAGTATATGAAATTATTTGCAGATCCTTCCGCCATTTCTCTGGATCCATCTCAGTGGACATATCCATTCTCAGGTTTAATTATAACGATGATAGAGAAGGGTGTTTTAGGAGTATTATTATTGCTCGTATGGATTGCCCGAGGTAGTAATATGAAAATATTTAAGGCACTTGTTCTTATTGGGATAGCCTTTAGTCCAATGTTTTTAATTTTAGAAAATGGAATTCTTTTGCTTAGTGCGATACTGTTTTCTCAAGAACAAAAAAATAGTACAAAGGAAAAAGAGAGAACAAGTATTTGACACACCATAAACAAAGGAATATAGAATAAATAGTTAATATAAATATAAACACAGATGAAACTATTCTTTAGAGCGCTAGATTATTGGAATATAAAAAAGATTTATAGAGGGGAAATTCCGAAAGGATTAGTTATTGAGGATGAATCCACACCAGAGCCAACGCCATATCTCAGATGGAGAGCTAATGGGGATGTTGAAAATGTAGGAGGTGCTGATGATGGAAAAATAAGATCTTTTGAGTCAAGAGTACCGAAGAAGGGGACAGAGGATAATAGGTATCTTCCAAAAGAAAGGCTCAAGATTAGTCCAGTCAGTAAAGAGGTAATAAGAGGGGGAACCGAATTTTGTGTATCTGCTATAGCGTTGTTAGATAAAACGATGGATTTTTTAGAAAGTGAGTCTTATTACGACCAAGTTGCCTCTCATTTTATATATGAAGAAGCATCATTTATGGAAAAGGCACCAGAATATGATATTTGGGCAGAAGATCTTCAGTTAGCTTTGAAGAATTTTAATGAAACTCTATTTGATTCAGAACTTTCAGGTGAAAAGCTAAACGTTAAAAATAGGCGCGTAGCACCCGAAGATATCCTAAAAATAAAAACTCAATTAATAGAAGCTCGTGAGTTCATGATATTGATGTATCATGCGGTTGGGAAGCCTCAGGAAATAGAGGAACAAACAATTGAAGTTCAGCAATTTTTAGAAAAAGTAATATTAATACTGAATAGCAAGCATTTCAGTGAGGAAAATGCTATAATTATAAAGAAAACAATTAAACATTTTCTCGAGAGAGATCAGGAAATAAATATATTTCCAAATCTTCCAGAATTACTTGAGTGGATAGAGGTGAATTTATTTGATAGTAATGGTGATTTTATAGAAGATAAGGCTGACACCACAATAGATTATATATCTGGACATCAGAAAAATATAATAAGTCATAAAAGAAACATGCACCCAAAAATAATTAGGGCTTCAGATTCATTTTTAACGCAAGCCGCTTAATATATCTTTCCATTTCATAGTATTTTTTCCTGGTACTTGTGCTTCTTCGATATAAAAAAAAGTTTCATCAAGACAATCAATTCTAGACTTAGATATTGTTTTTTCAGGTATTTTTGACTCATCCAACGTAATTTTTTTCAGCTTCAGTCTTTCAATTTCAATACCTTCAATTTTCAAATTTTTTATTTCGACTCCAGGCCAAACATCATATGCCAGATATTTTTGATAGATTTGCTCTGCTGTCTCATTCTCAGGATCGACAATTCCATCTGATTTTTCTATCATGCCACATCGAGTGAGTGAATGAGATCCATTCTCTATAAGATCCTGCTGAGAAAAACTTTCAATATTTCCATTGAAATACGATGCTAAGAAATCAGGAAATAATAGCGCTGTCTCAAGTGAGAAATACTCCCAGAGCTCAGATGTTTTTTTATTCGATATATGGTATTCCTTTTGGAATAAGACATCCCCAGCATCCATCCTGTATACCATTTCTTGCCACGTAAGTCCGGAAATAGGATCTCCATTAACAATAGCTGCCTGAACTGGGCTTGCACCGCGATACTCTGGCAAGAGAGAGAAGTGTACATTTACGATATTCCACTTGGCTGTATCTCGTAATTCAAATATGGAGCGAGGAAATATCATTCCAAACGCAATAACGATGGCAAGATCAAAAGATATATCTTCAAAAATATGGACTAAGTCATTTTTGTTCTCAATCTCGTAAATCGGAATTTCTAGTTCTACGGCAGCAGATTTTACAGGGCAAGGGGTTAAAATCTGTTTTCTTCCAATTTTTCTGTCAGGAAAAACTCCAACACCAATAATTTCATACATATCTAGCTCGGCTATAGCTTTTAAACTGGGAACCGCAATCTCTGGCGTACCAAAGAAAAAAATTTTCTTCTTCATACGCATAGTATAAAGTGAAAATATAATTAAGAAACTCTAAGTTTCGAAGATACTTATCTGCTAAGGTGCCCTTACTATGGAACGACTCAAAGCCTTTACGAATATTATAATAGCCAGCGGGGTTATTTTATATCTGCTAGTAATAGGGAAAAACGTAATTCTTCCTTTTATTATGGCTCTTATTATTTGGTATCTAGTTATCTCCATTGCGGGATTACTAGAGCATTACAAGATGCCCTATCCGGTGGCATTAACATTCTCAATCCTGATCTGTGTATTTATTGTTTATTCGATAATTCTTATAGTAAACAGCAATATAAATGAACTCATAAGGGAAATTCCTAAGTACCAAGGGAAGCTACAGTCAATTTTGATCCAATTTTCAAATAGATTTGATATCAATCTCGCCGCACAGATAAAAGAATTTATGAGCTCAATAAATCTTACAGGAATATTTAGTGATACAGCGTTAGTTCTTACTAATATAGTGGGAAAGATAGGAGTTATATCAATTTATGTATTATTTCTACTTTTAGAATACCGAAACTTTGATCACAAGCTTCAACGAATGATCACCAGCAAAATTAAATACAACAAAATTAGAGCCGTAATACAGCAAATAGCCGTAGATGTAAATTTATATCTTAAAATTAAAACCATTATTTCTCTCGCAGTAGGAATAACCAGTTACATTATTCTAAAAATTGTTGGCGTTGATTTTGCAGAGTTTTGGGGATTATTATTTATTCTTCTCAACTACATTCCAATCATTGGATCATTTATCGCCGTTATGTTTCCGGTACTCGTTACAGCCGTACAATTTCAGAGTCTATCAGTATTTATCGTCGTACTATCATTACTCTATGGTGCCCAGTTTATCACGGGAAGTATTCTAGAGCCACGAATGATGGGAAAATCACTTAATCTTTCTCCATTGGTGATATTCTTTTCCTTAGCTTTCTGGGGATCTGTATGGGGTATTATGGGGGCTTTCATTTGCGTCCCAATAACGGCGATTATGAATATCATCCTATCTAAATTTAAATCGACAAGACCGATATCTATAGCGT
Source organism: Candidatus Altimarinota bacterium (assembly GCA_018608565.1). Taxonomy (GTDB): domain Bacteria; phylum Patescibacteriota; class Gracilibacteria; order UBA4473; family UBA4473; genus JABAZT01. The sequence continues at coordinate 36,651 of JABAZT010000034.1, forward strand.
TATCAGCTAAAGGTGAAATTGAGTAAAAACATGAATATAAACTCAAAAATATTTGAAACAGTTAAATCTCACAATGCACAGTTACTCTGTGTAACAAAATATTGGGATAAGGCATATACGACAGAGATAATTGATTTTGGAAAGAAAAACTTCTCAGAAACATTTTACGGAATAGGTGAAAATAGACCGCTGGTTCTAGAAGAAAAGAAAATTTCCAGAGAAGACACCCATTTTATTGGAAATATTCAATCAAGACAGCTTGAAACAATAATAAGGTATGCAAATACGATCCATAGTATTTACAAGATTTCTCATTTAGAAAAAATAAAATTACTAGTTACCAAGTATCAACTCCCACTAAATATTTTTCTGCAAATTAATATTTCTCAAGAATCACAAAAATCAGGAATTAATCCTTCGGAGCTTTCTCGTTTTCTAGACTCAATGGCTTTGCTTGAAATACCTCAGACATTACTAAATATTGCTGGATTATCAGCAATTGGAGCTGGATCTTTTACAATTGAGGAAAAAATAAAGGAGTTTCAAATCCTTAAAAAATTGAAAGAGCAGTATTTGCCAGATAGCAAAATATCAGCTGGAACTTCAAGGGATTATGAAATTGCACTCGGAGAGGGGATTGATATAGTTCGAGTCGGTCAGGCTTTAGTTGAAAATTAAAGCTTTTCATGGCATAATAAAGGGAAGAATTATTTAAATGAAAAATAAACAAAAAATTAATTTTCGGTCAGTAGCTATTTACTGCCATTATAAGCCAGAGAAAGAAAAAGCTGAACGAGCTTTTGTGCGTCAACTTATTCGGTATTTTCATGCGCAGGGAATTCAAAAAATACACGGAGATACACGAACCGTAAATATGCTTCACAATAGTATTCCAGAGGTAGAAGATGAGAAAAGATATGACCTTAAAATAGGAATTGGTGGAGATGGAACACTTCTCAAGCTAATTCGAACATTACAAAAAAATGATGGATATTTGTTAGGGGTTAATTTTGGAACACTTGGTTTTTTATCTGAATTAACTCCGGATAATGCATTAGATAACATCAAGAAGATAATGAAGGGGGAATTTCACGTCGATGAACGAATGCTTCTGAAGGGATTTGTATATAGAAAGGATGAAAATGGAAAAAAGAAGAAGGTATTTAGGGCTTATGCACTCAATGAAATAGTTTTTGGGCACGGAGGATTGGCCCGGCTTACCAATTTTAATCTCAAGGCCGACAGGAGATTTGTAACAACCTATCGAAGTGATGGGCTTATATTTGCTACACCTACAGGCTCTACGGCCTATTCTATGAGTGCTGGTGGACCAATTGTCTACCCAACACTTGAAACGCTCCTAGTGACGCCTGTTTCGCCACATGCACTTACGCACAAACCGATAGTACTTCCGGCCGAAAAAACATTTCATTTGGATTTTGATTCACGATCAGAGTCAATATCCATGACGGCAGATGGACAAATCTATTACAACCTTAAATCAACAGATGAGGTTACGGTTCAGCGATCTACTCGAACTGCAAAGTTTATTCGAATGAGAGAATCTCATTATTTCAAAACACTCAGAAATAAACTTGGATGGGGAGGGTAATAAATTATTTAACAGCAGATATAACCCCATAATTCATATGCTGCCAAGTAATTTCAATATTTTTAAATCCAGAATCAAGCAGCCACTTTGATTGTTTTTTCAGCGAATCGGGGAGATCTTCTTCTTGATAATTATTAAACCAATATTGGCCTTCCCTTTCTCCAAATTCATTTGTTAGATGTTTCCTCCACAGTTCTTCGTTTAATTCTGTTTCAAGTTTAGTGTCAAATTTTACAATATCACCAAGTGTAAAAATTCCGCCAGTCCTTAGTAGTTGGTGAATTTTTGAAAATAGAATTTGCTTCTGGGGCTTATTGAGATGGTGAACAGATAGAACTGCAACACAGGCATCATATGATTTATCTATTTCTGGTAACATCGCAATATCTAGTTCTGTAAAAGAAACCTGCTTCAAATACTTTGATAATCAGTTTTTTCCTCTGGCAATCATTTCTGATGAAATATCAATACCGTCAATACTTAAGTCTTGCTGTTGTTTCAGAAAACCCAATGCCGTTTCACCGCTTCCAATGCCGAGATCTAGGAGTCGATCAAATGGTTTTAGTGTCTTAACTTGATCTAAAACATTTTGATGCATTTCATTATATCTGGGGATAAGCTTTCGAATAAGCCTATCATAATCCTTATATTTATTTTCAAAATGATCACGAACCAAGTCACTGTGTTTCATAAGAGTTAGAGCTATGCAATACTCAATACTTCAATTCCTGGGAGATCTTTTCCTTCCAAAAACTCCAACATAGCCACTCCACCAGTAGAAACATGCGTAAAAGCATTTCTTCCAAGCCCAAATCGATCTAGGGCTTCTAGTGTATCACCACCGCCAATAACAGTTTTACATGATTTTTGAGCTGAGATAATTTTCATCATCTCTAGTGTTCCTTTGTCACACCCCTTGTCTTCAAATTTCCCCATCGGACCATTCCAAACAATTTCTTTGGACTCAGAGAGTACTTTTTTAAAAAGCGCGATAGTTTTAGGTCCTATATCTACAATTGAATCTTTCTCCGTGATCTCATTTATGTTTTTGAAAGTTAAATTATTTTTATTTGTAACCAATACATCAACTGGGATGAGGAGGTTCTTCTTATATTTTAGAGCGGTTTCAATGATTTTTTCTATAGAAGCAAAATACGGCTTGTAGGAAATACTTTTTCCTATGCAGTGGCCATTAAATTCCAAAAACCCATTAGCAAGAGCTCCTCCAATCAACAAGTTGTCAGCATGTTGGGCATAATGTGACATTATATTTGTCTTTGATTCGAGTCGAACCCCACCAAGTAGAACCGATAGTCCTGATTGCTGCATTGGTATTCGTAGTGGTTTGAGCTGAGAAACCTCAGATCGGAGTAATAATCCAGGGAATGCTGGGAGGTAGGTGGGGATACCCACAATGGATGCATAGGTTCGGTGGCAGACCGAAAACGCATCATTAACATAGACTTCGCCACCCAATTGAAGTAATCGTTTTAAAAAAGTTGTATCATTACTCATCTCTCCGGAAGAAAATCTAAGATTTCCATGAAGTTGAATTCGACTTGCAGACGGTTTTAAAAACTTACGAAATTCACAGGGATGTTTTACTAGTTTCTCTATTTCAGAAAGCACCAAGCTCATAGAAAAATTTGGATCATAAGTTCCCGTCGGACGACCAAGGTGTGATAGTATATGAATTTCTTTGGCCCCAGAGTCTAATAAAAAACGAATAGTCGGGACCGATAATGCTATACGACTATTGTCCAGGATTTTGCCGTCTTTGAGTGGGACATTATAATCCACCCGGTAAATAACCTTTTTTCCTGCTACATCCTTCGAAGTCAAATTTCGTAGTTTCATTGTATTTTCACCTCAATAGTAAAAAGATGTAAGGAATCGTCAAAATCTAATCTTTCATTTTAAAAAAAAACTTTTACAGTTCTCATAAGAAAAACTAAATACTCATGGAATTAGAAACCATAATCGGTCTTGAAATACACGTACAACTCGATACAAAAACAAAAATGTTTTCGCGAGATGATAATGATGCTTGGGGCGCAGGTCCAAATACAAGAGTTAATCCAATTTCTATGGGATTCCCAGGAATGTTGCCAGTTATAAATCAAGAAGCGGTAAATAAAGGAGTCGCTGGAGCTGCCGCCCTTGGTTGTAAGATCGAACCATTTTCAAAATTTGATCGAAAAAATTATTTTTATCCAGATCTCCCAATGGGATATCAGATTTCTCAATTTGACCAACCAATTTCAAGTAACGGAAAAGTTGAAATGCTACATCAAGGAAAGAAAATGACGATAGGGATAACGCGGCTTCATCTAGAAAATGATGCAGGGAAGCTAACACATACAAATAATGGAACCCTTTGTGACTATAACCGTGCGGGAACGCCACTAGCAGAAATAGTAACTGATCCAGATCTTCGATCACCAGAGGAAGCCCAGTCACTCGCCAAAGAAATACAAAGAATTATGCGTTTTGTTGGAACCTCAAAAGCAGATATGGAAAAGGGAATGATGCGTTTTGATGCTTCTATATCACTTCGACCTATTGGCGAAGAAAAACTCTATCCAAGAACTGAAATAAAAAACCTCAATTCATTTGTCTCGCTTCTTAAGGCTCTGAAATATGAGCAGAAAAAACAAAAAAAACTTTGGGCAGAGGGGAATGCTCCATCAAATGACAGTACTGTTGGTTGGATTGATGATAAGGAAGTCACAAAAACACTGAGAGAAAAAGAATCGGCTATGGATTATCGATATTTTCCAGAACCAGATCTTCCACCTATTACATTTACAGAAGCAGAAATTGAAGAAATAGAGGCTGCAGTACCAGAATTACCACTTACTAAATTTGAACGATATCAGGATCAATGGGGAATAAGTGAAGATAATGCACTCAAACTCACTGAGGAAAAAAAACTCGCAGATTTCCTAGAAACAGCGGTAGAAAAAGGGGCTGATCCCAAAAAAGCTTCAAATCTTATTCTTTCAGTTATTCTTGCCGACACGGATTGGAGGCATAGCAAGGTGACATCAGAGCATCTTGCAGAAACATTAAAACTTGCCGATAAGGGAGAAATCTCAAGTACTGCTGCGAAGGAGATCATTAAAAAAGCAATGGAATCAGGTGAAAGTGCCAAAAATTCAAAAGCAGTGGAAGATTATTCACCAGAAAACCCAAAATCCCTTCAATTTCTTATGGGAATGGTAATGAAAAAATCACAAGGAAAAGCAAATCCGCCAATGGTAGTCTCAATGTTAAAATCAAAGTTGGGATAATTATACTAAAAAATTATTGTTCAACTTTTCTACTCAATAAACTTGATCTTCTGACCAGAAAACTTTAAAAGAAGTAGGAATTGTGATACAATAAAAAAATGGAAATACTCAACTACCTTACAGAAAATTCAGTAGAAATTCTTCGGCTCGCAGGAGCGGTTGCCCTTGTCGCAATAGGATTTTTCTTTTTATATCTTTGCAGAGTCGTCTTTATTCTTACGAGAGTGGTACGAAAAGTAAATGATCTAAGTGATCTGTTTATTCACTATGTTCAACAGCCAATTTCAACTCTTATGAAAATAGATAAAATGGTTAAGAAATTTGGGAAAAAGAAAAAAGTATAAGTATTTCAATGTGAATACTTAGTGAGCAGAATCCCTTTCCAAACACAAAACATTCCCTAGAGTCATGGCATGTCCTTTAAAGATATAGCCATGTTTTCATTGGGACCAGATGTATTTTGGTTCGGAATTTCTCAATCTGTTTTCTTTTTTGAAACAATACTATGGATAATAACTATAGGAGTGCCAATAAGCGTTATACTTCTCTGGAAAAAATCATTTAAACTCAATAATAAAATAAAAACAGGTCTCATCTTGATACTTATGATGATGATCATTTTTGGTATATTGGGCGCTGCAAATATATGGATTGCATTAGTTGGGGGGGGCGGGGGCGCAATTGTATATAGTCTGGACTATTGGAATCTGAAATGGAGAAGAAGTATCTGCCTCGTGCTTGTTATTGGGTGGTGTTTTAGTTTGTATGGGAGCTATGTTGAGCCCAAAAAGCTGGTCATAAAAGAATTTGATTTATACATCGAAGATTTCCCAAAATCTAAAATAGGACTTGTGGCTGATTTTCATATGGGACCCTATAAACAAAAAGAATGGATGGTAAAAGTCGTTGATGCTATAAATAGTATTCAGGGATTAGAAGGCGTACTAGTGCCTGGGGATCTCGTAGATGGAGCGGCAACAAAATATGCTAAACACCTTCGACCGCTAGAGGATTTATTGGTTCCGGTGTTTTTGACACTCGGAAATCATGATCATGCTATTGATTCTAAATCAAACAAAACACAGTCAGGGGCTATAAGAAAGGCATTAAGTAAATATTCAATTCCAGAGCTAGAAAATGAAAATATTCTTTGGCAAAAGAAAGGAATAACAGTTATTGGGGTGGACGATAACGATCTAGGTTATCATGATATAGATAGGGCCTTTGAGGGAATCGATAATAAATCCCCGAGAATTTTAGTCGCTCATTCTCCAGACATAATAGATGAACTTCAAACTAGTAAGAATCCAAAATTGAAAAACCCAAAAAAGCAATATTTCGCTAACCTAATCGTTTCTGGGCATACCCATTGTGGACAAATCAGGCTTCCTGGATACGGAGCACTTCCAATGGTCATTCCAACTCATAATGATAAAAAGTATGAGCGATATTACTACAAAGTCGATGATACCCATTTATTCATAACTTGTGGGACAGGGGAGGTAGGACCACGAGCGAGGTTGTTTAATCCTCCAGAGATAATAGTTCTAAATATAAACTAAAAAATATCAAAAAGATTGACAATGTAATGACAAAAATATAGATTCTCTGTAAATTAAATTCAATCCTATACTCATGTCTCATATTCAATTACGAATTGATCCAGAAGAAAAAGCAGAAGCCCAGAAAGTATTAAAATCAATGGGGTTAAGTGTTTCGGGGGGGATAAAATTATTTCTAAAAGAAGTAGTGAAACAAAAAAAACTACCATTTGAAATTGTCGCAGCCCAAGAGGTCATAAAGAAAGAGATTCCAAGACCTGCACCAATTCATACAGCCCCAGCATTTAAACCAGACCCAAAGCCACAAACAAAAGAAGAACTCGATTCACCAGTAAAAACATGGAACCCATTTCAACAGCGCAGAATTGGCTAAGCGATCTAAGACAAGAAAAAGAAGTATTGCGAAGTGCTGATGATATTCCAAATATAAAAATCACAACGCAGCTACTAAAAGCGTTAGGCAATCCTGATCATAGTTTTAAGACGCGGATAATTATTGCGGGAAGTGCCGGAAAGGGGACCACGGCAAGGATGCTCGAACAGATACTTCTAAGTACCGATAAGACGGTTGGTCTAATTAGTTCACCTCACCTACAAAGTATTACCGAACGGACTCGAATAAACGGAAGACTTATCTCTCTTTTGGATTGGAGTGAGGCAATTGTTGCCGTAAAAGAAAAGTCTCAAGATTTAAATCTACTTCCTACCTATTATGAAGCCAATATCATTGCGTCAGTACTTATCGCGAAGAAACACAAAGTCTCATACCTCATAGCAGAAGTTGGTATGGGGGGGGATTTTGATGCAGTACACGCCATTTCTGGCAGTAGGGTTGGAATTATTACTAATATTGGAACAGATCATAGGGAAATATTTAAAACAGCAGGAAATACAGCCTTTGCAAAAGCGGGGATACTGGATACTCCCGACTTAATAGCCGCATTTAGTACGGAAAAAAAACATCAGTCAATTCTTCAATCTAGGTCCAAATATTCAATTGAATGGATAAAAGGAATTTCTTCTAAGCTCAATAAAAAACTCGCCCGAGAAGTAGGGAAATAT
>JABAZT010000007.1:0-5537 GCA_018608565.1 Candidatus Altimarinota bacterium
GTTTTTATTTAAGGATGAAATCTCCCCCTAGCCCCCTCTTTATCAAGCGGGGGTATTTTTTAGTTTATTTATAAAGATTTTTTTGACTTTGTGGGGATAAGGCATAAAACACTAATAATGTGGAAAGAACCAACACTAGAAGACTATATTGATATGATCCAAACAAAATTTGGAGAAACCGTTCATGATAGAGTAGAAAATAGACTAAAAAATAGTAAAACCCCTACCGTGTTACTGGCAGGAGCGGTATGTAAGAGTGTGTTAATTCAGATGGGGAGAAGTGAGGAGATAATTCGGCTAGCGGTCGAGGATAGTTAGAATAAATTTCTCTTTAGTAACTTTCCTCTAAATATAGCTAATGGATTGCCGGACTACATTATGCAAAGAGTAATAAGACTATTTAGACATTGCGCCAAAGGTTTTTAGTTTTTGCTTAGTCATCCACTTGTTAAGTGGAAAATTAGCTCGTTTAGAAAGATCTAAATAATCTCTTTCTGAAGCAAAATTAAAATTCGCAAATTCTATTTCAATATTTTGTCCGTCTTTGAAGACATATGATATATCAATTCCTATTCCTGCTGGAGAAATGCTATTAAAAAGTTCTGGATCTAGATCTATATCTTCATTAAATTGTACTTTGAATATCAAAGTTTTAGTTCCTGATCGGGTTTCTTTGTCCCAGCTGACTCCAAATACGCCTTTTACTTCATTAAAATGAGTTGCCATATGGTTAACCGTATCTAGAAATTTCTCTTCATTTCTTCTTTCTATGTAATCTAGAAATTTCCCTTGGGGGCTAGATCTTTGATATGGAGTCTTCCCAACCTCTGGGTGGGAATTACCATCTAAATCAGTACATATATCATCTGGTTTTTTTCTGAAACTCATGTGTTTTTGTAAAATAATATTATAAAACATTATAAAACAAATTAAGTAAAAAAGCAAATATTGTTTTATTTCCTTATTTTGCTCTCATACATCTCTATCCAGGCCTCCACCGTGATCTTCTGGCATAGCTCTCCGATGAGCTCATACGGAATATCTTCCATCTTCTTAAACCTGATACAGCCTTTCCCCATATCGAGCTTGTATTTACAGGCTTTGGTATACTCAGCCTCCCACCATGCCAGTTGATCAGGATCGGCATACACACCCATATGCGTGAAGCTGATATGACCCTTAGCATTACTCAGTCCGATCAGCGGAAGTGGTTCGCTGGTCTTACAGTGATATCCATCAGGATAGAGCGAGTGGGGGATCGAGTACCAGATGGTTCCCCAGGAGATAACCTCTTCGTAGCCTTGAGGAAGATTGGATGTTATAGTTTCACGAAGTTTTTGGACATGAGGTTGTCGTTCCTCAGGAAGAGAGGCGACGTACGAGTCTGGTGTGATTATGTCAGTCATGTGTAGGGGGGATTTTTGAATTCATTGTATACTATGAATGACAGATTTGACAAATATTAAAAAATATTTAAAAAGAGGGTATGAAGATTTCAGATATGATAGTGCCAGTGATTGAGACACTTCGATCCGCAAGACAAAAGAGTCTAGCGGAGACAAAAAATAGCGGGCAATATATTCCACAGGAGTTTTTGAATACTTGTATTGAATTTAGTGAGGAAGTGGCAGAGCTGGTCGTACAAGTCCTGGAAGAAGAGATCTCAGTTGAAGAGGCGAGCGATCAGATATCAATTCAGAATCAACAATTTAGAACAACTCATGAGTTAGAGGATTATGCTCCAATGAATTTTTCATTTTCAGATCAAAATAGTGTTGGAAGAACATTGACGGATATTAGTAAAGTAGAGGGGGTAGCGACACAGTTTAAGACACTTTGTGTATTATTAGGGGTGGCTAACTGGCGAGATGAACGGAAGCCTAATCTAGATATAAAAAATATAATTGAATCAGAAAAAAGTCTTACGATTATGGCACCTATGTCATCGGGGTTATTGCTCGTTTCAGTTTTGAAAAAAATGAGAGAAAGGATTCTGAAGAAAGTGGGAGAAGACGGTGATGTCTTTAAAACCATGACCAGTGCAGTGGATAGACAGAATCTAGATGAAACCACCTATACCGTTCCAGAGAGCGAACAACAAACAAGATTTATAATAGTAGATGATGTCAGAAACGAGGGAAAAACCATTGAGGCATCAAAACAGGCAATAGAGCGAGCCTGTATGGCTAAGTTAACCGAGGGAGAAGATGGAGTCTATACTCTTAGTCGGTGAGTACTTGATTTCAGAAGGCGTGAATCTATAGTAGATACAATCTAAATTTAGTTTGTAGTTATAGATATGAAAAAAATATTTCTCCCTGGTTCCAAATCCATCTCCAACAGAGCCCTCGTCCTCGCCGCAATCTCGGATAAACCAACCGTGCTAAAAGGACTCCTCGAATCAGATGATATAAAATACCTAAGAGGTGTCTTAGAAAATTTTGGAGTGGAGTTTGAATCCGTTGGAAAAGATCTAAAGGTGATTCCCCCCAAATATCTTAAAGGAAACGATACAGACAATTTTATAGGAAATGCAGGAACCTCTTCTCGATTTACGGTAGCGCTTTCTCTTATTGTTTCAGGAAGTTTTCGACTCTGTGGGATTCCACGGATGCATGAGCGACCGTTTGGAGATTTAATTTCAGCCCTACGACCAACAGGAGTAGGTATTGCCTGTGAGGGCGATGACGGGTTTCTCCCGGCACAGTTTACCAATCCCGGACTCGAACATCTAGAAACCAATGAAGTCACTATCGCGGGAGATGTTTCGTCACAGTTTATCACAGGATTGCTCCTCGCAGCTCCGAAAATGAAAAAAGGACTCATCCTCAACATCACCACAAAGATTCCGTCAATTCCCTATGTAGAGATGACGCTCAAGATGCTCGATACTTGGAACGTAAAATACGAAGTAGTGGGAGACTATGACCAAATCATCGTCAAAAAAGGAATTAAATCTCCGGGAGAATATACGATACCAGCAGATATGAGTGCGGCTAGTATACCATTGGCGTGGAGTGTGATGAGCAGAGAGCCAATCTGTATCCAAAATTTTGGGATAGAAACCTTACAAGGAGACGAAAATTTTACAGAAATTATCGAGAAGGCAGGAGCAACGATTCGAAGAGACGGAGAAAAATGTTTTGTAGTTCCTGGGGATACAATCAAGGCATTGGGAAAAGTAGATTTTGAGACGATGCCAGACGTATCTATGACGGGAATGGTATTAGCCGCTATTGGCGATGGAGTGTCTGAATTTCACGGATTAGAAAGTCTCCGAGTCAAAGAGTGTGACAGGATTAAAGCCATGGTAGAGGGATTGAATACGCTAGGAATAAAGACAGCGGTTGAGGGAGATATTGTGAAAATTGAAGGAAATCCAAATATAGGTGAGGCATTTAGTAAAAATGCTGAAACAATAAAAATTGATTCATTTGATGACCATCGGATAGCCTTCACCTTCGCAATATTACTAAATACGGTGACTAGCTGGAATTTCTTAGAGATTTATGATGTTATCATCGATGCTCAATGTGTGACTAAGACTTGGCCAAGTTTTTGGACCGATCTAGCTCGTTGGAATGATCAGCTGCGTCCAGTCTCTGGAGTTGTGATACAGAAATCCACCCCTAGCCCCTCCTTTAACAAGGAGGAGGAGAAGTATCCTTTGTTAAGGGGAGAGTTAGAGGGATTTAATAAAAAAAAGCTCTACCTTATCGTTAAAAAACCACGAAAAGATAACGCCTGGCAGTTTCCTCAGGGAGGCGTAGATGATGGAGAGTCAGGGTGGCAGGCCGCCAAGCGAGAACTGGTCGAAGAATGTGGATCCGATCTCTGTGTGAAGTTCAAAGGAGAGCAAGCTCTAGGAAATTATCAGTATCTATTTCCATCAGATTTCAAGCGCCATGATAGTAGTATCGTGGGAGCAGATGTATCGTTCTACCTCGCAGAATATATTGACGGTGAAGTCCAAGTCGATGGAGAAGAAATCATTGATCACAAGTGGGTGACAGAGGATCAGTTAGGAGAATATTTTGAGAAGAAATATTTGCAGAAAATTAAAAAAGTTTTATTAAGTATTTGACTATTGTTAAATACGTTAAATATGACGCCAGAAGTTAAGTCGGTTATTCATCCAGATGAAATTATAAAATGTGGATATTCTAATTTCCAAGGGCTTTATGAGCTTCATTCTCCAAAGGAATTAGATGGGAGAATTGCTCATGGGACGAGGATTATAGTGGTGCCAGGAGCGAGTGTAAGAGCGCCAATATCAGGAAAGGTAGTCCAAAAATTTACGTTGGGAAATATAGATGCATTGCATCGTGACATAGCTGATAAATTTAGACCGGATGAGGAAGCTCATTCTGTCGGGATAGTAATTGCAAATGATCTGATACAAGTAACAGTGTATCATGTAAGTTCTGCTTTAATAATAGGAGATAAATTAAATGAAGGACAAGAAATTGGGACTGTTTTGCATGCGGTGAAACGGTTTAGTCCACATATACATACAATTTGTCATGATGGTGCAGATGTAAAAACAGCAATCCACACTTCTTAGTGCCTAGAAATCATCAATACATAACTAACCTATTCCTTTCAATCCGAAACATCCGTCCGCCCAAGTCCTTCTGGGATCCGCCCTCAGGCTCATTTGTGATCCATCGGGTAAAATCCTCCATCTCAGCCATACTTGGCGTCTTAGGGCAGATGTTTCGTAGATATTCTGCCTGGAGGAGGGGATGAAGCGCAAGAAATTCGCTGAGTGGATATCCCTCATCATTCATAGAAGGGAGCAATTTGACGTGTTCCTGGATAAAATCATCCGTATCTCCAAAAATCTTCGCTTCATTCACAAATACCTTTTCGAGGTTTGGAGTGATCTTTCGTAGTTCTGGTAAGATTTTATGGCGGATAAGATTTCTGTCTTGATCAATTTTATTGTTCGATGAATCATCCATCCACACTAGGTTTTGAGACTTTGCATAGCTAGATATATCAGTCTTAGTAACCTGCCAGAACGGTTTTGTGGAAAGATCAAAGGGGGAAAGCCCACTTACGCCACAACCTTTGGTCAATCTGAAAATCATTGTTTCCACAAGGTCTGTCGCATGGTGAGCGGTCAAAGTACGTGTTGCGTTCATAGATTGTGCATATTCTGTTGAAAACTTGTGTCGTTCTTTTCTCCAAAAGTTTTCCACATTTTTTTCACATTTATCCAAAATTTTTCCACAAAAAGTAATATTTAGCTCTTTACAGCGTTTTTCTATCATTTTTACTTCATCTGGTATCTCGGGTCTAGTTTGATGATCAAAATGCAATACAGCCAGCCTTTTCCTATCATGTGATTGACTCGCTACATCTAGCAATACCATAGAGTCTACCCCTCCAGAGACGAGAAGAAGAAGCATAGATTCAGATAAACCTTCCGTCTGTACGAAATCTTGGAATACAGAGACTAAATTTGTAGTTTTCATCCGGTAGATCCAAAGCCACCACGAGATACATCTTCAATAGTTTCAATTTCTTCAAAT
>JABAZT010000007.1:5547-5868 GCA_018608565.1 Candidatus Altimarinota bacterium
TGAATTTACAAATAATCCTTGAGCGATGCGTTCGCCTCGTTCTATAGTTATGGTTTCTTTTCCGGCATTGAAAACTTGGATCAGTATTTCATCTTCTGCTCCACAGTAGTCCTGATCAATCAATCCAATAGAGTGAGGGAAGACGAGTCCTTTCTTTCGATAGGTAGAACTCCTTGGTAGGATTAGTAGCGCGGTATGGTCTGGACACTTGATAATACAATTGCTAGGAATCAGTCCAACACTACTTGTTTCTATAGTTATGGTTTCTCTCGCCAGAAAATCAAACCCAAAGCTTCCTTTAGTTTCGTATTTGGGGAGCGG
>JABAZT010000007.1:5878-6327 GCA_018608565.1 Candidatus Altimarinota bacterium
GGGTTTTATCGATTCGGTAAATTTGAGCTTTCATATTTCAGAGGATTATAGCAGGTAAAATCGAGAATACAGCAAGCCTTAATAATTTGCTTCTCACTCATTTTAAGTAAAATCCGAAGGATGAAAAAACTATTTATTCTTTTGCTCTCCGTTTCGCTCTATCTACCTACCTTTGCTCAAGAATCTACAACAGAAGTTTTGAATGAATCAGAGATAAAAATCATAGAAGCGGTAGAACCCAAAGAACTAGCTCCAGAGGAGATCATTCCTTTATTTCAGCTTCCACGTCAGGTAAAGATAGAAGAAGAAATATCAATTGATGCAACAGATTCAACTTTGATGTCTCCGTCAAGTGGAGCCGCCAATTTTTCATGGATGATTGATGGGCAGATCCAAAAGATCTATGGAAAGATTATTAATATCAAATTTAATAATCCTGGGTTACATAC
>JABAZT010000007.1:6337-7400 GCA_018608565.1 Candidatus Altimarinota bacterium
ATACCGTTCAGCTAAACATTAATCAAGGACGAACTAAGAAATCATTAGAAAAACAGATTATCGCCTATGATAAACAGGCGATCCTAATAACCGATAAGTCAAAAGGAGATTCGCTTTCTCAGCTCGATATAGAGGCGGGGGAGGATGGTATATGGTTGCAACGTTTTCAGCTTAATGCCAGTGAAAGTATTTCAACGGAAGAGGTTCTAATACAAAAATTGAGTGAAAACCTTGAAAATATTAAAAAATCAGATCTAATTATTTTTCATACGACACACTCAGTAGGGGTACAAAGTTTCCTACAGTTTTGGCAAAAACTATCAGAAGAAAACCGTTTTGATCTCAATGAAAAATTAGTCGTTCAACTGACAAGTCAAAGCTTGAGTCAAATCACAAAATTAACGGCTCCAGCTCGGGAAATACTAGGAGTAGATTCAATTCTTATTGCACGACCAGAGGGGGCGGATATAATTTTAAAAAGCCAAAACCTTTCTAATATTGTTGAGACCTTTGAAGCTCGAGGGAATGAGTATTATTTACTGGACAAACAAAGTCAGACATCTGTTTGGCCACTAACTCGATTGATTAACTATTTCGTAGCTAATGGGATATCTCAGTCAGCTATATATCTGCTCTTAGCAGTTCCTTTTTTGACCTTTGTAGTTTCTTTTTTCCGTCAGTTTATAGGGGTTTCGACATTCGGAGTATTTGCACCATTGATGTTGAGTATGAGTTTCATGGTATTGGGAATCAAATTTGGATTAATAGTATTTATTGTCGTGTTATTGGTAAGTTATATCATTCGAAATATTTTTGAAAAAGTAGATATCCTCTATATTCCAAAGATCAGTCTATTATTAAGCTTTCTAGCGCTTTCCTATCTAGGTGTCTTGGGGTTGGCGGTGTATTTTAAAACACCTATTAACCTCGCCCTCGCGATATTTCCAATGATGGTAATGTCTACTATTTCAGAAAAGTTTTTGGCATCACAGTCTGCAGAAGGGATGAAAAATGCGATTATTTCTACTTCAGAAACAATAATTATATCTATATTGGCAATAGC
>JABAZT010000029.1:0-2152 GCA_018608565.1 Candidatus Altimarinota bacterium
AACTCTTTAGACGACTTTTTTAGTTATAACTGAAAGTCGTTTTTTATACTTTTAATTTCTCTCATATGAGTACACAGGACGAAAAATCAGATCGAAATGGTAAAAAACCAACGATGAAGATTAAAGACTTCGATGCAATTACGCTCTCCATAGCCTCACCAGAAGATATTCTGTCATGGTCAAACGGAGAAGTAACAAAACCAGAAACGATCAACTACAGAACTCAAAAACCAGAAATGGGAGGACTGTTTTGTCAAAGAATATTCGGTCCAGTGAAAAACTGGGAATGTGCTTGTGGTAAATACAAAAGAATCCGATACAGAGGAATTATTTGTGAAAGATGTGGAGTAGAAGTAACTCGATCAATTGTTCGACGAGAACGAATGGGACACATAAAACTAGCAGTTCCAGTAACGCATACATGGTTCCTTCGATCAACACCTTCACGGATTGGTCTATTATTGGATCTTTCAGTGAAAGAACTAGAACAAATTGTATATTTTGCGATGTATATCGTGGTAGATGTGGATGATGAAGCTAAAGAAGAAGCCGTACAAGAACTAGAATCTGATTATCAAAAACTAATTCAAAAAGCTAAAGAAGAAAATGCAGCCAGTATAAAAGCTGGTAAAGCAGCGGTGAAATCAGGAGATATGAACGAAAAAGATTTTGTAGCGCTTGAAGAATCAATAGCAAAAGACGTAGAAGAACTAGCGCTTCGATTTAAAGAAGCAAAAGAAGAACTAAAGTCTCTTGAAGTAGGAACAACATTGACAGAAACATCATACAGAAATGTTTCAATGAAATTTGGACACGTATTCCGAGCAGGGATCGGAGCGGATGCTATTCGAGAAATTATACAAGGAATTGATCTTAAAAAATATCTAGAAGATATAAAAGGAGCTATTAAAAATTCTTCAGGACAAAAGCAGAAAAAACTACTCAAACGACAAAAACTAGCTTCAAATCTTTATACGAGAGATATCAAACCTGAATGGATGATATTGACGGTTATTCCAGTAATACCACCAGAGCTTCGACCAATGGTACAACTTGATGGAGGACGATTTGCTACATCAGATCTAAATGATCTTTACCGACGAGTTATAAACCGAAATCAAAGACTAAAAAAACTAATCCAACTGGGAGCTCCAGAGATTATCTGTCGAAATGAAAAACGAATGCTGCAAGAAGCCGTAGATATTCTTATCTCAAATTCAGCTCGAAATTCTTCACGATCAGGGATGAATTACGTTCAAAAAAGAAAGCTACGATCTCTTTCAGACATGTTGAAAGGGAAGCAAGGACGATTTCGACAAAATCTACTTGGAAAACGAGTAGATTATTCAGGACGTTCAGTAATTGTGGTAGGACCAAATCTTCGATTGAATGAATGTGGAATGCCAAAAAAGATTGCACTGGAGCTTTTCAAGCCGTTTGTAATCTCAAAACTCATTGAATTTGATATGGCACACAATGTAAAAAGTGCAGAAAAACTAATCCGAAATGGAGAAAAAATAGTATGGGATATTCTAGATGATGTGATTGAAGGGAAATATATCCTTCTTAATCGAGCTCCTACACTTCATCGAATGGGGATTCAAGCATTCCAACCACGCCTTATAGAAGGGAAAGCAATTCAATTACATCCACTTGTTTGTGCGGCATTCAATGCCGATTTTGATGGAGATCAAATGGCAGTACATCTTCCTCTTTCAGATAAAGCTCAAAAAGAAGCAAGAGAAATCATCGCTTCAGATAAGAATCTACTAAAACCATCTTCAGGAGATCCAATCATTGATCCTTCTCAAGATATGGTATTGGGATGTTACTTTTTGACAGCTATATTTGATGGGAAAAAAGGAGAAGGAAGAGTATTTGCAGATGAAATAGAAGCTATTTCAGAACTAGATATGGAATCAGTTCACCTTCAAGCAAGAGTAAAAGTTAGAACGAAAAAAGAAGGATTGATAGATACAACGATTGGAAGAATTATTTTTAATCAAATGCTTCCAGAAGGGATGGAGTATCAAAATGAAACGTTTGATAAAAAACGGCTCAAAAAAATGATGACTCACATTTATTCAAACTTTGGAATTCCAGCAACGGTGAAAGTAGCAGATCTTATTAAGGATAATGGATTTAAATACGC
>JABAZT010000029.1:2162-37888 GCA_018608565.1 Candidatus Altimarinota bacterium
TATTCATGCTCCAGAGAAAAAAGGAGAAATAATAGAAAAAGCCAACTCAGTGGTAAATCATATTACTCAGCTTTACCAAGATGGTCTTATGACAGATGAAGAACGATACAATAGTACGATCAAGATCTGGGCAAAAGTGAAAGCAGAAGTAACAAACGAGATGGTTGAACAGTATGACGAAGAAAATGATATCTACTACCAAGTAACGAGTGGAGCCCGAGGGAACTGGGGACAAATTACACAGATTGCTGGGATGAAAGGATTGGTAGCTTCTCCATCAGGAAAAACAATCGAACTTCCAATTCGATCAAACCTAAAAGAAGGATTTACAATTCTTGAGTACTTCATCGCTACACATGGGGGACGGAAAGGGAAATCAGATACAGCCCTAAAAACAGCAGAAGCTGGATACCTTACACGACGTCTCGTAGATTCAGTACAAGATGTAATTGTACGAGAGTTTGACTGTGGAGCTGATAAATTCAGAGTTATTGATAGACAAAGTTCTTCTGATCTAGGAATTAGTTTTGAATCAAGAATTCTAGGACGTTATGTCGCTCAAAAAATAGAAAAAGATGGAAAAGTAGTCATCAAAAAAGATGTACTAATAGATGATGAAGTAATGCAAAGAGTTCGAGATCATCAACTTGATAACATCCCAGTATATTCAGTAATGTTCTGTAAAACTCTTTCTGGAGTATCACAAAAAACATACGGATACGATCTTGGGAATAGAAAACAAGTAGAAATAGGAACTCCAGTCGGAATCATAGCGGCTCAATCAATTGGGGAACCAGGAACACAGCTAACCATGCGGACATTCCATATGGGAGGAGTCGCAACAGAAGAAGCCTCTATTACTCAAGGACTGACTCGAGTAGACGAACTCTTCGAAGCTCGAACGCCAAAAGCTCCAGCTATATTGGCTGAGATCAATGGAGACGTAACGATCAAAAAACTCAAAAACGAGACACAGATCAAAATTGTATCAAAAGAACCAGAACCAGAAATTCACCTACTTGGAGTGGATATGGAAGCCGCGGTGAAAAAAGGAGATACAGTAAAAGAAAAGCAAATTATTGCTCGATCAACAGAAAGCAAAGCCACTGTAAAATCTAAAATATCAGGGCAAGTAACAGAGGCAACAGCGGGTCAAATTATCGTTATTCCTGCAGAACCACAAGAACGAGCTTATTCAGTTTCTCCACGAGCAACGCTTAAAATTAGCTCAGGAACAACCGTTACAAAAGGAACACCAATAACAGCAGGTCATATTGATCTACGACAGCTTATGGAGCTTACAACGATTGAGAGAGCTCAGGTATACATCATGGAAGAAGTTCTACAGATATATACATCTCAAGGACAAGACATAAATGAAAAACATATTGAGATCATTGTAAAACAAATGGCCTCAAAGGTACGGATCATCCATCCAGGATCATCAGATTACCTAGCAGGAGAGATAAAAGACTATGTGGAAATAGAAGCCTTTAACGAAGGTCTCAAAAAATCAAAAATCCCAGTCGCATACGAACGACTCCTTCTAGGACTTACGCGTATAGCACTCTGGACAGATAGTTGGCTCTCTGCCGCTTCATTCCAGGAGACGATCCGAGTTCTCGTAGAGGCTTCTACTACGAAGAAAATAGATCATCTCGCAGGTCTAAAAGAAAATGTAATTATAGGGAGACTTATCCCAGCTGGGAAAACATATCGAAAAATACTCGAAGATGAAGCCGCTGGAATAACTCCAAAGAAGTAATACCAGAGAAAAGAATAAATTAGAAACCCAGGCAGAAATGCTTGGGTTTTTTAATTCAGAGTAATATATATCAGTAAAAGCCTTGATTTTTATGTGCATAAAGTTGACAAGCATCTATATTTAAATACAAATGTTCGGCTAATACTATTAAAAACAGCGTCATGCCTACGGTAAACCAGCTCGTACGTAAGTCTCGAAAAGACAAAAACCGGAAGTCAAAATCTCCGGCACTTCAATCGAAACAGAATACACTCAAAAATATGACGGTAGATCTACCATCTCCGCAAAAACGAGGAGTTTGTATAAAAGTAACTACTGTAACTCCTAAGAAGCCAAATTCTGCACTTCGAAAGATTGCACGAGTTCGACTTACAAACGGATACGAAGTAAATGCCTACATTATGGGAGAAGGTCATAACCTTCAAGAGCATTCTGTAGTACTACTTCGAGGAGGACGAGTAAAAGATCTCGTAGGGGTAAGATACCACGTAGTGCGAGGATCTCTAGATACACAAGGAGTTGAGAAACGAGGACAAGCTCGATCTCGATACGGAACTAAAAAACCGAAAAAATAATAATTTTAACTAATTTATAAAATATGTCCGAAACAAAAGTAGCGCCTGCTGATCGAGCGCCTGAAAAAAAATCAGCTGATAAACCAGTAAAAAAATTAAAAAAGTACACGAACCAATTTTCATACTCAGATCCACTACAAACTAAGTTTGTAAACTGTGTAATGAAAAGAGGAAAAAAATCAGTGGCTCAAAAAATCATGAAAGATACATTTGATGAGCTTCACCGAAGAGGAGAGGAAGATCCACTTAAAACATTTGAAAAAGCCCTTAAAAACGCAACTCCAACAATGGAATGTAAAGGGAAGCGGATTGGAGGAGCGGTATATCAAATCCCAATTGAAGTAACTCCAAAACGACAACAAAGTCTTTGTGTTCGATGGATTCTAGAAGGAGCTCGAAAACGAAAAGGACAACCAATGTTCAAGCGACTTGCAGGAGAACTTCTTGATTCAGCAAGTGAACAAGGATTTGCATTTGGTAAAAAAGAAGATGCACACCGAATGGCAGCAGCCAATAAAGCATTTGCTCATCTGGCTCGTTACTAGTTCAATCAAATTATTACAGATACTAAAAAGAGCCTTTCGAGGCTCTTTTTTATTACAAACATGAAAAACTATCTAAGGATTAGACAAAAAATACTTTCAAAAGCGTCCAGGATCCCTGCCATATGCCTTGGCCCTTCTTGAGTGAGTATTTAGTATATTGAACAGAAACAGGGATCTCAGAACAGAGGAAATGAGACTGTTTTCTTCTAATTCGAAGGAGGAACTCGGTCCAAAACTCAAATCCTCTAGACTTTGTTTTTAAAACTTGAGTACCTACTTTTCGGTTAAAACCACAAATACCAGACTGAGAGTCGGTGGTTCGGACCCCCCTAAAAAGGACAATGGTATTAGCAATTTGATTTCCAAGATTTCGATGATAAGGAATCTTATTATCAGTTTTTAGGAATCTAGATCCAAGTACATGATCATATTCTCCCATATGATCCATAATATGAATTAAATCCTCGGGATTATGTTGATCATCACCGTCTATCGTTAAGAAATACTCAAAATCTCGATCCAAACCCCATTCAATTCCTGTTTTTATGGCCGCACCTACTCCATGATTTTTTTCATGTTTTATGACACTTGCATTCGTTCTTTTTACCTGATCTACACTATTGTCTTGAGATCCGTCATCTACTACGAGTACATGAGAAAACCCCTGTAAAAATATATTTTGAATAACTAGCTCGATCTTTGGAGCTTCATTATATACAGGGATTATTACGAGTGTTTTTTTTATTTCAGGGGCTGGAGACATCGATCATATCTAACCAATTTTTCAAAAGAACGCAATCTCTGAATATAATATTGGAAAAAACTTTATTTTATTGGTATAATTAACAAGATCTGCTGGAAACAAAAAGATCAGATGATGCTCCCGTAGTTCAATGGATAGAACAGCGCCCTTCTAAGGCGAGGATCTAGGTTCGATTCCTAGCGGGGGTACCAGAAATAAAAATATAGGGCTTTAGTCCTTTTTTTTATGTCTCGAAAGAGACTGAACCGTAAAGGTTTGCAATGAAAAATCAGGAGCAGCGCGACGATTATTTGAGTCTTCGAGTACAAAATATTAGATTTTCGCCAGGAGAGCTTCCAAGCTATATTCCTAAGGAGGGCGCATTGATTGAGATTAGACACCCTTAGATTCCACACTGTCCTCGCTGTAACATCACGTGATCCAGGATCACTAGAGCGGTCATGGATTCGAGGATTGGAATTGCTCGAGGTAAAAGGATTGGATCATGTCTTCCTTTGACGAGAAGATCGATATTTTCACCTTTATTATTGGCGGTTTGTTGTTGTTTGTGGATCGAGGAAGTTGGTTTGATTGCCGCACGAAACCAGATCGTATCTCCAGTAGAGATTCCTCCGAGGACACCCCCATTGGTATTTTTTTTGCTGTGCGTTTTTCCATCCTCTGCTACGAATGGATCATTGGCCTCGCTTCCGAGCTTGTCAGTAATGGCAAAACCTTCTCCGATTTCAAATCCTTTGATCGCTGGAATAGACATGATCGCTCGGGCGAGCTCTGCCTCTAGTTTTCCAAAAACAGGAGACCCAAGGCCCGCAGGAGGATTGTCCACCCTTATTTCCATCACACCACCCAGAGAATCTCCATCATCACGCGTTGTTTCTACTAGTTTTAGAGTGGTATCAAACGCCTCTCGATCTGCCATCCGAAGAGGATTCTCTTCGATAAAATCCTGATCTACGTTTTCAAACTCCGTTTTTCCAATTTTTTGGCTAAATCCCCAAATATTGACCCCAAACTGTTCTTTGAGGATTTTCTTAGCCACGGCTCCTCCTATTACTCGGCTCACGGTCTCTCTAGCGCTCGCACGACCTCCACTACGATGATCTCGGTGCCCATACTTCATTTCATACCCAAAATCTGCATGAGAGGGCCGAAATACGCCTCGAAGGTTTTCATAGTCTTTAGACTTTGCATCTTTGCTTTTCACGATCACCGCAATTGGCACCCCCGTGGTTTTTCCTTCGAAGACTCCTGAGAGAATCTCACAGATGTCGTCTTCCTTCCGTGGGGAAGTCACCGCACTTTGTCCTGGCTTCCTACGATCTAGCTCTACCTGTATGTCTGATTCAGATAGTTCTACTCCAGGAGGACAGTTATCTATGATCACGCCCACAGCAGGACCATGCGTTTCTCCAAAGGTCGTAATCCGAAATAAGTTTCCAAAGGTATTCATTACACTATTTCTATTTATTTAGAGGATTTCCACAAGTATTCAAACAGCACTCTTTGGGTTTCTGCCAGCGATTTTTGAAATATTTCAATTCCTGAAATTTCATTTTCTCCATAGGCGATCATATATACGGCTTCTTCTGTAATGATAGTGTCAGATTCAAATTCAAATTCTTTTGGAAGGTATCGTATTTGGTGACGATTGGTTTCGTATTGATTTCGATATTCAGTTCCTACTGCATTTTGTACTACGAGTTCCCGAGCAGATTTTTCCATCCGTTTTATAGTTTCAGGAACTTTACGTACATATTCAGACATATGTTTTTCAGCTGATTCTGCATTAAAATAAGCCATAAACTCATTTTTTCGTAACGCACTCTCAAACATTGTTGGAATTTTGTCAAATCCTTCATAAAAATTTACTCGAGGCTTTATCCCTAGGTGATGTTGTAATGCTTTATACTCTGGAGCGATCTGTAGAAGTGTCTTTTGTTTCTCCTCTAACTTTAATTTTTCTCTTTCAAGAAGAAGTTGAAGCGCTTCTAAGCTTAGGGTTTGTACATATTTAATTCCGAATCGTTCGAAGGTTCGGATGACTTTTTTATCTATCAGGCCATCGAGTAATGAATACGTGGTTGATCGAGCTAGTCCGACATGCTTTGCGAGAACACTGACGGGTTGAGCTCCGAGACTGATCAAGGTAATAAATATTTTGATTTCTTTTGAGTTGAGGCCGATTGATGAGAGAAAATTTTCCATATTATGTTGTCGAAAAAAGTCGACATGTAGATAATACATTATTCAAAAGAGTTTTAAAAGGATAAAAATATTTTTGACGTGGAGCATTGACGTATAGTAAATAATATACAACAATTATGTCAATGATTTTTAATCCCCACAATCATGAAAACAACTTCTCTCGAAAACGGTGTCACTCAGATCGAAGACCTATCTGATCTACGAAGCCCATCAGAATCTGGAATTGCTCCAGAGTATCTAAACCAAGGATTTAAACATCTATTGGGACTAATGGAATTACCAGCATCAGAGCTAATGGAAAAAGTTAATGAACTAGATCAGTACCTTGATTCAGAAGGGAATTGTATAATTCCTGCTGAATATTCTCACAATGACTATGGTATGAAATGGGTGATACCAGAAAGCGAAAAACACATCCATACCATTAATCACATAGTACGAAACCTACAACATAACCTCTGGGTTATTAAAAATCACGGAATAGATATGGAAGAGACTGAGTATATATTCAAGGTTAAGCAACAGTCTGAGAATCAAATACGTTCAATTATTAACTTGATACATGGATATCATGGAACTCCGAGTGGATTAAGTGAAAGTTATGTTCACTACAACTTCCCAAAGCTCAATGATCAAATTAATGAGTATCAAAAAAATCCAAACAAAGAATATGAAACGTATTGGGAAGAGAATATGCCATCTCTTTATTCACCAGAAGATTATCCAGAGCTAAAATCTAACCCAAAAACAGTCAAAGTGGTAAATGAGCAAGCAAGTCAGATTATAGAAGTACTAGAAGATCCATCACGGTTACTTGGAAATAACGGACAAGAAGTTGGTAAAAGAGTTAAGAATATAGTTGAGTCTATTTTTAAAGTAACAAGTCCACACGGATAAAGATCTAATAAATTAGTTCAGTTAGTTACACAAAAAAAGTCATACGAAACCGTATGGCTTTTTAAATCGTACCAAATTGCCGTGTCACTCTAAAGCATCTTTTCCCCAAATTGTAAGGTGGGTTCGGATACCAACATTCCACAGAATGTCGTTTCCCCGATCCCGAATGGAGATGATTGGAAGAAGAAGCCCTTAAAGCAATCACGCGCAGCCCAGTTCGTCCACAAATATAGATCACAATATTTGTTCCGTCAATACTTTTTGAACACAATTTTTATAAAGCTGTTTTTAAAGGAGGCGGAAAGGTTGGGAGATTGAGAGACAGAGAGATCAATACACTTGAATAGAAAGGGAAATTGTTTATAACAGTTCTACTTTCACAATCCCTCTGTCCTTCTATCTCTCTACCTCATCCCTCCCATGAATCTCAAACTAGGAATCGTCGGTCTCCCAAACGTAGGAAAATCTACCCTCTTCAATGCTTTGACAAAATCAAACAAGGCCGCGGCAGAAAATTTCCCATTTTGTACGATAGATCCAAATGTTGGAATCGTAGAGGTTCCAGACAAACGAATAGACGCGCTAGCAGAAATAGTCTCTCCAGAAAGAGTGATGCGATCGGCCGTAGAGTTTGTCGATATTGCAGGGCTCGTAGAGGGTGCCAGTCAGGGAGAAGGACTTGGAAATAAATTCCTCAGTCATATTCGAGAATGTGATGCGATTGCGCATGTATGTAGAGCGTTTGAATCCTCAGATATTCATCATGTTACTGGATCGGTGGATCCAAAACGAGATCTAGAAGTCATCATGACAGAGCTCATCCTTGCAGATCTTGAGTCGGTAGATCGACAACTCGAAAAAGTCGTCAAAAAAGCGCGAGCAGGAGATAAAGAATCTATTCTCGCACAAGGGTTACTCGAAAGAATAAAAGCAGCCCTTGAAGACGGAAAACTTTCCTCAACCGTAGAATATGAAAACGAAGAACAAGAAGAGCCACTGATGAAACAGTTTTCCCTTCTCACACGAAAACCATACATGGTCATCGCCAATGTGGCGGAGGCTGATTTTGCAACATTTGATACCGATGGTTTCCGAGTGAAGATGGAACTAGATTCGGCCATTCCAATTGTTCCAATCTGTGCCAAGGTTGAGTCAGATCTCTCAGATCTGGAAGGAGAGGATCTCCAGATGTTCTTAGAAGAGCTTGGAGCTACAGAGTCAGGGCTTGAGTCATTGATTCACAAAGCATTTGATCTGCTTGGATTACAGAGTTATTTCACCGCAGGAGTTCAAGAAGTCAGAGCCTGGACTATTTATCAGGGAGATACGGCGCCTCGAGCGGCAGCGGCTATCCATACGGATTTCGAAAAAGGATTTATAAAGGCAGAAGTCATCGGCTATGAAGACTACATCGCCAATGGAGGCGAAAAAGGCGCAAAAGAAGCTGGAAAAGCCCGACAAGAAGGGAAAGAATATCTCGTTGCAGATGGAGATGTGATTCACTTTAAGTTCAATAATTAAGGGAAAACCTACGAACACAGTGAGTAGTTGGTTCGAGCTTATCCTGAGTCTATCATCAGTATGAGCGGCCAATAGTAGAAGTATCTTTTTATTACTTAGTAGTACGGTTTTTTTCGAAATATAACCAAAACAAATAAATGTAGTAAAAACAAGAATGCTACAATATAAAAAATTCGCTCTATCATAGGCTTTGAGACAAGCCATGACCACCATTTTGGAGCTCGTGTTTCTCTTTTTGAAACTTCCGTTTTTGGTATGGATTCAGGATTGGGGCTTATAGAGACGGGATTGACTCTTCTTGTTTCTTGTTGGAACACGAGATCGACCTTTGGAGTGATTGTCTCGATTGGTGTTTCGACTACGGTATTGATTACACTTGTTCGACGAATTGGTTGGATTATTTTTTCGGTCGAAGGCTCTCTTGTTTCAGGGGTTTTGTACTCCACAAACTCTTGCCTGGCTCCACAAAAAAAAGCAGGAGGAAAAAGACAGTCATAGACAATGACCGTATTTTTTGGAATGGTTTCAAATATTTTTCCAGTTTCTACCCAAATCTTGTCTCCGTCCATAATCTCGTGATCTTCGTCCCGACTCGGTTCGATAAATCCGTCAAAAGCAATCACAGCATTCCCAGGAACATCAGATATTCTTTGCCCAGTGTAGGTTTCAATCTTATCTCCATCCAAAACCAATACGTCTTCAGAACTCTTGAACCCAGAGCTTTCATCGATGATTTCATCAATGTTTTCAATCGGTTGTACTCCTCTATAAAAAGAAGCACCAGCCCATAATTCATTTTCAATACTGAGAAGGTAGTTGGAATTTACTTCGTTAAGAATAGCTTGAATTATTGATTTTTTTAGCGCTACATCTTTGACGCTATCACGATAATAACTCTGTCCATGAGAAATCAGGGGGAATATGGTTAAACAAAGAATTATTTTTTTAAGAGTATTTTTTTTCATGAAATTTTTTATTACATAAATATTTATAAATCTTTTATGGCAATAGGTCAAAGTGACATATTTAGTTTTTTTACTAAGATTCAGAGCATGAAAATCGCATCTTGGAACGTAAACGGAATCCGTGCTGTAGAACGAAAAAAAGAACTTCAGTTGTTTTTAAAAACACATGATCCAGATCTCCTATTTTTACAGGAAATAAAAGGAACCTCGGATAAGTTTTCCAAATATCTGACAGAAAATCCTGACTATGAGACGTTTTATAACTCTGCAGAAAAGCCTGGATATGCAGGAACAGGCGTTTGGATAAAAAAAGAGGTAGTACAGAATATAAATAATTTAGAGTTTATGCATGCGTTTGAGGGAGATCCATGTTCGGCGGAGGGACGACTCAGTCAGGTGAATTTTGAAAAAGACGGAAAACAATTTTCGGTTCTTGGGTTATATTTTCCAAACGGAGGGAAATCACCAGAGGCCTGGAAAGATAAAATAATCTTCTACGAAAAATTATTAGAGCATGTTGATGCGCTTAGAGAATCAGGGCGCGAGGTCCTCTGGATGGGAGATGTAAACTGTGCTCATCAGGAAATAGATCTAGCGAGAGCTAAAGAAAACGTGAACTCTATAGGATTTCTTCCTCCAGAGCGTGACTGGATTTCCAAGTGTGTGGCACATCACTGGGTCGATATATTTCGAAACACCTATCCAGATAAAATTATATATTCGTGGTGGCACTTGATATCCAAGGCAAGAGCAAGGAATGTGGGATGGAGGATTGACTATATCTTTTGCGATGCATCCTTTTTCCCAAATATTAAAAATATTGAGTATCTTAATGATCAAATGGGATCAGATCACTGTCCAGTATTGGTTGAGATTTAGAGAAAGGATAAGTATAAGAATAGAGAATAAGAAAACAATGCTCTCAAGTTTATTTTACTCGCTTATACTTCATTCTTATACTACATTCTTCCCATATGCGCGTCGATAAATATCTTTGGGCCGTCAGAATCTACAAAACCAGGCAACTGGCATCGGAGGCCTGTAAATCAGGTCGAGTGGAGCTCGATGGTAAAGCCGTCAAGCCAGCAAAGGTTCTAGAAGTTGGTGGACAGCTGGAGATCAGAAAAGGAGAACTAAGAGTTAGCTGTAAAATTTTGGCTTTTCCTCGTTCTCGAGTTGGAGCTCCATTAGTTCCTGAGTTTGGGGTTATTGTCGCGGATGGAGGCACGTTTTCACAAAACGGAAAACCTATCCGTATCAACAAAACTATCCCAGGTGATAAACATGAAAAACAAGATAGGAAGATTTCAAGCCGAAGACGAAAAGAGGCACGAGATGTTAAAATGTGGGAGTAGATATAGGTTGACTTTTGGTGGGAAAAAATCATTGAGGTTGTAATAAATAAAATTAAAACCATAGATTGGAAAGAGGGACTTCAATTTAGATTTTCAGAGACTCACGAGGAATGGGTGGATCAAAATTTTCCATATACAGATGCAGGAGAGACTTTTGAAGTCCAACTCATTTCAGATGTTAGGGGGTATACAAGGGTAATTGCAGAGGGGGTCGATTCCTGTGTAGAAGTAGATTTTGATGTTAATAGTCCATTGGCAAATTGCTCGGAATGGGTTAGTAAGGTTATCGATGTGTAATATCTATAAAATCTCTCCACCCCCCAAACAAACCTTTCCATCATAAAACACAATAGACTGCCCAGGAGTGATGGCTCGTTGAGGATTTTGAAATGTAACTTGGATTGTCTCCATGTTTGCTTGTTGGACTTCACAGGGTTCTGCCTCTTGTCGATATCGAACCTGACAGTCACAGCCAAAACTATTGGATGGAGGATGACCAGCAACCCAATGTAGTTTGTGTGCCTTAAGTTCAGAGGTGAAGAGTTTTGGGTTGTCTGGATCTTGGCAGGCGATCAGTTCATTTTTTTCTAGATTTTTTTCTAGGACAACCCATGGTTTTTCTTCATAGCCTTTGACGCCTCCGACATTTAGATTCTTTCGTTGTCCCAGAGTATAAAAACTCAGCCCAATATGTTTCCCAATCACGTCTCCTCTGTCACTCACGATATTTCCAGGTTCTTGGTGTATATATTTTTTCAAGAATTCCATGTAGTCACGCTCGCCAACCATACAGATCCCAGTGGAGTCTTTTTTTCCTGCATTCGCAAATCCAGCATCTTTGGCTATCTGACGAATTTCAGGCTTCGTTAGATCGGCAAGAGGGAAGAGTGTCTTAGCGAGAGCGGTTTGTCCTAATGTATAGAGGAAATAGGTTTGATCTTTATTGGCGTCTTTGGGCGCCTGGAGTTCATGGAGATTAGTGGCTTCATTAAAATAATTTCGGGCATAGTGTCCTGTCGCGAGATAGTCTGCACCAAGCTTTTCTGCATGATCGAGGAAAGCGCGAAACTTTATATATTTATTACATAAAATATCTGGATTGGGAGTTCTACATTGACGATGTTCTTCCAGAAAATACTCAAAGACATCTTCCCAATATTCTTTACTAAAATTCACGGTATAAAACGGAATATTTAGAGTTTCTGCCACATTTCGGGCATCTATGGCATCTACCGCAGCAGGACAGTGTGGATCGTCTTTGTCATCCCAGTTTTTCATAAATATACCGATCACTTCATAGCCTTGATCGACCATGAGTTTTGCGGTGACCGCACTATCTACACCTCCGGAGAGTCCGACGACGACTTTTTTAGCTAACATAGTCTTTTTGTATCAAGAAAAGTTAAGAAGTCGAGTTTCTTAGAAACACAAAATTACGACATACACAGCTATAAAAACAACAAGAGTAATTTTGAAGAGGAGCAAAAAACGAAACATACAAAAGAATCTACGTATATAGATTAGGTAGTATTCTAGTTTGCTGTGATGTGGTAACCCCACCAAGGATTGAACTTGGATTTCCGGTTCCGCAAACCGGTGTTCTTCCATTAAACTATGGGATCAACCGAGATTAAGCTATCGAAAAAAAATCCTTATTCAAGTGATATAGGTCATTTTAACAAGGTCAATGAGTACTCTTTGTGATATTTTTAGTGTTTAGTAATTTAGATCACTTTCTTGCTCGATTTTAGTCTAAATCTGTGATACAATAAAACTTAATAAAACCAAAACACACATGAAAATCGAATTCTGCGGAGCCGCACAGCATGTTACAGGGTCAAAACATCTCATGCACATCAATGGAAGAAAGATTCTACTAGATTGTGGAATGTTTCAGGGGCATCGGAAAGAGACAGAGGCGGCCAATAAATATTTCCCATTTGAGGCATCAGAAATAGATGCGTTAGTGCTTTCACATGCGCATATCGATCACTGCGGACTCATTCCTCTGTTAGTGAAAAATGGATTCGAAGGACCAATTTACTGTACCCATGCAACGAGAGATCTTTGTTCAGTTATGCTTCGAGATTCGGCACATATACAAGAAAAAGACGCAGAATATCTAAAGAAAAGAGGGAAAGATAAAAATGCAACGCCACTATATACCCTCCAAGATGCAGAAAAGTCACTTTCATATTTTCGTTCCGTTTCATACGATCAACCATTCAATGTCGCTCCACGAGTAAAATGTACGTTTTATGATGCAGGACATATCCTTGGTTCAGCGATGGAGCACTGGGATATCTATGATGAAGATACAAAACAACAAATCAGATTTGGATTTACAGGAGATTTAGGACGAAATGATTTACCAGTTCTTAAAGATCCAGGGCAATTAGAAGAGCTCGATGTATTTTTGACAGAGTCAACGTATGGAAACCGATTTCATGATGAGATCAAAGACGTAGAAGATCAATTTGCAGGCAAAGTAAACGAAGCGGCAGAAAAAGGAGGAAAAATAATCATCCCAGCTTTTGCCATGGGACGAACACAAGAAATTCTTTTTATCCTTAAGGATTTGATAAAAGACGGAAAAATTAAGCCAATGCCAATCTTTGTAGATTCTCCACTCGCTAATCAGGCAACGGGGGTATTCTCGATACATCCAGAGTGTTTCGATAAACAATTAGAAGATCTTATAAACGACGGAATAGATCCTTTTTATGAAGGAAATGGAGTACATTTCACTCAAAGTGTAGAGGAATCAAAATCACTACGAGATTTTCCAGGAGCTGCAATTATTATCTCAGCGAGCGGAATGTGTGAGTTTGGACGAATTCGACATCATCTTTCTAACACGATTCAAGATGCAAAAAACACAGTCCTCATCGTAGGATATCAAGCGCAAAATACGCTTGGGCGAAAACTTGTCGACGGAGAGACGTCAGTGAATATATTCGGAGATCCACATGTGGTTCGAGCGGAAGTGGTTATATACAATGCTTTTTCAGGACATGCTGATCAACGAGAACTCCTTGAGTTTGCCGCTAAGGTAGGAAGTCCAAAATCAACATTCCTCGTCCACGGAGAGATAGATAGTCAGGAGGTTTTTGCTGAAAAACTTGTCGAACTCGACAATCTTAAGGATTCAGAGGTTTTCATTCCACGGCCAGGAGAAATCTATGAACTTCAGGTCGATAAAACATGGAAACGTTCAGCTAAACAAAATATGGAGTGTGAAGGGATTGTGTGCAAGATCTAGTATTATTTTTCTGATAACTAAACTTTCCTTGACTTCTCCATAATCATTAGTAGGTTGTGTCGGCTTTATACATACACCATGCTAGCAAAAAGAAGATGGCGAAAACGGCTTAGAACTCATGGATTCCGTTCTAGAATGGAAACTCCAGGAGGACGAAATGTAATCAAAAATCGACGAGCAAAAGGGCGACACAAGCTTGCCGTAGAGCCAAAAGAAAAACCTTGGTAGAAAATTATATCACGAATTAAGTATTTAGTATTAAGAGCCTTTAGGGGCTTTTTTGCTTTATAGTTTGGTATAGAATACTTATTGCTTCATTCTCATTCTTTATACTTGTCTAAAAATGCTACCTCAAAAACACAGATTTACATCAAAAAACTTCGAGTTTTTACGAAGAAAAATGAAATCATTTCGCAGTAAGAATTTTTTGTTTTTATATGGACCTGATAGGAAAAAATCACATTTTGCTGCAGTCGTGAGTAAAAAAACAGATAAACGTGCCGTTCAGAGAAATCGTCTTCGACGACAATTATACGAGCAGTTTCGAATCAATTTATTACCAACAGTAACAAATCTTAACTTGATTTGTCTTTACAAAGGCGATCAAATCCCAGAGAATCCCGCAGAAATACAAAACGCCGTAGAAGAATTCAAACAATTTTATGTCCGAAAGGTTAAAAAAAGCTAGAATTCTAAATAAAAAAATCTCTTACATTTACTATTTACAACTCTCCCTATGACACAATCCGCTAAACCAGCCATAAAAGACAGCATCAGAAGCTTTATACTCTGGTTTTGTGTATTTTATCTTATCTTCTGGGCTTTTAGTCACTTTTTTGGAGGAAAACAGCAAGCCGAGAAAACAGGCGGAGAAATACAAGTAAGCATGGTCGATAAAACGCTAAAGCTTGGGAATCTAGCTGAGTTTGTAGTAAAAAACAACACAGACAAGGAACTTAGCTTCACTTCTCCGTGTGTATCAGGAGAAGCAGCAGATTCAATTGGTATATATGGAATCATTGCCGGAAACAGAACAGACAACCTATTGCCGGTCGAAAACTGTACGCTCGAAGATATTCCTTCTTTCACCGTAGCCGCTGGAGGGAAGCAAGAAGTTGCGTTTAGAAATATAAGTCATGAAATCTTCACAGAATCAGGAAACTACATCATGGAGTTAAGTCTTAATGATGGAGAAGCAGTGCAATCAGTAGTTTCTCCCGATTTTAAATATTCAGAACCTGGGGTCTTTAGAAAACTATATCGGGCCCTCGTAGCAAAACCATTGTTTAACACGCTTGTATTTTTCATAAAAATACTTCCAGGACATCCAGTAGGTTGGGCAATTGTACTCCTAACGGTTCTGGTCAAAGTGCTTCTCTTCACTCCAAATCAGAGAGCCATGAGATCGCAGCGAGAAATGCAGAAGATGCAACCAAAGATCAGCGACATCCGAGCAAAATATAAAGACAATCCGCAGGTACTTGCCATGAAAACTATGGAACTCTACAAAACTCACAAGATCAATCCTATGGGCGCAATGGTGCCAATGTTGATCCAGTTTCCAGTATTGATTGGGATGTATCTGATCGTACAGCAAGGGATCTCTCCACACCAAAACTATCTTCTCTATGGATTCAATAACAGTCTGGATCTTTCGATTGTTAACAACGCCTTTTTTTGGCTAGATGTAACGAAAGTTGATCCATATTTCATACTTCCGGTATTGGTAGCAGTGATTCAGTTTCTTACGATGAAACTCAGCTTCGCTAAATCTAAAAGCCAAGAACCAAAAGATAAAAGCGTCAAAAAGAAATCAGCAGAACCAAATATGGCGGACATGGCACAACAAATGCAGACAACCATGGTCTGGGTGATGCCTGTGATGATTGGAGTCTTTACGGCGATGTTCCCAGCAGGAGTTGGAATCTACTGGTTTACGTCGACACTCCTAGGAGCCGCACAACAAAAACTCGTTAACTGGTCTCTGGATCGACCTCAGGTGACACGAGTGAACTAAAGTCAGGATAAAGTATCTCACCGTAGAGTGCGGATTCTATTGTAGTTCTTGTTTTGCCTAGTGCTTCAAGGATTGGGAAAATTTCTTTTGATGAGTCTTCAAGGTGCAAGGCACAATGCGTAAATCCATTTATTAGTAGATTTATTATAGGAAGAAGGTGTTCGCTCACCTTTGGACTCAGCGTACTGGTCATTCTTTTTAGTTTTTCATCTCTAGTTTTCAGATTATTTAAAAGCCGTCGATCAATATTATTTGCATATTGGATTTCCCCCTGAGTTATATTTCCTTTTTCCTCTAACACAGATCGAATTTCCAAGGAAATAGCGAGAGACAATTCTAGTTCTTTTTTTGTAGACGCAGATTGCTCTGGAACCTGATTTAGTTTTCTGTCCATTTCGACAAAAATCTCAGGAATAGATTTGAGTTTAGGTATCATTAACATACTTATACCGCGAAGCAATAAAATGTAAAGGAGTTGCTTGCACAATGCACAAATCTAGGTACACTCAAGTGCCTTATTTTTACATATGACAGATATCCCTTTCCAACTTGCTGCAGATTTCAAGCCAACAGGAGATCAGCCAAAAGCAATTAAATCACTTGTAAAAGGACTTAATGATGGGATTCGGCATCAGACACTTCTTGGAGCAACTGGAACTGGAAAGACATTCACAATGGCAAACATAATCCAAGAGGTACAACGACCGACGTTGATCTTGGCACATAATAAAACACTAACCGCACAGCTCTGTAATGAGTTTCAGCAGTTTTTCCCCAACAATGCCGTGGGGTATTTCGTGAGTTACTATGATTACTACCAGCCAGAAGCCTATATGGCAAAGACAGATACATTTATAGAGAAAGAAGCCACCATTAATGAAGAAATTACCAAATTTAGACATGCCGCGACCGTAAATCTCCTGACACGGAAAGATGTAATCATCGTAGCCTCCGTTTCGTGTATCTACGGACTAGGAGATGTAGAAACGTATAAAGAACTTGCCGTCAAAATTGAATCAGGAAAAACCTACCCACGAAAAACTTTTATGAAGAGTTTGGTAGATATTCAATTCACTCGAGTAAAGACGGATTTTTCTCGTGGGACGTTTGAGGTACTAGGAGATATTATCACGATATTTCCTCCAGATGGAGACAACGCCTATCAGCTCGAATTCTGGGGAGATGAATTAGAAACAATTACAATCGTGGATGGATTTACTGGTGCCACGATCGGGACTACTGATGAAATCACCATCTTCCCCGCCAAGCATCAGGTTACCACTCCAGATAGGATAGAATACGCCGTCGGGGAAATAGAAAAAGATCTAACGATTCGGATAGAAGAAATGAAAAAAGCAGGGAAAGGACTTGAAGCACATCGGCTTACTCAACGAGTGAAATATGATTTAGAGATGTTACGAGAAACTGGGTATGTAAATGGAATAGAGAATTATACCAGATATCTCTCGAAGTCAGAGCCAGGAGCTCCTCCAGCAACTTTACTCGATTATTTTCCAGATGATTTCATGTGTTTTGTGGATGAATCTCATATTTCAATTCCACAAGTAGGAGGAATGTTCAA
The DNA here is from genome assembly GCA_018608565.1 of Candidatus Altimarinota bacterium. Classification (GTDB taxonomy): domain Bacteria; phylum Patescibacteriota; class Gracilibacteria; order UBA4473; family UBA4473; genus JABAZT01. Next base: position 19,615 of record JABAZT010000029.1, read on the forward strand.
TGGAAATCTTTCCCGTAAAATTTCTCTGGTTGAGCATGGATTTAGACTTCCAAGTGCGATGGACAATCGTCCTCTCAAATTTAACGAGTTCGAAGAACGAGTTGGGCAAGCAGTATATGTCTCAGCTACCCCTGGGAAATATGAGTACGAAAACACCGACAAGGAAAACATCATCCAACAAATAATCCGTCCGACCGGACTTATCGATCCTCCGATCGAAATTCGTCCAAGTCAACATCACGTTGACGATGTACTGAGCGAAATCAGAGCTACGATTAAACAGGATTTCCGAGTCCTTGTAACAACCGTAACGAAGAAACATGCGGAAGATTTATCAGAATATCTGGTCGAAAACGGGATAAAAGCAAAATACTTGCATTCAGAGATAGACACATTAGAACGAATACAAATACTGACAGAGCTTCGGCAGGGAAAAATCAGTGTTATTGTAGGGATAAACCTTCTGAGAGAAGGGCTAGATCTGCCGGAAGTATCCCTTGTTTGTATTCTCGATGCAGACAAGCAAGGATTCCTTCGATCCCGAGATGCAATGTTGCAGGTAATTGGGCGAGCAGCACGTAACTCTGAGGGGAGAGTGATCATGTATGCAGATCGAAAAACTCCAGCCATGGCCGAAGCTATAGACGAAACTGATCGACGTCGAGAAATCCAGGTAGCCTACAATAAAAAACACGGAATTACTCCTAAAACAATCATCAAATCAATTACAGATATATCAGAAGCTCTTGGGAAGAAACAAACAAAAGGAAAATATGGGAAACTTTCGAAGAAAGATGAAATCAAAAAAGTACTCAAAGAGCTCTATCTTCAAATGGACCTGGCAACACAGAACCTGGATTTCGAAACCGCAGCCGGGTTGCGAGATGATATAGAAGAACTAGAGAAAAAAATATCTTAATTATCGTTGAATCAACGTCCACTGCATATCCTGATCTATTTCATTTCCAGCTCCATCACGGACATCTGTAAGTGAGATATGAAATCGTTCTTCAGGCTGTATTCGGGGTTGTCTTAGACCTATGAGGAGAGTTCGTTGGTCTTCGAGTAGCTTGTACTGCATGATGTCAGGGTGTTCAGTGATCGTATTTTCATAGTTACGATCGATGAGTTTGATAGAAAATTCAGCTCCGAGGAATACAGACTCATTGAAGTGAATCTCTGCAACCAATGGAGAGCGCTCAAATTCGCCCTGTAGTGTGTCATTCAGTGCTAACTTGGGTATAAACGTGTGTAGTGTTACAAAAGGCGCTGAGATGTCTTTTTTCGCCTTCCAGGAGAAACAAGTATTCATATCTCGGAGAGGTCCATAATAAGATCCCATATTTTCCTTTGTGTGAAGGTTTGTATCAATGAGTGTTTGTTGTGGATAGGCGCTAATAGATAGATCTACCAATAGATCTTGTCCTCGGGCTTTGAATATTCCAAATTCAGTTTGTCCTGTTTCTTCATTTGTAAGGAGGTTGATTCCCGAAAATTCAAATGACTGAGAAAAACTATCCCCTGGCTTAAGTTCAAGAGGGATCTTTACAACTGGTCTTGAAAAAGACCTGGGAAAATGAACTTCTATTACCCCTTTCCAGTAGGTCGACAATGGTTCATCAAATTGCCCATCATGAGAAACATTAAGATCAATTTTAGCATTCCATTGCATATTCTTATTCTGTCTCATATTTATTTTTAGTTCTTTTTGCAAGTATCTTGAGCTTTTGGCTCCCCCAAGATTCCATTCGATTACGGCAATTTCTTTGTCAATATTTGGAGCTCGTTCAGGAGTTATGCCATGTACATAGAAGTCCCCATTTTGAATAGAGTTTCGAAGAGAAAATCCAGTTCTAATCGGGTTAAGTGGGTTAAGAATCCATTTTTTTCCAATAGATTTACCCAGTTCCACAAGGGGTTTCTTTCGATTTTGCAATGAGATTTCGTCGTGGCGGTCAGTATCAGCTACTGAGCGAGAAAGAAGAGCAAATAGGTTTTCAGAAGTATATTGTTGCCCTTCCATCTCAACAATTCCAACAAGTTTAAAAATTTGTTCTAACACTCCAAAATTCACGAGTATTACATGCTCAATGTCAGTATCTTCAATCTGCTCATAGGCTCGACGGATTCTGGCACTGCAGGTTCCCAGATCAGCATCAAGACCAAGATCCCAGAACTTCAATTCACCTGTCAATTGTCGGAGTGGTTCAGGAGCCTTTCCGAGTCCTTCCGCTTCGTAGTGATAGGCGTTTTTGAGACTTAGTTTTGGGGGAAAAAACTGTAACTCTCCAAACGCCGTAATGAAACCGCCACAAGGACGTGCCTCATATTCATTATTTAGAATGAGCAAATGTTTCCCCATGACAAAACTAGGAGTGATGAAATCTCGAAAGAGAAAGCCTATAACTCCTGTAATTATTACAAGAATCAACAAGACAATTAGAAAAATATTTTTTATCACTCGTTTAACCATTTAGCTTAGAGCTTAGGAGTATCTCAAAAATTGTCATGTTAATCTGAGGGATCTTTGACCCATTCTGGAAAAACACGAAAGATCGGATCATTGGGAATGATTCCAAGAGAAACACCGTCCCTAAGCCTGGATTGATATTCTTCCCAATTGTCTATCGCCATTTCTATCAAAAGCATAATGCTAACATATTCACTAAATAGACCGTCATATTTTCTTTCATTGGTGACTGGAAGGGCTGGATGTAAATCAGATATATTCTTGAAGTGATCAGTATTTCCTGGAATAGCATGCCAAGTTGAAGCTAGGTGTTGGAAAGCTCTTAAATCTGTCTCAAAAGGGATTACATATCTATTTACAAAGGTATCAACAAAGCATGCGCCATCTTCTTGAATATTGAGACTGTCAAGCAGTGCTATTACCTTCTTTATTCTTTTGTATTCAACATGGGCGTTATATGAAGGAGTGGGATACTTGTCTAATGTGGCAAGATTCGCATCTATTTCAGGAAGCTCCATTCCTCTTAGGATTTTTGAAGGCTTTCCCACAAGACCAAGTAAATTGATAACCTTACAACAGGTAATAATAACAGCCGCATCCATACAATCAGTAATTTGTTCTGGAGAGGCGATTTCAGGCGCCGCATATTCATTACTTGTTTGGTGTGGAGTATCGGCTACATTATCCCCTGAGTCTATAGTTTCGAGAAGCAGTTGATCCCAAGTACCAAGCTGCAAGCACCCTAAAGATTCAACTGCGTTTTTAATTATTCCTACGCAATAAGAAGAACCATTTGAATCTTGTGAAGATATTTGAATAAGTCGTTCTGTGATTGGCTTTAGATCTCTTGAGCTAGAATTACCGATTCTTTCCATGATCATTCCGGCAACTTCTAGAATTTCAAGCGTAGCTCCTTCTAAGTTTAACATAGCATCAATTTGGTTTTCTGCTAAAGATTGGGCAGCTTGATGGGATGCCGCAATAAAACCAGAAAGAACGCGAATTACATTAGTACGAAGCGGGTTTAATTCTGTTTCTTGTTCGCCTCTTAGAGTTAGTTTTTTTGCCATTTATGAAATTTTTTAAAAAACATAAATTATTAACACTAAAAGTCAACAAATCTAGTAAGAATAATTAACTTTTAAAGATGTAAAGAGGATGGGGTCCAATAGGCTTATTGAAACAAACTAAACTTCCCGGTAAATTCACGAAGTTCAGTCGTATCTCCAAACAAGACCACCCCAAAGTATTCTAAATCTTCTTCTTTTGTATTTTTGGTATTTTCAACCTGCTCCTTAGAACTACCAATCGTCATAGATTCAGTAAAATCTCCAAATACAACGCCTCGGTCGATTGCTTCTTGTCGAACCTTTCGAATTTTATTTCCATTATCGGCCTTCAACGCAATAAATGGATAGTGAGAGATGTTTGGGTGAGCCCCACCGTCCGCATCTTCATAGGGAAGGAAACAAAGTTCATTGATTTCAGGATAGTTGGCCGCCATACCAGCAGTGATATGTCCCAGAGCGTTGAAAAGCTTCCCAGTCGGAATTTTTTTATTCAGAACAGCAATAAATCGTTTTCCACCTTCATCGGGCATGGTATCCCAATTTATGGTTGATTTTTTTTCTTCATCCGCTGGCAGTGTTTCTTCTGGCTCTGGTTCTTGTACCCCTCCTCCAAAGAGAGCTAGAGTGCTTATAAATTCTTTCTCAAAATCTGCAGGTATTAATGCCCCAACCGCAATATATCCAATATCTTTGGTTCCAGAGGCGGCATATCCTTTTTGCATTTGAGCATCCGTATGTGCTTTTCTCATCACATCAGAAAAATCAAAACATTGAATCTCTGCATCATAACACTTTTGCATAAATTCAGCCATCTTAGCTCGAGATCCAGAAAGGTTAGCCATTGGGTACAGAGAGTCGGTGTAGTGTATTCGACCGTCTTTGTCGGTCAGTGTTTTCGCCTCAAATAATTTCTGTTTACTATGTCCACCAATCGCGACTCCAAGTTGTCCCATAGCATTAGCAGTAACTCCATACGGGAGCGATTCATCGGCAATAACTACAATTTTCTTTGATTTATAAAGTGTCTCAGCCTCTTTTGCACTCATGGCCTGTTTTTCGGGTTTCATGGTTGGGAACAATACTACGTCTCTCAGGTTTGGCTGGCCAGTGAGCAAGGCAACAATTCTATCAATTCCAATAGCATTCCCAGCCATTGGTGGGAATCCGTGTTCCATAGCCTTAAGGAACTCTTCATCAAGCTCCATTGCTTCATCATCTCCTGCATTTTTAGCATTTTGTTGTTCTTCTAGTAGCTGTCTTTGAATTTCTGGATCGATGAGTTCTCCATATCCATTTGTGACCTCCCACCCTGCAATTAGGAGTTGAGAGGCGGCAGAACTTCCATTTCCATGAGGTCGAGCCAGTGGTTTTAGGTCAGAGGGCCAGTCCACGACAAAAGTTGGTTGGATCAAGTTTGGGCGAGCTGTTTTTTTATAAATATCATCTAATAGATTTCCTCTTCCCCTCGTTTCTACATCGTCAATACCAAGGGCTAAAGCTTTGTCTCGCAGTTCTTCCATAGAAGCAGCAAACATGTCTATGTTTGCATATTTTGCTAATAGTTCAGCAAAAGTTACCTTTCCAAATGATTTAGAGAAATCAACAGAAACTGGTTTATCTTCTTTGTCTAATAACTCAAAAAGTGTTTTTCCAAATATTTCAGTACATACTTTTCGAAGTAAAATTTCAATCCACTGTTCGTGCATTTCCAGGGTATCATAAGCTCCATACCACTCTAACATGGTGAATTCTTGTAGATGAGATGGATCTGTTCCTTCATTTCTGAAGTTCTTTCCAATTTCAAAAACCCTTTCAAATCCACCACTACATGCCATTTTAAGATCTAGCTCTAGAGCAATTCGCAATACGAAATCATGATCGAGGGCATTATGATGGGTTTCAAAAACCTTAGCCATAGCACCACCGGCTTGGGGTTGCAGAGTTCTAGTTTCTACTTCATGAAAATTTTTATCATGAAAAAAATCACGAATCATTCGCACTATTTGTGATCGTTTTTTGAACCGATCAAATGTTTCCGTATTTGTCATAAGATCTAGGTTTCGTTCGCGATAACAAGCTTCTTTATCCTGCAATCCTTTCCATTTTTCAGGAAGAGGTCGAATAGATTTTGCAAGCGGTGTTATTTCTGCCGCCATCAGAGATTTTTCTCCATGCTTAGTGAGGAAGCATTCGCCTCGAAATCCAGCAAAATCACCAAGATCAAGAGCCTTAAGCCAAGTTTTGAAATTATCACCTAGAACATCCTGAGCTAAGCAGACTTGAAAATCTCCCGAGACATCTCGAATCTTCAAAAAGGCTAGTTTCCCCATTTCTCTGGCATTCATAATTCTCCCGCAGATAGATATTTCATTTTTACAGTCAGACATTATATCTTTTGGAGAGCGAAGTTCTTTCCCTTCTATTTCAGTAGAAAGGTCTGAAACTTTGTGTGTTCTATCATAGGTGCGAGCATAGCCTTCGTATCCAAGTTCTTCCCAGAGTTGAATTTTATCTTTTCGAATTTGAATGAGATTATTGTCTGACATGATGTAGGGATTAGTTTCTAGCAATTTGTTTTTCTAGCAAATGGTAAATAATATTTATAAAAAAACCACTCGGATGAGTGGTGCGTCCTTAGAAAAACCAAGAAAAGCCACTCAGATGAGTAGAAGCGTTTTTGTGTTCTTGAGTTTCTTTGAGTTTTGCATGATGTTGAAGTGGAGCCACCTATCGGAGTCGAACCGATGACCTACGGGTTACAAATCCGTTGCTCTACCAGCTGAGCTAAGGTGGCGCGTATAAATTCAATTAAGAGCCGGAAGATCGTAGAAAATATTCAAAGAATGGCAAGTTTTTTAGTTTCAGAGTATTTTTATTCTAAATATTTTTCATGAGTTTTCTTCAGATCAGCATTTACGAAATGTGTATAGATCTGTGTGGTAGAGATGTTGGCATGTCCGAGCATTTCTTGAACTGAACGTAGGTCAGCTCCATTTCTCAGCAACGTTGTCGCAAAGGTATGTCGTAGGACGTGAGGGGTCACTGGTTTAGTAATACCCGCTCGCCTTCCTCGGTCACGAACCATGACTTCGATGGCGGTTCGGCTAATGCGACGAGATTCTCCATTGGTTTCAAATTCATCTTTTCGAATTCGAGCGTTGATAAACAGGGGAGGCCAATTATCTTTTCTTTCACTTAAATAGCCTTTCAGACACTTCACCGCTCTGTCTGTGAGAAAAACAACACGTATTTTTTTTCCTTTTCCTAGAATTGAAAACTCTTTTGTATTTAGATTTATATGTTCCTGATTGAGGGCACAAAGCTCAGAGATTCTCAGCCCCGTAGAAAACAACATCTCCACGATCGCTCGATCACGGGCATTAATCATGGTGTTCTTAGAGACATTGCAGTTTCTCAAAGCCTCTAGTTCTTCAGCCGAAAGCCCTGAAACATCTCTCGGATCAGCCTTAACGAGCTCAATTTTATCGGGAGATAGGATTGGATCATCTAGATCTCGCTTGAGACAATATTTCAAAAAACTTCGAATAGGAATCAGATAAATATTCCTTGTTCGTTGTGAGATAGGAGATCCATCTCGAGTCTTAAGGTCAAAAACGTGATCATTAATTTGATCGATGGTTGCGAGCTTTATGTCCCTCACATCAGCATCAGTACCACAAAGTTCTTGAAGGAGTTTGAGGCTTTTTTCATAATTTCTGATCGTGTATTTTGACGCACTTTGAATATTCCGTAGATGACGGAAGTATTTTTCGAGGGCAAGGGAAATCAACATACAATACACAGCATACAAGATGCAGTATGTAATATACAGCAAATAAGTATAAAATAGACTGTATGTATAAGATTTTGGTTATGCGGCTGCGGCTTGTTTAAGCTTGAGGTCTTTTGAGAAATTATAAGCGGCTTCACATTCAGCTTTTATTGATGGATTTATGGCGACATGAAAGTCCAATAAAAGGTCCGCTACACCATCGTCAATAGCACAGCTATATTCCCAACACCGAGCGGCATTATGTGCCTTTCTTGGATCATCGGTTGCAGAGAGAAGGGCCCAAGCCTCTGTAATTTCATGCTCGAGTATTGGGCGCCATAGTTTTTGAAAAGCTGTTTCTACAGATATTCCATGATTTTGAAAAACAGCTTCACATCGTTTATCAAAAAACCAGCTTTCATTTACAAAAATTCCACACTGAGTTACCGTTTTTATAAGATCATTTTGTCTGCTGGTATCTAAATCAATATGAAAAGATGCCAACGGAGTAGATTGTTTATTTGGACCTCTTCCAAGTAGATCTCGAGCTTCTTCCCCTGTTAATCGATGAATGTATTTAGCTCTCTTTGGATTCTTTGGGTCAGGGGTTGCTATAAGATTACGGAATGCAATTTCTCCAGTCTGATTCAAGGAGAGAGATAGAGCAGTTTCCATACTATTATCAGGAAGATCACAAAAATTCCGCGATCTTTCCACAAGAGATTGCGTTTCACTTGACCCAGGGAGAACGGAATCCTTAATTTTCATAACCTAATAGTACATGTTTTTGGTTTTTTTTCAAGAGAGGGGTTGGTGATTCAAAATATCAACAGCCTCCTCTGTAGCCTCCTTTGATCCTATAAAAATAGGCGTATTTTGGTGACAATCATCAACAATGGTTTCGAGTATTCGTATTCCTTCCTGATTGAGGGCAATCCCTCCGGCCTCCTCTACCGCTAGTGCAAATGGGGCACATTCAAATAAGAGTCGAAGTTTTCCATCAGTATTTTCACGATCTCGTGGGTATGTAAAAATACCTTGCCCCTTACAGAGAATATGATTGATGTCAGGAACCATTCCTCCGCTATATCGCAGCTTTTTCCCTCCCATCACCCAATGATCGAGTAATGTTTTATAGGATTGATTCTCTGTACAGACCTTCAGATTGCCTGGGGCGAAACACTTGTATTCAGGGCTAATTGATAGATTTTCTGCACTGAGTACAAATTCTCCTACATCATTGAGTTCAAATTCATGAGTTCCTAGATTTTTAATAGTAATAACCAGCGTTACTCTTGGTCCATAAACAACATAGGCAGACGCTACCATGTTTTCGCCTACTGGTTTTCCAATGATATCTGGAGTATCCCAAATACCAAAGATAGAACCGATAGCAAGATTTACATCGATCAATGAGCTTCCATCTAGAGGGTCATAGGCCACCATGTAGTTTCCTCGTGAGGCATTGCATCGAAGTGGTTCCTCTTTTTCTTCGCTAGCAATCAACGCAACAAGTTCAGATCGTTCTAGTTCTTTGGCAATAATGTCATCACTCATGACATCAAGTGCTGCTTGGGATTCACCAAATACATTGGTCGTACCAGCTTTCCCTGTATTCGAAGAACGAATAGAGAAGTTAATATACTTTGCCGCCCGAGCGATGTGGTAGAGGAGACTTCGCAGATCATTTGAGACGCCTTTAGTTCGAAGGAAGTGATTGAATGATTGCATGAGTTGAAGAGTTTAGAAATGGATTAATTCCTTATGGAGTTTCGATAGTAACCGTACGTAAATCTAAAAATTCTCCAACTAGATTCATATTCTTTTTTATAAAATTTCATGAATTTTTTGGATTTTATCACAAATTTTCTCTGATAGTACTAATAAGATGCGTTATTTAGTTTTTATTATTTTATTATTTTTTGTCTCAGTAGCTGTGAAGGCATTGGGTGTTGAAATTTCAGAAATCGCACCTCAGAAAATAAATGAGCAAGAGGAATGGTTTGAGTTCTCGGTTGAGACCGGAGATGAAGTAAATATGAATGACTGGGCGATACAAAATGAAAAAGGAACTACAAAACTATTCCGTGACTTTGCTGATCAACTCCAGTTTGATCAAAATGCTAAAATACAGAATTTTTCGGGATCAGGTTCAGGGGGGTCAATAAATCCAATACTTATATTTACCATCCTAGAGAAAAGTTATTTCTATTGGAATAAATCTCCACTATCACTTCCAAATAACGGTGGAACCATAAAAATAATTGATGGAGTTGGTTATGTTTTAGATGAAATTACATACGAAAAAACAAAATCAGGAACTTCTGGAGGAATAAAATATACAGAAGTCTTGAATCGTATGAGATCAGAGGTGTTCCCTTTGATTTTTAGAGACAATGGCGATCCTCGGTCAGGGCATTCTCAGGGAAAGGCGAATAAGTCGCTTCCAACTAGATCAGAAGATACCGTTATATACATATCAGAGGTCGGTCCACAGCGAACAGATGGAGCTGATTTTATAGAGCTATATGTGGCATCAAGTGTTTTTGAGAAGGTAAATCTAAAATATCTCACATTAAAGCACAATGGGACAAAGCTTTGGGAAATTGAGGATGATTTTTTCGTGGAACAAGGCGATTTTATAACCTTATACACAAGTGAAAATCGTTCAGAGCTCTCCTTTTCATCCAAAAAAATTACAAAATATACATCTGAGATTTCAGGTATTTCGGCTGGCTCAGGTACTTTTGAGGTTATCCTCTGGTCAGGCACATCAAGAGAGCATGTAGAAGATTTTTTATGTTATCAGTCAGGAACCTTGAGCCAGGCGGAACAGGGGCGAGTAAACAAGAATATAATTACCAAAAATTGGGATGGTTCATGTGTTGATATTTCGGATCAGATCAAAAATGAGTCAGTGGCACGAGCAAGCTTTTTCACAGATTCTAATACAAATTCAGATTGGATTCGGCATTTTAATGGAAGCCCGACGGTAGTAAATAATCTACAAAATAAGTCGCCAGAGCCAGTAATAACGATTCAGGGAAGTGGTCAAATATCAGGGGTGACTCCGTTTTCATTGAATGTGACTGGAGAATTCTCCACCGATCCAGATGGAGATCACGATATACTGGGGTTTGATTGGAAGCTCAATGGGGTGTCGTTTTCCGATAGAGAAAATCCAGCTGGAATAAAAATTGAAACAGTGGGAGATCATGGGATTGAATTATTTATTATAGATCACTCTGGAGCGAGTAAATCAGTGGATTTATTAGTCACAACGAGAGCTTCAGGGAGTGCTCAAGGAAGTTTTAGTGAGGGGAGGTCAATTGCCCAAATTTTTGCGAGCAAATCTAGTAAAAATAAAAATTTAGAAGCGGAGGACGAATCATTTTTTAGTGATTTTCTAAAAACAGTTCCAGAAGAATTTTGGGACATGGTTGAAAAAGAGTATGAATTTGAGGAAAATCTAAAAACTCAAAGATATGATATAAATTTTCCACAAAAAAAAGGGTTAGAAGAGGAAGTGAAAATAAAATATCATTCCCAGCTAACGGCACGAAAAAAAATACAATTTCACCAGAGAATTTTAGCCGGAGGGGCTAAAGGAATCGGTCATATATTTTTAGACTAAATTTATTGAGTCGGAGTTCCACTTGGCCGATAGACGGGGATATTTTTTTGTCTCAAGAGTCTTTCGAAATTTCCTATATTTTTCAGCAAACTAGAATATACCGACAAATAAGTCTGACTTTCGGCTCCTTTTTGCCGAGAGATAGAAAGAGAGTTAGTCGTCTCTGAAATGGCTTCTACTGCTAGTACTTGAAGTTGCTCTTTATATCGTTGGTTGAGAGCGCTTGATTGGGCAGAATTTTCAGCATTTTTTTGATTCCAATAATTGATTTCTTGCTGTAGTTCAGCTTGAAGTTGTGGAATTTCTGCCAGTAGCTTTTCTCCTTCTCGGAGTTTTTCACTTATTTTACTGCCTCGTTGTTCCGGATCAGAATATTGTATAACCTGGGTAACTCCAACTTCTGAAAATTGCTTTGTTCTACGGAGCCATTGCATAGATCGAGAAATAGCTTCGTGTCCAGCTTGATACTTCGCTCCAGCAACATTTTCAGCATCTATAACAATAGATCTAAAATCTTGAAATTCTACAGGAGCAAAATTAGGATTTTTTTGAGTCGATGGTGACGGTTGATTCGGAGAAGGTACTGGCTCAGTGATGATTTTTTTAGGATTTCGAAGATCAATCACTTTGTGAGGTTTTTGGATATTATTATTATTATTATTATTATTATTATTATTTTGAGTTGGAACATCAGGCGAGACAGGGATATTTTCTATTTCGTCGTTGTCTCCTCCAAACCAATTACTCCAAAACGGTTTTTTCGTTTCAGCTTCCTTTGCATCTGAGAGAGTACTTTCTTCTTGGGGCAATTCATCGGTTTGCGTTTCTTCTTGAGAGGTCTCGGTATCAAATGAAGGAAGAGATATATTTGACGTTCTCCCCCAAACCAACCAGATAATAAAGCCAATAACAGCAATTAACGCAATTCCCTTGAGCAATCCAATAAAAATTCTTCGAAAGAGCCAAAAAAAGCCTTCATCCTCATCTCCTTCTGATTTTTCTGCCTTTTCTAGCTCACGAAGAAATTTTTCTTCTTCAGTGGCATCAGCTTTTTGGGGAGGTGTTTTTTTATCTGACTCAATGAGACCTTCTGATGGCTCATCATGAGCTACCTCAAATGGATTATTTGGCGTTGAGTTTTCTTCGTCTGGCATTTGGTATAATGTGTTTTATACAGAAAAGCAGGTATACACGTAGCTCGTGGGCTCGTATTTTTACCTGCTTAGCTAGCATACATGTTCACGAGCATTTTATACTCTTACTTTATAGTTTTCTTTTTCTTTGGTTCATCGATTTCTTCGAGTTTTACTCCGGCAATTGTCATCACGATGATAGTCAGTCCGAGAATTCCGATGAATGTTCCGCTTACAAGACGTATCATATCGTTATCAAATTGGAGCAGCATAGCAAAGAATACGAGCGAAAACCCAAGAAAAAGTAGAACTTTTCCAGAGAGTGGAAGTTCTTTGATCTTCTGTCCAGTCTCTTTGAAAAACTTTTTGATCTTTTCTCCAATAGAGTCTTTGTTTTCTTTTTTTGCGGAAGCGGTTTTTTTGGCTTTTGCCATGTGTTTTTGTGTTAGTTCTCAACATTATAGCACAGAAAAAAGAGTTTTTCTAGTGTTTTTGGAAAAATATTAATAAAAGTAGTGATTTAAAAAATAAAATTACAGAATCCTTGTGCTTGAGATCGGAATTATTCACTTCGAACAGATCAAAAAAATAATTGAGTTGGTAGCTCTATTCTTCTATAGAGATTTCAATTTCCGATGGCTGGAGCGTAAAAGTTTCAGAAACTACAATGCTCACTATATCTGATAGTTCTTCGACAGATCTACTATCTTCGGCAGAGTAATTTAAAAAGCAGTAAACCTTACACTCAACAACACTCGGTTGACCTTCCTGATCTTGAGTTACTAGATGCACGCCACAAATTTTATGACGGACATTATCGGTTTCACTTTCAATTGTTGCAGTAGCAAGCTTTCTTGAAATATCATTCTGTATATTCATAGTATGAGGCCGTTTTCTTTCAGTTGGCTGCATAAATTTTAATTCGATTTTCATTGTTAAGGGGATCAATTCATGGTTAAGATAGTTTAAATTTGAAATATTGCAAGTTTTGCTCGAATTTATAATAAACGATGGAGAAAAAATTTTTAGATTAACTTTTATAAAGTATTGTCTTCAAATTGCACTACCACTAAAAAACGATTGAATAATCTCAACTTACTTTTTGTTGAGGGGGAGCATCCAGAGCTGCGATAACCCTTACCGGACCAGAAAAATATTTCGCCAGATGGTTGGCAGCGTTAATTGCGTTTTGTGGATCCAATAATCTTGCTCGCTTTACTTCCGGCATGTTAAGTAGGTCGGTTCTGTTTTCGGCACTACTTTTTGGGGTTATTTGCCATAGGTTATGAGCAAGGGGGTACAGTTTTTCTAGCTCATCAGGAGACATGGCAACAACGGGATCATCTGGATGACGACTTAGCTTAGAAATTATGACGCCATTATTCTCTCCAGCACTAGACCATGTGCCCGCATGAGAATATGCATGATTCGCATTTGGTTGATCTGTTTGGGTCATTGCAAATATAGCCCCATTATCTAGTTCATTCCAATTACTTACCGAGGAAAAATTCCAGTCTTTTGAGTCCATTGTTCCATGCGAACTTTGAATAATTCCGGCTATAAAAAAAGCGAAGTGCTTACAGCATACAAAGGGAGCATCTCTATCACCATTTCGAGGATTTCCTAGCAGTGTAGCTTGAATTAATCTTCTCGTTTGATCAGACTCATTTTTTCCAGAAAAGAGTGAATATTGTTGATCGTTACAAGTTGCAGATGCCGTCATTCCAATACCACTATTGGTAAGATTTATAGGATTTTTTGGGCGCACCATCTTAGTAGTGTCCTGGTGGTCACCCAGTCTCATTGGAAAATATTCATAAGTGAGTCCCCCGCTTGTTTTAGCGCTCACTGTTTGATCCATATCAACCTTCAATTCTATGCTTTTCATTTATATTTTTATATTGATTTGTTGGGAAAAGTCAATTTTTGTTAGAACGGAGAGTTCGTGTATGAAAGAGTTTATGGTTGGGGTTGATATATTCCATGGATCCATTGTTAATCGAATCTTCAAATTATTGAATTAAAGTTTCATTTTATTTTAAGAAAGAATTTGTATTTATTATAAATTTATAGATAAGTAGGAAAAGTAGTTTCTTTAATCTACCGCTCTTAATTCCCCGTGCCGTTAGGCCGAGGGATGAAGATTATTCTAGAATCCTCTAGGATGGAGCTATGGAATACAAAAAGCTCTCACATTGTGTGTATTACTGCGATTATCATTCAGTACTAGTGACAAAATATAGAAGAAAGATATTTAACTCGGGAATTTTTGCGTACTTTGATAAAAAGTTGAATTAATTGTAGTCTTGTTTATATAATCAAGTTATTACATAATTAACTAATTTTCATTTTATGAGTGTTTTTAAGCATTTACTTTTCGGATCAATTTCATGTGTCATTTTGATCAGTACTATTTTTTCAGCACAAGCATTTACTCAGAGCAGTTTCTCTGTCAGTATGAATCCAGCTGGGAATGGAGATACTGGGGGGCATGAAAGTTTAAGCGGGGGGCCATTTGTAGATACGGGGTATACTTTTAATGGAAAACCTATTTATGGATCTGAGTCAGTTTATTCCTACACATTTTGGTTTTGGTCAGCGTCAACATATGGTGGACCATCTGGGGCTTATGTGGCTTCGGGATCACTAACGGATGCATTAGAAGGAACTCCGGGTCCAACTCCGGGGGATGCGGCTTGGCTTGGATCTTCTACGGATCCATCAGTAGCGGTGGAAAATCCAACTACAACAAGTGGTTTGGTATGGGAGAATTATTTTGGTCAGGTGGTTGAGTCTGGAAGTTTTGAAGCATCTCCAGGTGATGGACCAAAAACGTATCATACCGTTTCATATACAAATCCAACAGGAATTGGATCTTGTGTAAATAATGGAGAAGTTCTTGAGCAGGATTACCAAGAGTCTTGTAGTTTTACGATAACAGCAGGAGATCTAAGTGAGAGGTTTTCTTTTGATTACTCTTATTCACATTCTGAATTTGAGATAGCAGATACAATCAATGCTCAGCTTGGAATATTTGGAACTCAGGTAAATCTTATTGCCCCTTCAACTATAGAAGTGACTCTTGCCTTTCCTTTAAAAAATATTCATGAAAATGCAGTACTCAGCATAGGAGGATCGGAAATTCCTTTTATTGATACTCCAGAGCCAGAGTCAGGTCATTATAGAGCTACCATTGTGGGAAGTGGTATGAATTGTCAAAATGATTCAGGAAGCTTTGTTGCGGAGACTGCTGGATGTAGTTTTGCTATCAAAAATACAACAACAGGGGAATCAGAAACATTTACTTATGCTGCAGGAGAAATAAAAGCTCAGCATGCAGTATCTACTGATATCGATGTTAGATATGGAATCTTTAATAGCTATGTAGTACTTGAGGCCCCCTCGACCGTGCACGTATATATTCCTCAGCCATTGGCAGGAGAATTTGGGTATGAACTCGAGTTTGTTTCTGAGGGGGAGGCAGTGGAGTTTGAGTTTCTTCCTGGATTTACAGTAAGAAAGAGACCTCCTGTTACTCCAATTCCACAAAAACCAGAGATGCCGCAAGAAATAAAAGATAAAATTGAGCGGATCCAAGCTTCAATTGAAAAAATAGATGCTAATATTACAAAAAAACAAGCTCAAATAGATGCAGTTCCTGCCAAAATACAAGCACAACAAGACAAAATTGAAGTACTTAATAACAGGGTTGCCTCTTTTCAAGGAAAAATCGATGGAACCTCAAATCAGAAAAGAAAAGCTCGATGGGAGAATAGAATCGTACGATTTGAAGCTTCAATTGAAAAGAAAGAAACGAGCATTTCACGGCTAGAGGCAAGATCAGTAAAACTAGAGGCGCAGATTGGAAAGCTAGAAGTGCAAAAGCAGAAAAAAGAAGATAGGATCACTACGTTGTCAGAAGATTATTAATAATAATTTGCCTTGGGTTGTATTAAGAAGCTCCGACCAAAAGGTTGGGGCTTTTTCTTTGAAGAGTGTTTTCACTTAAACTGGAGAGTGAATTAATAGTTTTAAGTCAGTTAGTTTGATTCCAGCATTATCTTTATCTGAAGTTCGCCGACTAAAACAGGAATCAAATTATCGGCAGAAAACGGAATATTTAACGGATGAAAAAGAACAAAACGATTGCCATCAATGGTATTTATAGTTGTAAACGGCATAACTGGTTGTGATTCTTTGCCATAGTAACAAATTCTATCACTTTTTAATCCGGTTCCTTGGAGCATTGTAGTTCGATCGGCAAGAACTTGTACATTGTCCCATTTTAAGGGTTCAGCAGTTCGGAGTATTTGAGCATTGAGGCCTCCAGAGCTATTTGTGACAGGGTTTTCAAATACTATTACATGTGCCCCCGAATCATCAAGTTCATACAGGTATCCCTGGTCATTTAGGGTTGCTCCTGGATATTCAACAAAGCTTCCAATCACAGTGGATGGATCTAGTGGTTCTTCTTCAGAGTCTAGAAATTTTTCAGTTCTATTTGTACTCATGTCTTGATACTATTGTTTTTCTGGTGATTTTGTCAAATCTCAATTGACTTTCGGTTATTGCTGAGTAGGTCTACAGATAGATGTCACAAAATTTCTGGAATACCCTTGATCGCCCTATTCTCATCCTTGCCCCCATGGCAGGATACACTGAGAGCCCGTTTCGTCGGCTTATCCGAGAGATTGAGCCAAGTGTTTTACTAGTGTCAGAGCTGGTCTCTGCAGAGGCGCTTCGTCGTGGAAATGAAAAAACCATGAGAATGATTGAATTTGTTCCTGAGGAGAAAAACTATTATGCAGTTCAACTTTTCGGGAATGAGGTATCCGCTTTTATCGAGGCTGGGAAAATAGTTCAGGATTTAGGGGTTGATTATATAGATATAAACCTAGGATGTCCTTCGCCAAAAGTTGTAGGATCTGGACATGGTTCAGCGTTACTCAAAGATCCATGTACAACCGCAAAACTGATTGAAAAATTAGTTCAAAGCGTGGATATACCGGTGACGGTCAAGATGCGTCTTGGATTTTACGATGATGAAGGGCTTATTGATACGGCAAAGACATTTGAATCCGCAGGGATCTCTGCTCTTGCGATACACGGACGAACAACCAAGCAAAAATTTGCTGGACAGGCGGATTGGACCAAGATCTATGAAGTAAAAGAGCATTTATCAATTCCGGTTATAGGGAACGGAGATATTACTTCAGCTCGTATTGCACAGCAAAAATTACAAAATCTTGATGGAGTAATGATTGGTCGTGCCGCGATGCGAAATCCTTGGATTTTTAAGCAAACGAGAGATGTTTTCGAAGGGAGAGATCCATCTCCAAAGCCGGCGCTTTCAGAACAATTAGATTTTTTCCGACAGCACGCAGACCTGGCTACAGAGTTCAAAAATGAAAGATGGGCCATGATAGAGCTTAGAAAGCATTTTAGTCATTTTGTTCGTGGTGTGCGGAATGCGGCAGTATTTCGTGATAAGCTTATTCGGATTGAGTCTCGAGAGGAGATGGAGCAAATATTTGAGGAAATATTGAGGCATGAGCTTCCGCCCAAATAATATCTTTTAAATAGCATCTATTGATTAACGAATATAAGGCTAATTCTTAATTTTAAGGTACTGGAAAGTAAAAATGTATTCTCGAGCGCCCCGAGGATCTTTAAAATTATGATTGAAGTAAAAAAATAATATGAAAGGAGTTCTAAAATTGGGTTTACTATCGAGTTGGAGATAGTCTGTAGCAGACAAGATTTTATATATTCCAGATAGAATTTTCCTCAACTACACCTGTTTTCTGTTTCTACTTCTGTCATTTTTTTGATTTGATTTTAAGTGAGTACTTGGAGAGTTTTAATAGAAAACGTTCTCAGGATTCTGTCATTAGGTTTTTGTACATTTCTTTTGCAATACATTTGTAGTTGAGGTTACAATCGGGCAGACAGTAAAAAACTAACCCTTTTAACTTAAACCATAATTAATCCCTCTATGAACCATACCTATTTGAGACGGCTTACAGCGCTGGCAGTATTACCCACATTGTTATTTAGTCAGGTGTTTGCGGCTGGATCGTTAATCATTGAAGATGATGACACCAATAAGATTACTATTACTGGGGATGCCAACGTAACTCAGGATTATACACTTACGTTTCCAGCTTCACTGGGGACCAATGGTCAGTTTATGAA
>JABAZT010000029.1:37898-38503 GCA_018608565.1 Candidatus Altimarinota bacterium
GTTTATGAAGATTGATGGGAGTGGGAATATTACATTTGTGGATCCGGCAGCGGATACAGATACGACGTATACAGCGGGAGACGGTGTGACTCTGACGGGGACAGTGCTCTCGGCATCAGTAGATGATGTGACGGTAGAGGTTGGGGCTGGAGGAGGAAGTTGTGTGTTTACGGTTTCAGGGATGGGAGATGGAACAGCTGCTGGTGTGGGACCTGGTTATGATGGATGTTATACGGATTCGGCAGAGGTTAGTAATGCTGGATTTACTATTTATTCAAATGGAACTAGATACGCACAGACGGAAGATAGTAATGGTTGGGGGGCGACTTCTTCAGCTAGTTATTATGAAACTCTTGCATTTGCAAAGCTTGGTGCGAGTGGCGGAGAGAATAATATTATAGAAAATTCAGTTGGCGCTGGAACACTCTTCTCTCTATTAACATTCGTTGACGTCGGGACTGTTGCGGCTGGAGGAGGAGGAGCATCAGGACTTCAGATAGTAGATGGAGGGATAGACGCAGCAGCGATAGGAGTAGATGCAGTAGGAGCGAGTGAGCTAGCGGATGATGCAGTAGACTTCGCCGCGATAGACGGAGCGGTGGTAC
>JABAZT010000012.1 GCA_018608565.1 Candidatus Altimarinota bacterium
GACCAAATTAGTATACATCAAATTCTTTTCAAATACAGACTTAACATATGAAGAATAAATACTAAATAAAAATAAAAACAAAATCTGTATTTCTAGATTAAAACCTAAAAATTGTAATTCAAATGAATCTTTAGAATCAACAATCTTCTCCCGGCGTGAAAAGGAAAGTTTGTATCCGCTCGCAGATCGAGAAATTATTTTGATCTCATCAAAGGAAGCATTTAATTTATGTACATAACTTTCTTGTGTTGGAATTGAAAGACTTAATTTTTCATATATAGACTGAAAAGAAATAACCTCTCCATCTTTAAATAAGTAATTTATAAAACGTATATACCGCTCTCCAGAATCCTCAGAAGAATCCAAACGCTTTAAGAGACCTCGCTCAAAATCAACCACCCAAAACATTCGTTCTCCCAATAAATACTGGAACTCATTTGAGTCACACAGGAAATTTCTATCCAAAGCAATACTTCCATATTCCTGCTCAATAAGCATATCACCATAGAGCCAATTAAGACGATGAACTAAATAACCAAACTCTGACTCATCAAGCCCTAACTCTTCCACGACCGACTCTACTGAAAGAGCTTCTTTTGTGCTCAACAAACGAGTCCCCATCTCTATCTCAAATCGATCAGGATTCGATAACATTCTATTAGCACTCTCTATAGGGCTAAAATAATATCCACCCTCAGGATTTCCATGAATAAGCTTCACCCCTTTCACAAGTCTATTAACTTCATCAATACGCTTCTTCGCACTGCATTCCGTCAATCCAAGTCCCACTGAAATTTCTGAAAGTGAGAAAGAGTGCCCCTTTCCAATAAAAAACTTCAAACACTTAAAAAAACGCCCCTGTATAATTGTCACAGAAGAATCACTCACTTCCTCAATTTCAATTTTTTCTTCAAAAACCCCAATCTCAATAGAAGAAAAACTAAAAACTTTTTTTTCAAAAACGGGTAAAAGCTTATACCGCCCATCAACCGAATCTATAACCTCTCCATCTGGAAAACTACGTTGAATCTTTCCAAGAAGCTTAGAAACATTTTTTCTATGAATTCCCATGACCTCAGCAATTTCATCAGAGGTATATCCCTTCTCCGAATCAAATAAAAGATCAAAAACCTCAAGCTCTGACTGAGACCTCACAGACAAAACTCTTGAATTTGAATCATCAATATAATCCATCCCATCCCTCAAGACTCCTTCAACACGAAAAAGAACCCCTGTAGCATCAAGAAAAAAACTAAAATCATACGAGGCACCAGAAAAAACTTCAGACCTAAATTTAAAAGAAGGAAGATGAAGATTAAATCTATGATCTAACGTTTCAAACAATGGGTCTGATAAAAAATAATCTCCTTTTTTGAACCCAAAGGAATCTCTTATTTTTTTTATATATCCGTTCACACTAGCCGCAGAATATTCTTTTTTTCTTTTTGCACTTAGCTTTGTCGCTATTTCCTGGGTCGTATATCCATCCCCTTCTTTTAATAGCTCAAGCACATCAAACAAGGGAGTCCCAATATTCCTAAAAACCTCAGACCGATCACCTAAAGAGATCTCAACCGTTAATTGATCAAAATCAAAAACATATCGATGAGTCTCAGTCTCATATACCTCAATCCCAAGTAGTTCTTTGGATTCTCCATCAGTCATTACTGACAAAGTAAATAAACAGAGCAAAAAGTCAATTACCTCGATTTATAAACTCCAACACACTCTACATGCGACGTATGCGGAAACTGATCCACACAAGAAATCGTTTCAAGACTATATCCAGCTTCAAGCAAAGTCTCAGTATCCCTTGCCATCGTCGCAGGATTACAGGAGACATATACAATCGTCTTTGATTGGAGCTCTATGACCTTTTTCAGGGTTTTAGGAGCTATCCCCGCGCGAGGAGGATCTAGGACTACTACATCGATATTTCCTCTATGTTCAGGAAATGCTTTTAGAAATTTTCCAACATCATCCGCAAAAAACTCTATTCCTTCAATATTATTACGTTCCGCATTCTTTTTTGCATCCTCTATAGCCTCAGGAACAATCTCTACACCAATTATTTTTACTTGAGGAACCGCAGCCTTGATAATCTGCCCAATCGTCCCCGTCCCACAAAACAAATCCAAGATCAGTGAAGAATCTTCTTCTATATTATTTTTTACAGACTCTACTACCAATCCATACAATCGCTCCGCACTTTTTGGATTTGTCTGAAAAAAAGAATCCAATGAAATCTCAAAACTAAGACCATTGATCCGTTCTACAATCTTTTCATCTCCAGAGAGGAGATCACGAGTCTCAAAATTTCGAATACTATCACCCAATGATTTAGATTCTTGCCACCAGATACCAGCAATTCTATCTCCATAGAGCTCCAGTAAAAGATTCTTAAAATCCGCTCTTATTTGTTCCTTATTACCAATTTGTTTTTTATCAAAGGGGCTCGTCCCCATACAAATCAAAAATTGATCCTGATCAAAAGACTTTCGAACCACTAAATTCCGCCAAAATCCTTCCTGCGTTCGAGCATTATATACTGGCAATCCAGTCGCCTCACATAACGCCTCAATCTTATGCATCTGAGTCTCAAACTCCTCATCAAACAAACCAGATGGTTTCCTCAACGACTCTACCATCCAAAACTGTCCACGCTTCTTAAACCCCAACCCAAAACCTGTATGTTCCCAAATTTTTTTAGTTTTATCAGAATCCGGAATTATCTCTTCCCGAACCAACGCTTCATCTGTCGGACCAAAACTATACTCGACTTTATTCCTATATCCCCAAACAACAGGAGAAGATATAAAAGAATCTATTTTTATATCCAATCCCCCAAACTTCCGAAAGAGATCTACCACCTGCGTCTCTTTATAACTTTGTTGTATCTCTACAGGCAGTTTCGCCCACGGAGCACCTCCTATGACCTGATACTCGTTTTCTACCTCCTGAGGAGATCGATTCAAGACTTTCAGAAACTTTGCTTCCGCATAGTTCTTCTTTTTTTTCTTAATTTTTACTTCTACCGTTTGCCCCGGCAAACCACTATCAATAAAAACCACAAAATCATTTTGTAATTTAGATATACTTTTTCCACCAAAAGCTAAATCTTGAATTTCGAGTGTGACAATATCTCCTGCTTTCATCTGGAGTATTTTGAATTTTATGGGGAGAAAATCAAACTACATTTTCTTCAAGCCCAAAAGTTTGCGAAAAGTCGCTTCCCCTGTATATTCTTAAGTTATGGATACGGAGAATAAAACACCATAAAATCTCATAGATGGTACGGTTTTCTGTATCCAAAGTTCTTTTACTTCTTTACCCCTCTCATAATGATTTATCATTACAACGTTGGCGGATTTGAGTTTGATGATAGCACTCAAGCCTATTTTGAAAAACGATTAGGACGCCTAAATAAATTCATGCGAAAGTATGGTCAGAGCGAAAACGAAGATACCGTCGAAATAAAAATCGCCGTAGATAAAAATCGTCATCACTCTGGGGAGGTATATGAAAGTCGTGCTACGATCTTCTATCCAGATCACGGACGTTTTCATGCACAGGTTTCAGGCAGAAACGTAACACAATGTGCAGACCTACTACAAGATAAACTTAAAGCACAATTGGCTAAATTTCGATCCAAACACAAATAAGTGTCACATTTGTACTACAAGTTATAAAAAAGACCGCTCATACGAGCGGTCTTTATTTATTATCAAACTAATTTACAAACTATAATTATCGTCGGCTCATAGCTCCAAGACGAGCAATACCATAAAGGAACATCATTCCAATAGCTCCAAAAATAATCCAAATACTTGGTCCAGTACTTGGAAGCTTAATCACTTTAGAAGGAGTATTTTGAGCTGGAGCTGCCCCACCACTACAAGATGTAGCAACTGAAGCTGATTTCCCTTCTGAACTTATACTAAGAGCTCCACTTCCTACTGAACAATCCTTAAATCGAACAAAGAAAGAAAATTTCTTTTCACAAGGAGCTGAATGAGAATAAGAATCAAAAATAATCTTACCACCTTCTACTCGTCCTTTCGTAATATCAATAATTTCAACTCGATCCTGAATACCTGAAATATCAATCTGAGCTACATAATCTGTAACATCTTCACTATCCGAAGAAATGATAAGTTCATAACGAAGCGCATCACCAGCACGAACCCCTACCTGTGTTGCATCTTTATTTCCTTGTGAAATATTCACAACCGAAATTGAAGAAGTAGCACTTCCAGGAAGACTTTGAGCGTTTACAAGTCCCGTAAGACCGAAAGTAAGAATGAGGCCAAGTACAATTTGTTTCATTTTGTATTTAATTAGAATTTCGTTACCTATTCTCGCAAAAAAGAATCCTTGAGTCAATTTTTTATACGACATTACATTACTTTTTAGTTGATATTATTAGGGAATTGTTTTATAATGATTAATAATATTTTTGTACTAATGAAAAAACTTATCACTGGAACACTCTGTCTCTTCATACTGTCTCCAAACCTAATAGTAACAGTCAATGCAGCATCAAATCAAACAAGATCTGTAATCTTTCAACACAGTCGAGCCAAAAAGAAAATAACGATCAATACATCTCAACAAAAAATCAGAACCTCTCGACGGAATAGTAGTATCAACCAACACACTAAAACAAAAAAAACATACAAAAAAAACTATCTTACCTTTAAAGATGGAAAATGGACGTCAACTCAAACACAGTACAAAGCAGGAGAAAGCAAGACGAGTGTTATAGAAGAAGAACGAAAAAAATCAGTGGAAAACAGATTATCATACAGGCCTAAAAAAACCAGAATCAATCCAGAAGGCAAAAAAACAAAACCAACCGTTTGGTATGGAATGGACAATAAAGATGTCATAATTTCAAGAGAATTAAGACTTAAGAAAAAATAAACAACTAGCAGTATTGCTCAATTTTCTCAATCACCTCAGATATATCCCTCAAATTTTCATAAGGAAAATGATTTATTTTCTCTCGAAACATAACATGATCTGAACGGCGAATAAACTCAATAATCTGACGAGTTAAATTTTCGATATACATACTATTCTCAAACGCTTCATCAGAAAAAACAAAATTCTGAGGACAAAAATAAACAGAATCCTGTATCTGATCAAATCGTGGAATTGAGGCGGGAACCTGTAATAACTTAAAACGAAGAAATACATCATACGCATAAACTGTCTCACTATCTATATGAGCCAGAACAGAAATACAATAAGCAAAAAAATCAGCATCGACCTTTCCCTCTGGAAGTCGTTCACGCAATAACCCAAACCAAGAAAACCCCTTCTGCATTAATGAATAATCAGAAGAAAACTGAGTAAAACAATGTTTTGTATTCACCCCCGACAACTTAAAACCTCCCTTCGAGTCCCTAAGATCAAACTCCAACAAACGAAAATAGTCTATTTCTTGAATTTTTTTCTTCGAACGAGCGAGCTTAGAACAAAAGATAGAAATTTTACCAAGCTCTGCCGAAAAACACTCCAATATAACATCATCATTCGGCAGCATAGTTTTTTGAAGTAAAATTCCAGTGGTATGAACTATATTCATCAGACACGTTTAGTTGTTTTAGAGACATACCTTCCCGCCGCATAAAAAGCCCCAACACCACCCACAACCATCGTAATCAATAACTCCCAAATATATACATACTCCCATAAGTAGAGAAAAATAGCCCCACTGGGTAATGAATCAATCTGAGTCAGCAAAACCGTAAACAACAAAATAGCCACCAAACTAGAAGCCAATCCCAAGAAACATCCTTCCACCACAAAAGGAGTCATGATTGTTGTTTTTCTCGCTCCAACCATCCGAGCAATAAAGATCTCCTCCTTTCTATTGAAAAGTGCCAACTGAAATGTATTCCCAATCAGCAACACCCCCCCCACAATAAACAACCCAATAAACCAATACGTAATATTCAAAACCGTCCCACGAACCGAAAGTATTCTTTCTGCTAGTTCTGAAAAATCTCTTTCTGCCGCAGGATCCCAATCCCCTATCAAGTCAACATATCGATCCTTTTTCAAAATCTCAAAAACATCAGCAACCGCCTCCAAGCTCTGAAATTTTACATGATATCGAGAAGGCAGATCAATAGTTCCAATACGTTGTGGTGGAATAATTTGAGTTTGTACTTCAAAAAACTGACTCGTAGTCAGCTCATTGTCCAAACTTTCAAACGTAAAACTATCATAACTATCCACTAACGGAATCATAAAATCGGCACGCTTCTCTAGGCTCTCCAGTGTATACTGGGAAAGATACTGTAAGGAAAACACAATATTGATCCAAAAGACAATCAACATCCCAAGCACAAAGGTTGTAACCGAAACAAACTTATTCCGCCAAAGATTTGCCGGCGCACGACGCACATGCCCCCAGAGAAATATTAATTTTTGTTTTATCATTGATCTATTGATTTTTTTTTATTGTACCCCAAACTTAGAACTTTTAAATATTTCTGGTTTATAAGCTACGGATCTTCTTACAATAAGCCTTGGAAATCGAACCTCAAACAATACAGGATCAACCTTCTGATCATATCCCAACAATAAAATATCTGACAATTCTTCTTCCATAGTTTTCATAAAATCCGCATCTGCTCGACCAAGACGAACCTCAATATTAGATTTCTCTGGTTCAAAAGAAACAAATCGTTGAATCATTTCAAGCCTTGATAGCTCATTATTCCTAGGAATTCTACCTTTTATACGTTCCACCGTCTTATCTCGTGCGACTATTATAACAATTTCTCCATTGTCAGATGCATCGAGCGCTTGAGCTATCAGCCACTGATGTCCCACATGAAAATTATCAAATGTCCCCGCAATCATAACTTTAGTCATCGAAACTAAGTGTAACCACCAATTCAAGATCCTGAAATAAATTCAGGATGACAGTCTTTTTTTTATTTTTATACTCCACCCACGAAATCTCTAGATAATAAATATTGAATACTAAACACCTCGTTCTATGTCTCAACAAACAATCATTACCGAAGAAGAAGTCCGACACATTGCCAAGCTCGCAAAACTAAAACTGAGTGATGACGAAGTTAAAAAATTTCAAGGAGAACTCTCAAATATTTTGAATCTAGTAGGAATGCTAGAAGAAGCAGACACCGAAGGAGTTGAAGAAACTTCACAAGTAACAGGACTCACGAATGTCTTTGGAGCTGACGAAGTAGAAGTATATGAACCACAACAAGAAGACAAGCTCCTCGAATGTTCAACACTGCCAAAAACAGATCACAGCATTCAAATACCAAAAATCATGTAGAACTTAGCTTATATCTAAATTCTTATACTAAATTCTTACTACCATGAACCTAACTACAAAAACACTTACCCAACTCTCTCAATCATTCCAAGCTGGAGAAATAACCTCAAGAGAAATCACAGACGCCTTTATCAAAAACATAAAAGCCAAAGACGGAGACATAAACGCTTTCGTTACCACAACCTTTGATCTTGCACGAGAAATGGCAGATGCTGCCGATAGTAGATATAAAGAAGAAAAACTTCTTGGACCACTTGATGGAATGCCACTAGGAATAAAGGACAACATTTGTACCAATGGTATCCTTACAACCGCAAGTTCTCATAGCTTAAAAGATTTTGTACCACCATATGACGGAGAAGTATGGGCACGACTCAAGGCCCAAGGAGCTGTAATTCTTGGAAAACTAAATACGGATTCATTTACAATGGGAGCTTCTACCGAAACCTCTGCCTTTGGGGTTACCAAAAACCCACACGATCTCACTCGTGTATCCGGAGGATCTAGTGGAGGTCCAGCAGCTGCTATAGCGGCTAACATGGTCGCAGGAGCTATTGGAACTGACACCGGAGGATCTATACGGCAACCAGCTCATTTTTGTGGATGCACAGGACTAAAAGTTTCATACGGAAGAGTCTCTCGTTGGGGAACAATTCCAATGGCATCAAGCCTCGATACAATTGGACCAATGGCAAAAACCAGTCAAGATTGTGCACTCATACTCCAATGCATAGCCGGACAAGACAAAAAAGACAGTACAACCGGACATCAAGAGGTGCCTGACTATCTTCGACACCTAGGGGAAAACATAAAAGGAATGAAAATTGGAATTCCTTCTGAATATTTTGTCGACGGACTCGATGACGACACCAAAGAGGCCGTCAATAGTGCAAAAGCTATACTCGAAGACCTCGGAGCTAAAGTTATAGAAATATCACTTCCCCACTCTAAATACGGAGTAGCTGCCTACTATATCATTGCCCCATGTGAAATATCAGCCAACATGTCTCGATATGATGGAGTTCGATTTGGAACAAGAGTCGGAGAAGAAAGCTATGAAGAAATCCTGACAGAAAGTCGAGAAGCCGGATTCGAAGATGAGGTCAAAAGACGAATCATGATAGGAACCTATGCACTCAGTGCTGGATACTATGATGCCTACTACCGAAAAGCACAAAAAGTCAGAACACTCATTTGTAATGACTTCAAAGAAGCCTTTGAACAAGTAGACATAATACTGGCCCCAGTAGCCCCAACCCCTGCATTCAAGATCGGACAAAACACGGACGATCCAGTAAAAATGTATCTAGAGGATGTCATGACAATCCCCGCAAGTCTGGCAGGAATAACAGGTATCACAACAAACATAGCCACTTCAGATGACGGACTTCCTATCGGAGTACAACTCCTCGGACCAGCCTACAGTGAAGAACGAGTCCTCAATGTTGGACATCAGATAGAAGAACGAATTAGAGGGTAAGATTAAGCAGTAAGTGGTGCCGCTTCCGAACGACCATATTTAAAACTCACTGGAATAATTCCCGATGGCAATGCGGCTTCTTCAACCACTTCTATCATTCTATCTCTAAAGCCAGGAACATTTGTGGAAATCATTTTTAGATTAGGAGAAGAATTGTGATTAATACTTCCCTTTATTGCATGAGCCCAAATAACTCTTTTATTATAATCATCTCCATTCAAAAGAATCTGAGTATTACCACCATCACCTCTCCCTGTCCCATCATGCTCTTCTTGGTAATAAGAACCCAACATACCCTCAGCTAACTGATCACAAAGATTAAAATTAGATTCACAAAATAAAATTTCTCGACCTTCTGGTTTATCAATAACCTGCAATACAGATTCACCGTATTCTTCGTGTTTAAAAGAAACTAGAAGTCTTGGTTTATTATGATGAGTTACTTGTGGCGATCCCAAAATATCATCCAACCAATTTTCAACATGATGCTTATTTCCCTCCTCTTTAAAGGGTAAAAATCTTATGTCATTATTTCCAATTAACTGTTTTAATTCGCCTCCATTACAACACAATCCAGCCTTCGCTTCTTTAAGTTTTTCAAGCAAACCCTTAGTCCAAGGCAATTTTGAAGAGGGAGTGACAAGCTGATACACATGAGAAAGCACTTCAACATACATTTCTACCAAACTAATATCAGCCTGAGTTTTCACGCCATCCAATAATTTATTTATTTTAGTTTCATCCGGCGGTGGCGTAATCGCCCCAATAAAACGCTTATCTCCGTCTTTGACTCTGAGCGCCTCCTCTCTCCCCCAAACAGCAAGCCTATTCTTCTCATTTAACAATCTTCTAACTGATACCCCATAAATTTCTTCATAATTAGACCCTAAGTTTTCAACATTTCCACCATTATGAGGACCATCTTTCTTTATAACAACCACAGTTTCTCTCGTAGATGGATTATTTGGTTCTTGAACAACAATCCAAACTCTATCTCCATCTTTAGCCGTGGCTAAATCCCCTGGATCAACCATTTCCAACTTATTATTATCATCTTCATTAGCACAAAGTCTTCTCAAAACAGTTTGTGAACGTTCTCTCTCAACATCACCTTCTGATGGCAAAATAATACCAGTATCCTCAACACCAGTAGCACCTATCTCAACGAAAGTATCAAATTCAGAAAATCCCATCACAACATTTATATTTAAATATAAAAAAAACTCAAGTAGTATATGTCAACAAGACATTTAACATTAAAGTATAATTTAAGAGCTAAATAGAACCGATAAATAAAAAATATTTGACGATTGTGAACAAAACTGTAGTTTTATATAAAAAATAACCGACTAACAATATGGCAGAAAAAGCCTCAAATGCATTCGAGATTACTAAATTTGCAACAGGAGAAATTGATGAGCTCCGTATTCATACAAAAGGAGAACTCTTTTACGTAATAGCTAACGGCGACATCGTCACCGTATCCGATAGCGCAGCAAACGTTATCACTTCGCCTGATCAAGGAGTAACACGAGCTCAGCTGCTAGCAGATTATCACGATCAGCATAAAGGACGTCCAGTTCAAACTGATGGAGAACTTGATTGGGATTATCATAATGCTGCATAGAGATAGGTACTGTACAAAAAAGACCTCCTCCTGAGGTCTTTTTTTTAGATCGTTTTATACTAAATCACTCTAAGGCAAGCTTGTTGAACAGAAGCAATAACTCTCTGATTTTTACTATTCATACGTTGATCTGCTACGAGCAGGAGTCTCCCAACTTGTGAATCATCAAGGTGATCAATATTTGCAGGATCATCATGCATCCGAGTCCCCGCCCCATAGACTCCCAGCGTCTGAGCATTACCTATCGCATCTTTTTGATTTCCGTGCCAAAAGTCCATTTGCTTCTCTGCGCTCCACACCCCCGCGGTAAGCTTATCCCCTTTTCCTACTTTAGCCGCTCTATCTGAAGGCTTAAAATTATCACCAAGAATAAACTGCATTTGTTCTGTTTTCCCTCCCTGCTCAACCCTTCGTACTCCGATCCAACGATCCCCTTTTTGATCAAAAATTGAAACTACATAAATTTCATCATCAGGAGTACGCATCGAGAGATTATAGACACAGGTAAGATTTTCATAAGCCCCAATAATAGGTCTCACCGTAAGCCCAAATCGTTGAACAGCAAAATCATTCGTCCAATCAGTTGTCATAGAAAGTTCATATCCCTCTGAATCATAATTCTTCAAATCTGATTCATTAATACTTGGACGCACCTTGCCCCCCCTAGATTCTTCCAGGAGCTGATTAGGCCGATCACTATCAACCTCAAACATAATAGATCCCGGAATTATTTTTACATCAGGTATATCTTTCATAAACTCTGCAGGAGGAAGAACACAGCAAACCAGAGTCTCTCCTTCTCCAGGAAGTACAACGTCAGGATGACCATAAAGTTCTCCGGGTTCTGGATGCTTAGATCCAATCTTAATATCCCTAGAGCATCCCTTCGCTACTATCCCTCTAATCCATCCCGAATACCTCCGCTGCAGCGGAGTTCGTTCCACAGGCAAAGATCCAAATCTATATGGTGCGGCTGTTGATAACCTCGATGTATTCTTACAATAGTTATTCGTATTACCTCCCTCCGAAGACTGAGATGGGTCAGAGGTAATACCGACATCCGCTTTATCATCTGGAACACCAATAGTTGCACGATGATAAATCATATCATCACCTGGAACCCAACTCAACACAGGAATTTTATTTCCATACGTATCAGCAAGATACAATACTCTATCTGTATCCGTTGAATCTGTTAAGCTCGCGCAAGAATCATCTTCGGTCGGAACATAGATGGCTACTTCTGTTGGAGCACTTACCATTTATTGTAAAATTATTTTCTAAATTCTATCACCAGAACATCAGTTGTAAAATTATTTTGTCTTAAAAGTAAAATCAAACAAGAATTCAGAAACAAAAAAGAAAAACTAAAAGAATTAAGTACCAAAGAGTACAGAAAGAAAAAAATATTCGTAAAACAAAAAACAGACTAACGAGTCTGCTATTTTATGGTGCCCAGCGAGGGAATCGAACCCTCACACCTTACGGTACGCGATTTTGAGTCGCGCGCGTCTACCAATTCCGCCAGCTGGGCGCTCCTCAAAAAGAACTATCAGATAGTAATAACTACACTAAATTCATCAAGTAGTTATTTCACTAATTTTTTAATCCCCTTGTCATACCAATCAGTAGGCAAATGTACTAATAGAAAAATAAACAACAATACCAGCTGTTTTGAAGTCAACATTAAGTTTCTCAATTTAACTGAATATTTGAGAAAATTGAAATTCATTAATAAACTAGTATAATCATAGACATAGATTATCACTACTCCCATGGCTCAAAACGAAAAGACTTCAAAAGAAATTGCAAGCATTGCTGCAAAAGCACTCAAAGATCCTAAAAGCTTAACCCCAGCAGAAATTAGGTCATTGGCCGGATCAGCGCTAACTCAGGCGCCAGATAAAAAAAAGTAATAATATAACTAACACACATACCTATACGATCCATTGCCATATTTTTTGTATTAAAATAACAGTATTCAGCCCAAGGCCTATAACCGGAACCCACATTGGAACATTAAATACACATCTCTGCTTAGACGTTTTTTGCTTTACTCTAATTAGAGAATAATTCACCACGGCAAAAAGAGTAAGAGTTACAAAACTCGTAGCATTAGCCAATGGGACAATAGGAACCGCAAGTGAAAAAATAAAAATAGCACTCACCACAAGAATAGTTGCCGTAACTGGAGTCCCTCGAGAAGCCCAAAGATAACTAATACTTTTATGAATCCACCCTTTCTCCCCCATCCCATATAAGATACGAGAAGCCATAATAATTTGAGCGACAATCCCATTCACCACCGCAAAAAGACTAATAATTGTAATTAGAACAGGCGATTTCCCGGTATAGAGCCTGAAAATATCTGCCAATGGAGCCTTGCTAGACTCTAATGATTCAATCGGAAGTGCTAAAACAGCCACAACTCCAATCAAAAAATAAAGTCCTCCTGCAATACAAAGCGAAGCAATAATAGCTTTAGGCAAAACATTCGAAGGATCTTTTGTTTCTTCAGCAATATTCACCATATCTTCAAAACCGATAAAAGCATAAAAAGCCAAAAACATCCCCGCCAAAACGCCACTCATATCTAGAGTGGAAAAAGAAGGAAGTGTCTGTGTAATATATTCTGGAAATTCAGAAAAACTACCTCGAGCAATCCAAACAATAATCAATAAACCAATAATTTCGATAGCAGTAATAACAGAAATAACAGTGACTGAATCTTTAATTCCCCAGAGAGTCAGTAGCCCTAAAAACAATAGCAATCCGCAAATAACAACAATGTTTGGAAGAGGAAAAAAAACCTGAAAATAACCTACAAAACCAAGAGTCAAAACACTTGCACTAACAATCCCTGAAAGCACTATCCCAAAACCAAAAAAAGTAGAAACCCAAGACTTACCTATTCCCTGATGAATATATCCAGCAGCACCTGTGCTATGTGGATAACGAGAGGCTAACTCTGCATATGAAAAGGCAGAAAAAGCCGCAACGATACCCGCTAACAAAAAAGCCAATGGAGTAAACATTCCTGCGGTTGCTCCAACTTTCCCAACTAAAACATAAATCCCCGCCCCCAGAATAGTTCCAACTCCATAAAAAAGTACATGCGAAAAAGATAAAGTACGTTTTAATTTCATAGTAAAATCATGAAGAAGAAGCCTTCGTCACACGAGAGTCGTGAGAAGTAGCCATATAGTCAAACATTTGATCTCTCAGCATCTCTACATAAGATTCAGAATCATAAATATAAGGAATCCCAACATGAATAGGTTGTGTCGAAAACGGCTCAATTTCAATATGAATACTACCATAGTGTAATAATCGCCCAAGCAAAGATCGTCGGTTAATAACTTTCTGCAAATTTTCGAGCGAGTAGATACGTTTTTTAATCCAAAATATTCCCTCCCGCACAACCACAACCCCCTGAAATATTTGAAAATATCTATTATACCAGGCTAGTAATACCAACAAATTACAAACTAACCAAGAAAGCATAACTAGTAATATATAAGAAATATTAAAAGAAAATTCAATAAGTCCAAAAAGAACAATTCCCAAGTGTAAACAAGCTATAAGGAGCCACTTGAAACTAGGAACTAAAATACTTTCTCGAACATGAGGAGTAATTGGGTTATTGGTGATATCCATTATTTAATCTAATATTAAGTGAGTACTATCAATGCGAGATTGATCAATTTGAAACAAACGAAATTCAGTAGGAATTATTTGAAAATATGCATAGCCATCCCATGAAACGTTCGTTCGTTTTATCAGCTTGGTCCCGATATTATGTTTTTGTTCATTATTGAGTTGATGCTCTTCAATTTCTTTTGCCACTCCTTTTATATGAAGAACGCCCTTCTCTCCTCTTCCAAAAGAAAGAGAAACCAAAGGATTAACCCCCAAACTTTGATATTTTCTAAAGTCTTTGCACGTTTTGAAAAAAATTTCATTCTGAAGATTACTCTGCACTTGAACAAAAGCCGAATGCGGTCTTTTATCACCATTACTATAGGTCAATACTCCATGAGGGAATAACTTCAAAAAACTTTTAAACTTAGTGATTTGAGATCGTTCTATATGATCAAGCACAAGGTTAGGATTATGAATCCATGGCATCTTAAGACTTCGTTCCGTTTTTTCCTGATTTTGAAATACGAGATGGATCGTCCCCATTCCAAAAGCTCTCTGTAAAAAAGATCGACTAATTTTTCCACTTCTTAGTTCTTCAAGTGAATATTGTTCTGTTATTTGATGCGGCCAAGGACTAATCCATACAAAATCTTCCTCACTCGCAGTCCATCGTTTAAAATACCATTCAAAAAAGAAATAATAGCTCAAAAACAAGAGCAATACTGAAATAAAAATAAAATTCCAAAAAAACACAGGTCCATCTAATATATTATATAAATACACCACCAATCCACCCCAAAAGAAAAACAAAACCAACCATTGAAAAGCTAATAACAAGACTGAAGATCGAAAAAAAGCTTTGGTAGTAAGTGGAACTTTCATTATTGAGAAGAAGTTATAAGTTCGATCGTATCCCATGGGGATTTAGATACGTTTGTCTTTCGTACCCAGGATGGAACAAAATAAAAAACTCGAATTCGCATATTTTTATACAAAGGATGATCTCTTACCCAATCCGGGATAGGATGATTTACCGCCTCGATCATTCCTTCAAACTGAACACATTCAACCCCTCCAAATTCAACTAAGAGTGAAACATCACTCGTCTTCTTCTGTGAAATGGGGATCTCCACTGTATGTGGACAATAAAAATAACACCCAAGATCTTGCTCTATCTCCAAAAGTCCCCACACCGAATCTGGACCTGCATCCACCCAACCAAGAAATCCTTCCCTTATCTGTTTTACAGATTCATATAAATAATGTTTCTGAATCCTAAAATTTGAATCAGAATCATCAAAACGAATTTTTTCTGCTATAAAAACTAATTTCGTTATTTCGCTTGTGAGTCGGAGTTCCGTACTTCCTAAAGTATAATGAAAATATTTCTTATCTACATTGGAGTCCTGACCTTCTTGAATATCAACAGTCCCACCGATCGGAACAATTAATTGTTTTTTATCACTTTTAGGAATAGTTAATACACTTCCTTGCTCAACAGATTGTATTTGAATATTCCCATATCCTTGTTTTTGAATCCACCTACGATATCTAGACTCTGGTATAGTTTTCATAGACCTAAAAGTTAATTTCTAATTGTTTCCACGGACGAGTAGCTACATTCGTATATCGAACCCAGGTAGGTCTAACTACAAAATACACAATATCATCCTCATCATAAATAACTCTCGATTTTCGGCTACGAGAAGCAATTGCCACCGAATCCCTCTTAGAAAAAACGCCTAAAAACTCTTCGGCTACCCCCTCATACTGAACCGTATCCGTATCCAAATCTCCAATTTCCAAAGCTACCGTAGGATGATGAATAATATTCTGATATTTTCGTGAATCTCGCTGCGTCCTAAATACCAAGTCTAAACCCCCTTCAAGAAGAAAATATTCTACCTTTGCGCACTCTGGATCTCCTTCTGCCGTGACGGTGGCTACAACTGAAAAACGATGGCTGAGCAAAAACCCACGAATAAAACTAAGATCGGTAGATGTAATTTCCATTAATACAGGTGATTAAAAAATATATCATTCACAATTACCACAACATTCCTTCTTTACTCCAAATATTGCCTTACATTGATCCGTATGAGGACAATCTTCACAGTGAAGCGCTCCCTCATTAGATGAACTATATGATTCCATTTGACCAATAAATTTTTGCATTTGATCCGGATTCGCTTCCATAAATTTTACAAATCGACACAAATGCATCGAAGTTTCACTACTAATAAGATGTTCTATCTTACACGCATCTATTTCGGCCTGCATAGGATCTATTCCAAGACAACCAACAAAGAAACGTTCAAGCATTTGTTCATTTCGAATCAAGACTTCTACCCAATACTCTCCATCTTCCGTAAGAAGTATAAAACGATTCGGATCCTCTTTCACAAATCCTTTTGTTTTGAGTGATCGAAGCGCCGCACAACAAGTAGATGACTTCACATCTAGTCTCTTTCCTATATCCACCATTCGAGCATATCCCAATTCTTTTCGCAAATCATGTATCGTCTGCAAGTAATGCCCGGCACTATGAGTGAGTGGATTATCATTAAAATGCTTCCACGTTTTTTCTTGATGATGCGACATATTATTAAAAACAAAAGATATGTCTTTTTCTACACCCAAAATAGGATTCTGACAAATCTTTCCCGAAACCGTAGCAAAAGAGTAATTCATAATCATGTATAGATGATCTTAAAGAAATACATTCCTATAATGATAGATAAAAAAGCTCCAAAAATTATAAAGAGGTCAATAGATTTTTGAGTTAAACGCCTAGTTAATCGTGGAAGAAAGACAAACAGAATTCCTTTCACAACAGCAAAAACTCCCAAAAAGGAAACGAGTATTTCCGGAAATGTATTCCAGAGAAAATGAAATTGAAGAACGACAATTCCAATAACAAAACTTACCATTCCCCACTGAAACAGCTCCTCCTCTTCTCGAAGAAATTCCTTTACAATCTTTTGAACCATCTTAGGTCTTCCAAGAAAAACGATTCCGGCCAGTATATACAAAGGTCCTAGAATTTTCGCGATAACAATAGTTTCAGTTTCCATAATAAGTCAAGGGGGTAAGAAGTCTCTCTATAAAAAACCAATCCAACAAAAATAGGTACCTATAGCAAGGGCCAGTATACCATCCACAATAAGGAGCGAAGGACTAAATAGTTTGATAAATCGTTTTGCCACACTTGGAAAAAGAATAAATAGGATTCCTTCAGCTATCATAAGCCAACCCGTCAAAGATATAATCACCTCCGGGAGACCAGACCAAATATTATGAAACTGAACAATCACAATTCCAGCTACAAAGCCAATACATCCCCATTGAAAAAGTTCTTCATCTTCATCTAAAAAATCAAAAATTATTTTTTGCATGAGAAGTGGTCTAAAAAATACCGCAAACGCCATCAGAAAAAAAACAGGTCCCAGAATTTTAAGAAGTACAATGGTAGTCGGTTCCATGAAATAAAAAGTTAAAAAACAATATGTAGAACTCTCCGTAGAAAGCTTCTATCTATATTATTAATCTCAACTCATTAAACTACAAATCGATTGTTTCCTAATTTTAATTAGCCATAGCTAAAAATAAATTTCTTATAAAAAAATCATAAATAATTAATCCCCTTAATGCTACTTATTTCACTAATTTCTTAATCCCCTTGTCATAAGGATCAGTAGCCAATGTGCGAATAGGAAACGGAACCACAATACCAGCTGTTTTAAAGTCCGCATGAAGTTTCTCAATAATATCTGATTGAATCTGAGGCCAACTATCATGCGATTCGATCCAGTATCGAACCGTCAACGTGATTGCAGATTCGCCAAACCCAGAGGCAAGAACCTCAACCGCCGGTTCTTTGAGTACTGATTTATGTTTTTTCACAGACGTTACCGCATATGGAATCGCCTTATCTAGAGGAGTCGCATAATGAACTCCTACAGGGAATTCAAGACGACGGGTTTCATTAGAGGTAAGATTTTGGACTATGGCATTAAACATCGTCGAATTTGGAACCATATGATCCGTCCCTGCATAATCTTTCACAATAGAAACTCTAACATCAATATCCGTAATTTTACCAAACACATGTTCAACCTTTACGATATCCCCTATTACAAAACGTTTTTGCGTTAGGATTGTCACTCCAGCAATAATATTTGCCAAAACATCACGGAGGGCAAATGCCAAACCAAGACCAATCCATCCCAAAAACCCAAGAAGATCAAAATCAACAATCTTGAACGAAATAGCAATCCCTAACAACAAAACCCCTGCATATACGGCACGCCCAGTAAGAATAATAACCTCTCGATTCACCTCATGCTTAGTTTTGCTAATAATTCGATTAATAACATATTTTTTGAGTAAATTAGCCAAAACAAAGGTAAGACCAAATACTAGTATAGCCGCAATCCAATAAGGAATACTCGCCATAATATCACCAAAAAAACTCCCTACTCCATCCGTCGTCTCATTGAGACCACGAACCTTTTCTGCGGCATAGGTTGTATTAAATATCATCTATAAAGACTAAATTATCACATCATTATACCTCAAAAAGAGCTTATTTTCAAGCATATCAAGCCACTTTCTTATAAATCACAAACCTATGCTTTTCTATCAATTTAACAATATACAAAACTATCCTACTAATTTACGCTCAGAATAAGACAGAATAGAGAGTTCATCCGTACTTTTGATTAGATTCATACTACGAGCCAAAAGCTTGGCAATCTGTAGATTAACAACCAATGGCACATTTTGATCTACCGCTTTTCGACGAATCAAATATCCATCTGAAATTTCTTCATGACTAAATTTATTAGGCGTATTTATAACCATTGAAATTTCTTTGTTTTCAATCATATCCAACACATTAGGATGCTTATCCTCAGAAATCTTATACACAGTCTTACAATCAAAACCGTTATCTCTCAGAAACTCAGCTGTTCCTTCTGTTCCTACAAAAGTAAACCCAAGTTGTCCAAATTTTCGAGCAATAGAAAGAAATTCTGCTTTCTCTTTTATCTTCCCAATAGTTACAAGGATCGGTTTATCATTTTTTGGAAGAGTAAAACCAACAGACAATTGAGATTTAAGAAATGCTTCTTCCATAGTTTCACCAAAACAAGCAACTTCACCAGTACTACTCATTTCTACCCCAAGATTTGGATCTGCATTTTTGAGTCGAGAAAAAGAAAACTGTGCCGCCTTTACCCCTACATCCTGTACATCCAATAAATTCTTTTCTTGATTTTTAAAAACTTCTCCCATCCAAATCCGTGTCGCTACATCAATAAAATTTTGTCCTAAAACCTTAGAAGCAAAAGGAAAACTCCGAGACGCTCGAAGATTACATTCAATCACCTTGATCTGGTTTTCTTTCGCCAGAAACTGGATATTAAACGGACCAGAGATGTTGAGTTCCTTCGCCAATTTTTGTGCTATCTGACGAACTCTTCGTACCGTCTCTAGATAGAGATTTTGTGGTGGCAGGACAATCGTCGCGTCTCCACTATGCACTCCTGCATTTTCTATATGTTCAGCAATCGCAGAGACTATTATTTCTCCATTTTGAGCCACTCCATCAAACTCAACCTCCTTCGCATTTTCTACAAATTTAGAGATCACCACTGAACTTTCAGTACTTCCTACGGCTGTTTCCAGATACTCTTTGAGCATCTCTTCACAGGTAGCTACTGCCATAGCCGCTCCAGAGAGAACAAAACTCGGACGAACCAATACTGGATACCCTACCTCATCCGCAAATGAATAAGCATCAGTAAGAGTATCAAAACTTTCCCAACATGGCTGATCAACCTTTAACCTATCACAAAGCTCTGAAAATTTTTCACGATCTTCACATCGATCCACACTCTCCACAGAGGTTCCAAGCAAGTTCACACCCCGAGCTCCAAGCTCCATCGCAAGATTCTGAGCAATCTGACCACCCGTAGAGAACACCACCCCATCAGGTTCTTCTTTATCTATAATATCCAACACTCGCTCTAAACTTAGTTCTTCAAAATACAATCGATCACATTCATCAAAATCAGTCGAAACCGTTTCAGGATTAGAATTTATAAAAACCGTCTCATGACCAAGCTTTCTCAACGTTCTCAATACCTGCACTCCACACCAGTCAAACTCTACCGAACTCCCAATACAATAAGGACCCGAACCGATAATGAGGATTTTTTGTTTAGACATTCCGAGATATTTTGCCTTTTTTGTCCTAAATTGCAAACAAGTATGTAAAAAAAATACAGAGCTTGTTCATAAAAACAGAAATCTTATCATGAATCTAAATAATACAGTCCTTCAAATGAAAAAGAGAATTTCAGAATCAACTGGAGGATTAAAAGCTGGGATATTATCAATAGATACCAATGAATCTATTACATTTGAGTTACTAAAAAGACAAGATCCAATTCAAAAACATATTTTATTTTTCTTAAAAAAAACATGGTCAGCCTTACAAGCAAGTCGTGGAAAATATCTAAAAGAGAAAGAAAAAGCCTTTGAATTAACTTGGAAATACAACACACCCCGTAAAACAATTGAAATAATATCCGCACAAAAAAATTCGGGATACAAAGGAATTAAAATACTCCAGTATATTGATCATCTACAACGAGAATTATCAAAATACGTTGAAATTAATACCATAGAGGCAACCGTCTGTAATGAACGAATTATAAAGCTCATAAAACATCGTTTAACCAAAACAAAGTCCGATACATGTAATTTCTTTTCTTTCGAAGCTTCACTAGAATGTGATCCAGTTACACCAAAAGCTCGTGTACATCTCTCAAGACAAACTAATGAATAAAATAACCTCAGCCCAAAACCCACTCATTAAACAAATCAAAAAACTCGGAACTTCCAAGAAATACAGAGAAATCGAAGGAAAATTAATCCTAGACGGAATCCATGTCGTAGAAGAATTCCTCCTTCATACCACTAACCACTCACCACTCACTACTCTCATCCTCTCAGAATCATTCCTCTCACACGCTGAATACCATAAATTCAAACTCCTCGAATCACAAAGCATCATTGTTCCTGATGACCTTCTCACCAAAATCACTCCTACAAAAACCCCCGAAGGCATACTAGCCATAATCCCCCACCCTCAATCTTTCAATCCCTCAAACTCTCAATCACCTCCTAAAAAAGCCATCCTCCTCGACAACCTTCAAGACCCAGGGAACATCGGAACCATTATCCGAACCGCCGTCGCAGCCGGGTACAATACTATCTATACCTACAACGGCGCTGACATTTGGAGTCCCAAAACACTCAGAGCCTCACAGGGAGCTCATTTTCACTTTTCCCTCCAAATCATCTCACTCCCCCAACCTTTCAATCTTTCTATCCCCCTCTACGGACTTTCTCTCTCTTCCGAGAGCCAAAACTTCTTTGAGACCGAACTCCCCTCTTCTCATATTCTCGCCTTTGGAAATGAAGGACAAGGACTAAGTCCTGAAATAATAGAAAACTGTCAAAAACTCCTTCATATACCAATGCAAAACGAATTCGAAAGCCTCAACGTCGGAATTGCCGCCGGAATATGTATGTTTCATCAATAAACAATCTTCTCTTTCCACCACCTTCTTCTTGACAGTCGACCCCTTAGTCTGCTAAATTCTCTGCGTTCTTATTTTCATAATACCTAAAGATATGAGCACGCTCGTACCACTACAAGACAACGTGATCGTAAAACCGATCGAAGACGAAACCACTACCGCCTCAGGTATTGTTATCCCAGATACGATTTCCAAGGAAAAACCAATGAAAGGAGAAGTCATTGCTGTCGGTCCAGGAAAAGAAGACATCCCAATGCAAGTAAAAGAAGGAGATGTTGTCATCTTTACTAAATACGCTCCAACTGAAATCAAAATCAAAGGACAAGAACTCTATGTTCTCGGAATTGATTCTTGTTTAGCAATTGTGAAGGAGTGAAGAAGATAGAAAGGCGGAAAGATTAAAAGAAAAAATACAATCTCTCGCCCTCTCAATCCCTCAATCCATCAACCTCTCTACCCCCTTAACCAAACAATCATGTCAGCTAAAGATATCCAATACGGAAACGATGCTCGAGCAAAAATTGCTCAAGGAGTACACGATCTCGCCGCAGTAGTACGAGTCACAATGGGACCAAAAGGTCGAAATGTAATCTTAGAGAAAAGCTATGGATCACCAGTCGTTACAAACGACGGAGTTACTATTGCCAAAGAAGTAGAATTTGAAGACAAATACGCCAACATGGGAGCTACACTTGCTAAAGAAGTAGCCTCTAAAACGAATGATTCAGCAGGAGACGGTACTACAACGGCTACCGTTCTTGCCGATGCCATCATCACCGAAGGACTCAAGAACGTAACCTCAGGAGCCAATCCAATCTCTATCCAAAGAGGAATTCTCGCTGCGGCTCGTGTAGTAGCAGACGAACTCGCACAGATGGCAATCCCTGTCGACTCAAACGAAATGATCAAACAAGTCGCTACTATCTCTGCTCAGAGCGAAGAAGTAGGAGAAGTAATTGCTGAAGTGTTCCAAGAAGTCGGAACATCTGGGGTCGTAACGGTAGAAGAAGGAAATACGCTCGGACTAGAAAAAGTCGTCGTAGAAGGAATGCAGTTTGATAACGGATATCTCTCTCCATACATGGCGAGTAATACAGACACTATGACCGCAGAGCTCGAAAACACAAAAATCCTGCTCACGGACAAAAAGATCGCCAACATCCAAGAAATTCTTCCAGTTCTAGAAGAAATCGTACAATCAGGAAACAAAAACCTAGTGATCGTAGCCGAAGATATCGAATCAGAAGCACTTGCAACACTCGTAGTAAACAAACTCCGAGGAACATTCAACGTTCTAGCGGTAAAAGCTCCAGGATTTGGAGATCGACGAAAAGCAATGCTTCAAGATCTAGCCATCCTCACAGGAGGAAAAGTTATCTCTGAAGAAGTAGGACTCAAACTCGAAAACGTAACAATGGCCGATCTAGGAGAAGCCAAAAAAGTAATCGCGACAAAAGAAAACACAACCATCGTAGACGGAGGAGGATCACCAGAACTCATCGCTAACCGTGTAACGGAAATCGAACGAGAAATGGACAACTCTAACTCTGAGTACGACAAAGAAAAACTAGCCGAAAGACGAGCGAAACTCGGAGGAGGAATCGCAGTAATCAAAGTCGGAGCTGCTACAGAAGTAGAGCTCAAAGAAAAGAAACACCGACTCGAAGATGCGGTTCTCGCTACAAAAGCTGCCTCCGCAGAAGGAATCGTAGCAGGAGGAGGAGTCGCTCTACTACGAGCAGCTCAATCACTCAAAAACTACAAAGCTTCAAACGAAGACGAACAAGTAGGAGTCAACATAGTCATCAAAGCACTAGAAGCCCCAATCCGACAGATTGCAGAAAATGCAGGATACGAAGGATCGGTAGTAGTAAACGATGTACTCAAAGCCAAAGAACACGAAGGATTTGATGCCGTTGATGGAATCATCAAAGACATGGTCCAAGCAGGAATCATCGATCCTAAAAAAGTAACCAGGTCAGCCGTAGAAAATGCAGCCTCAATCGCGGCTACATTCCTCACAACGGAAGCTGCCATAACAGAAATCCCAACCGCTGCAGAAGCAGCACCAGCTATGCCAGGAGGTATGGGAGGTATGGGAGGCATGGGGGGCATGCCTGGAATGATGTAGATCACAGGATCAAATCATAAAAAGCAGAAACTAAAAGAGCCAGAGCAATCTGGCTCTTTTTAATATATAATGGTATAATCAATAGATGTCAGAAAAACCAAAAGACGACCTACCCGAAGCAGGAGAAATAAATTGTTTCTCAGATGTTCCTTCATGGGGATATAAATTTGAAGCAGAGTACCAAGGAGATGGAAGCTATCGAATAATTACCACAGATCATGTAGGCACAAAACAAACAGCTGATACAATGGTTAGTATTCATAGCAATTTCCCAATAAAAGTTTTATTACCAGATGCCGACGGATCACCATATTATGAATATGCACAAATAGACTGGAAACCAAACATAGGATTCTCTGTAATTCCTGATGGATGGCTTGAAGAACAAAAAGGTAATTAAGGATGAAACACAGAATTGACAACAAGCTGTGTTTAAACTATCAATTAGTTATGCTCCAAAACAAATTATTCAAACACTTACCTGCCGTTGAAAGTAGCATATCTGACCAAATAATAGAATCCGCAAAAGAGGATGATCAATGGTATTTAAAATATATAAATTTACTCGTAGAAAAATATCCAAGACTTATGGGAAATACTCTCTATTCAATAAGTCAGTTTGATATAGAAAAAGAAGAACAAAGAAAAATAATGGAGCTAGTCCTTGGAGTTATTACGATGATTGATCAAACTCTCAGTCAAAATAAATCCGTCATGCAGGACATAGAATTAAACGCTCAAGAACCAATAAAATTAGAAGAACTTACTGACATTCCACTAGAAGAACACGATCCCGAAATAATAAAATTCATGGAAGGAATGAAAGAACACGGAATTGATGAAGAAGTAATTCTAAAAGCAAAAAAAGTAAGCGACCATCTACTCTCCAAACTCAATCAAAGCCAAACAGAACCACCAGAAAAACAAAAACAATTCCAATCAGGCAAAATACTTCCAATAGGTGGAGAAGACGTGCATGATGTTCAATTGGAAGCGAATGTTAAACACGAGTTAGATACTACTTATGGAAATCTATTAGAAAGCACTGCACAATCCAATCCAGACATAAAATCAGGACGCCCATCAACTACTTATCAAGGCGGAATTATTATCGGGCCAAATACCAAGACTGCCTTTGGAGTTTCCATAAGGGCAAATCAGTAACAAAAATACTCCCTATAGCGATCCCTCAATAATCCGAAACAAATACCCCTCATCCAATCGAAAATAAAATTCTTCCGTCCCCCACGGTTTTTTCGTAATCGTACTATTCCAAACCTCTTCAATCTTATCAATCTTCTGATATATCTCGGATAGATTCTTCACTCTCAGACAAAGTTCTATCCCAATCCCCTTTTGATCCGTAAATACATCTCTCCAAAAAGGCGCCACATGGTCTCCTTTTTCATAGTCATACAACATGATCTCATCCTTCGTCTCAGGATGAACCAGGCGTTTAAAACTCTCGCCATGAACATACACCACCTCATACCCAAAAACTTCAGTTAAAATATTATCAACTGATTCTAGTTTTCGAGTGTAGAGCTCTATTGCAGGCATAAGAATAAAAAATTATTCACCAAGCGTTCCTATCACAAACTCTTTTAGTTTTTCATATCCTTCTGGATCATGTTCACGTTGTCGAGCAAAGATAACACTCGCATCAATCCCACAAGCTTTCGCTAGATCACGATCCCCTCCTGGATGTATTCCAAAGAAACTCGTCACATCCGCCACCTGACCACCAATCACCGTCCAACAATCCTCTCGTGTATTATGTTTCCCAATTTCTTCAAGCGTAAAAACCGAATCCCCTTCCAATTCAGATTCAGTTGAGACCTCGGTTTCAACTTCTGTTACAACTACCACCTCTGGTTCTTCCACCACTCGGTCGACCTCTTGCTCTACTATCACTGAGACTTCTGTTTCTTGTTCCTCCATGACAATCTCCACTTCCTCTTCTACAGGCACCGAAACCGGTGTTTCCACTACTACTTCTGTTTTAGATTCAACAATAACATCCTCCTCTTGAGTTTGGACTGATCCACACGCAGACAATACAATCATTAGCAACGAAGCCAGTATAATTTTTTTCATAGTTAGAGAGTAGTATTATTTTTATATTTTTGAAATTTCCAAACAGGC
Organism: Candidatus Altimarinota bacterium; assembly: GCA_018608565.1. GTDB lineage: Bacteria > Patescibacteriota > Gracilibacteria > UBA4473 > UBA4473 > JABAZT01. The sequence continues at coordinate 25,957 of JABAZT010000012.1, forward strand.
ACAAACTATTTAACTACAAATCCTACAATCTTCCCAGGCACAAATATCTCTTTCCTTATCTCTCCTTCAGATAGATACTGTTGAATTTTCTCCAACTCCTTCGCCGTAGAGAGAACCGTATCCTTATCGCTATCAGCCGCAATCTCAAACTCAGCCCGCACCTTTCCATTGACCTGCACTGCATATGTCACCGAATCTTCAACCAAATATTTTTCATCATACGTAGGCCACGGCTCATAAGCCACAGTCCCCTCCTTCCCCAGCACTCCCTGCCAGAACTCCTCCGCCAGATGTGGTGCAAATGGAGACAACAACAAAGCAAAGGTTTCCAACGCCTCACGAGGCACTTCCTCTAGAGCGGTTAACTCATTGGTAAATATCATAAGCGTAGAAATCGCAGTATTAAATTTGAAATTATCAATATCCTCCGTCACTTGTTTTATCGTCTTATGTACAAGACTCATCGAAGCTTCACACTTATTAGTTTCTTCTCGTTCAATCATTGGTTTCTGATATACACGATAGACTCGATCCAGCCATTTACGGATTCCTCCAACCGATCCAGTAGACCATGGTTTTCGTTGATCAAACGGCCCCAAAAACATCTCAAAACATCGCAATGTGTCCGCCCCAAAAGCAGAAACAATATCATCTGGATTTACTACATTCCCCAAAGATTTAGACATCTTGTGTCCATCCTCAGCGAGGATATGTCCCTGATGCCGAAGCTTCGCAAACGGTTCATCATAGTTTATGTATCCGTGTTTTTTCAACGCCTTACAGAAAAATCTCGCATACAGCAGATGTAACACCGTATGTTCCGCTCCTCCTACATAAAGATCTATAGGTCCCCAGTGATTTGCCAGATCAGGATCACAAAACATATCTGTATTTTTCGGATCCATAAACCGCCACATATACCAACTCGAACACATAAACGTATCCATCGTATCCGACTCTCGTCGCACGATCGTTCTATCTCCTGACAACTCACCAGTAGCTTTGAGTTTTTCCTCTATTTGTTTCAAAGCTTCAGCACTATGAAATTCCTCAGAGTTAACTAACGGAGATTCACCATCTGGATTGAAATCCACATCCTTCGGAAGATGCACCGGCAATTCATCATCTGGAATCAAGTATTCATTTCCTTCATCATCATATACCACTGGGATCGGACTCCCCCAGTATCGTTGTCTGGAGATCAACCAGTCTCGGAGTTTGTAGTTTACAACCTCTTCTGCCCAACCTTCAGCTACATAATGTTCTGTTATCTTTTCTTTTGCCTCCCAGATATCTAAGCCATCCAAAAACTCACTATTCACCATTGTTCCTTTTTCTTCTTGCACCTGCTCTTCTCTTGTAATTGGGGAATCATCCCCTTCAGCATCAACAACCACACGAATAACATCAATTCCCATTTTTTGAGCAAATTGAAAATCACGCAAATCATGCCCTGGAACTCCTACTACCGCTCCCGTACCGACATGTCCAAGAACAAAGTCTCCAACATATAGCGGCAATTTTTTACCATTCACACGATTAACCACATGAAGACCAGTAAACACACCTGTTTTTTCAGTCCCTTGCTCAGTTCTATCTTTTTCTGATTTCTTATTAGTTTCAATCACATATTGTTCAACCACATCAGCATTCGGAATTCTAGAAAGATCATTCAAAAAAGGATGCTCTGGCCCAAGCACCACAAACGTAGCTCCAAAATTTGTGTCAGGTCTTGTTGTAAAACAAGTCACCGATTCCCCTTCAAGTTCAACTATTGGATATTCAATATTAATTCCAGTCTTTCTACCGATCCAATTTTTCTGACTCGACTTCGTAGACTCCGGCCAATCAATCGTATCCAATCCAGATAACAATCCATTTACCTCCGGTTGATCTTCTATAAAATCCGTCACACGGAAAAACCACTGTGTCAGCTTCTTAGGGATCACTTCATGCTTACAACGTTCACATTTACCATCTACCACCTGTTCATTCGCTAAGACCGTATTACAGTCATCACACCAGTTTACCGGTGCTTTCTTCCGGTAGGCTAGATCATTTTTATACAAAAACTGAAAGAACCACTGCGTCCATCTATAATAATCAGGTAAACACGTCGCAATCTCTCGATCCCAATCATACGAAAGCCCAAGAGACTTAATCTGGGCTTTAAACGTCTCAATATTACCAAGAGTGGATTGTTCTGGATGCACCTGAGTCTTGATCGCATAGTTCTCGGCTGGAAGCCCAAAAGAATCCCATCCCATAGGATGTAATACTTCATAGCCTTCATGACGTTTCTTTCTACTGATAATATCAGTCGCTGTATACCCAAGAGGATGTCCTACATGCAGCCCCGCCCCTGATGGATAAGGAAACATATCCAAAGCATAGTATTTTGGCTTATCCGAATCATCCGACGTCTTAAACGTCTTAGATTCATCCCAAAACTGTTGCCATTTTTGTTCAAGCGAAAGATGATCATATTTATCTGCCATAAGACGGAGATTAAAAGTGATCAAATACTAGGAACAGAACTAAAAAACGCAACTCACGAATAACTTATTTAACTGAAACCTCTTTCTCTTCCTCCTTTGAAATAGGCCAAGAAGCAACATCCTCCTCTGCCAACAGACGAGCAATCTTCTCCATACCGTAACCAGTAAGGGCTGGTTCGTTATCAAGCGAAACAAATTTTCCAAATTCTTCTCTAGATGGAACATATAGATCCGCTGCAACTTTCACATTCCATTTCTTAGCAATCGAATCAATCACTTCACGATAAGCCTTCATATCAATTTCAGAAGAAAAAGTAGGCTTAATAAGTTTTATTTGATCCGTCATAATCCCTCGATCCAAGACATACTCAAGCAAGCCATTCATTTCCGCTTCATACTCAACAATTCCTAAATTTCCTTTAACAATTGCATCATGAAAAAAACCAATCCAAAATTCATCAATTCCTAAAAAAGCCTCATGTTCAAGCTTCCCATCAATTGAAAAAAGGTATGGTTTCCGAACATCACTTCCCTCAACAAAACCATTAAGTGCGTAACCAGGACTAATCCATGAAGAAAGATTAACTGGAAAAACAACTTTCCCAAGATCAGCAAACGCCTTCTCTAGATAGATATCAAGACCATGTCCATAATTTTCGCCCTCATAACGCTTTGGATATGAAAACTTTATATCCTCAGAAAAAACTCGGGATGGCACCCCAACTTCACTTGAAGCAAAACTCTCAATATGAGCCCCTCTAAATATAGAGTCCCCCAATAAAGCTATTGATTTATCCAACACCCAAATTTCATCATGTCGCAAGGTTTTCAATACCTCTCCATTAGCACCCAGAATTTCGACTAACAACGTATGCTTCCCTGGCTTCGTATGTAAAAACCGAGCTTTAACCGTCTTATCAGTAAGATTATCAACCACTGCATCACGCGGAGACTCTGATTCCGGATCCAAAGTAAACTTAACCGACCAGTTACTATCTGGAGTAGCTCCAAATTTAAAACGTGGAACAAAAATACGACTCCGTTGAAAAAATGGATAAGAATGCTCAACCCCTTCAAAATCAGTAACTTTCAATTGCTTCGGTGGAAAAAACTGAGTCACCTGAATACCCGATGTATTCGTCTCTAAAGAATCAGTAACAAACTCAGCTCCATTTTCAACCCCTTCCTCAAAACGATTAAAAACCGATCCCTTCAATAAGTCATTACGCGTATCCTGATTTAACATCAAATAAGCAATTCCTCCAAAAACAACCAAGAACAGCACCATCTTCACTATAGACTGAATAAAAAGAGCTCCCGGACTAGAATTCAAACGATTTTGTTGATTATTAGGCATGTTTTTAAATAACGTATATTTACTAAAGTATAGAGTATTCAAGAAGAATAAAACAAATTATTTTCACCAGGACTTAATTTCTTGGGCAATTGATTGCATTTCATCCTTATAATTTAAATTTCCATAAATTTTATATAAACGAGATCCATCATCAGATAATTTAACCAACTCAAAAACTCCATCACGAGAAACAGAACCAACTTCAAGACCAGCAGCAGCATCATAAATTTCCAACCAATAATCAATATCCCCTCTTGAATATATCGCTGTATCCGCAAAACCAACCTGAGTAATCATTCCCGCCTGTTTCCCATAGTTGTAGTACCAATACCCAAAAGGAACCTTCATACTGAATTTATAGTAAGGAGATTGGTAGAAGAACGCTCTCCCATCAATCAAATTTTCAAACTCATCCAAAGAAACTGCAGGGGCTTCCTCCTGAGATACAACTTCATCCAACGCTTCATCTTCCGATTTTTCTCCAAAGATCTTATCAAAGAAACCAACTGATTCATCATCATTCGAATCAAGATTTTCATCTTCCGATTTTTCAGGCTCAGTTATTACTTCTACTTTCTTTATCTTTTGAGCTTCAAAATCAGCTTTCTCTTTCAACAATACATTCTTCAACACCACCACATTCTCATTCCCTTCTACCATAGAGTTAAGAACCTTAAAAAAAGACTGCTTCTTATCAAATTCATCAAAATTATGAGTCAACGCAAATCTATACGCATGAGCAAACAAGTTAGAATACAATGTTACCGTTTCGGTATCTCTTCCAGATTCATCAGTATTAACAACCTTAAATCCAGAAAGATCAGAAATAAGAAGATTCATATTTTCCTGGTTTTTCTTGCTCTTGAGTTTTGAGTCTATAGAAAAGGTTAAAAAAACCTTTCGTGACAAATCCCCTTTTTCAGAAAAATAAGCCGTTCCATTTGG
>JABAZT010000015.1 GCA_018608565.1 Candidatus Altimarinota bacterium
TGAACTTTGGAAATCTAAAAATTTACCGATATTTTTGATAGAAATTATTTTTTGAATCATTTTTTTCTCATTTGAAGAAAGTAAATATTCTTTTCAACCGGCAGTGTAATGTCTTCGTTAGTCATTCTAATTTATTTCAAAACCTTCTGTCTTAAGTCTTCATAGGTACTAATTACATCGTATTTAATATCTGCACTTCCAAGAGCTTCGAAATGCTTTCTTGCATAGTCGATCTTTAGTTTTTCAGACTTCTTTAACTGCATAGTGCTCATACTTCCTTTGGTTTCAGCAATGAAGTATATATATTTAACTTGAGCAGTATCAAAGACAATAGCCCAGTCTGGATTATAATTTCCGACAGGGGTTGGTATTTTGAATCCGCTTGGAAGCTTTGCATATACAAGAACCTCTCCAGCTTCAAGATCCTTGGTAAAGGTACGTTCTACCTTGGAATCTGTTTTTACGTAATCATAAATATGTTTACTAGCCTCAAGTATGTTCTCTTTAAGTGAACCTTGAAAGTTATTAATAGTGAAGACCTCGTCATCATAAGAATGATCTGTCTTGTGGTAGGTTATGTTATTGATCAAGGTTGCTGCTTTTTGTTCATTAACAATTCTTATCACTTCTTGAATAAAATGTTCAGGGTTCATTCTGAATTGATTGAATTTCTCAATATTAATACCTCTGAGCATGGCAGTCGCTGTTTTTCGAGTCACATTACTTCCTGTTGCAATAGAGGCAATTAGATCATACTTTGTGGCTCCTAAGATGCTCTCTGTCTTTTGGATTTGTTGAGATGTTTTTTTGAGTGCTTCTCCTGATTTTAATTCTTCCTCACTTAGGGCTTCATTTTGAGATCCTTCAGTAATTCGAACCGATACTTGTCGAACTTCTAAATTTCGATCGATGGCTTCAATACTTTTTTTAATCAGTTCTTCTGTCTCAAAATCAACATCATAAACGGTTTTTATCTTTATCTTTTTCCAGAGGTCTTGAAACTCTTTTTTGGCAAAGTTTTCGTTTGGCTTTAACTCTCTTTCAAAAATATTATCAACATTCCCATCTTCACTTGATTTGTAGGTATTAGTTTCGTGCACTTTTAGAAGTATTTCAGTTAGCTCCCTTGTAAACGGCTGTAGTTCAGGACTAATTTCTAGGGATTTGGTCTCAATATCTTCAAGGAGCTTTTCTGTTATTTTGTAATCCTGATCAATATAGCCTTTCATTTTAAAGGCAAAGATAAGATCCATAGAACTATTCTCATCGAAAACAAAGGTTTCGCCCTGTACATTGGTAAGTTTTCGATCTTTAAATAAATCAGCCGTTAATTTTGTTGGGCGACCTGAAAGAGAATCAAGAATTTCTTTTTGGAGGTCGGTAGCAAATGATTCATAGGATTCACTCGCAACAACCGTTAAAGTATTTATTTCAAAAAATTCATTATCTAAATACTCCTGGTCCATCCGTTCACCTTTATTATTTACACAAATTCTCAGTCCTCGACCAATTTCTTGCCTCTTACTGATGGTTGATTGACTATGCTTGAGCGTACATATTTGAAAAATATTTGGATTATCCCATCCTTCTCTTAGTGCTGAATGAGAAAAGATGAATCGTGTAGGCTCTGAGAAGCTCAGTAATACTTCTTTCTGTTTCATAATGAGGTCATAGGCATCTACATCGTTACTCCCTTCTCCTCGAGCTTCTGATGAATCAATGAATTTCCCTTTTTTATCTATAGAGAAGTAACCGTTATGAGTTTTCCTAACATTTAGCTTATCCAGATAAGCATTATATTCATCACTTAAAAGCTCTCTCTGACAGAGTGCCTGTTCATATTCCTCTTCAAATATTTTTTCGTATTCCGCTTGTCCTGCCAGATGATTTCCATTTTCATCATAGGTTCGATACTTTGCCACCTCATCTATGAAAAATAAGGAAAGCACTTTAATTCCTTTGTGATACAGGTTCCTCTCTTTTTCTATATGAGATTTTATGGTTTCTCTGATCTGTATTCGACGAATATGCTTTTCATCTACATCTCCAATAGTTTGTCCGAGTGATAAAATTACTCCATTGGTGAAGGCAACTGTATTAGTTAAACCATTTATTTCTTTAATTACATAGCCTTTGTACTGACTTAGTTCTCCTGAAAGTGGAAATAAATCATCTTTTTCTGCTACTTTTCGTAGTATTTTTTTTATTCCATTTTTTTGTTTCACTTCAAATTCTAAAATGGCCGTCGGATAAGACTTTTTAGATATCTGAATACGATCTAAAAACAAGAAACCATTCGTACCCGTGTTTTCTTTTACCTCAATTCCTTTTACTTTAATTTTTTTTACCAGTTTTTGGTTATAAGCATCAATCGCATCAAGCCGATGAATTTTATTAAATTCTTTTTCTTTCTTATGCGTTGCTGAGTATCGGGTCACAAATAAAGGATTAAATTCATCCAACATTTTTTCTGCTTTATCTCCAAATCGTTGTGGTTCATCGATAATCAAAATGGGACGAGCTCTTTTTATAATATCAATGGGTCTTTCTGATTGGATCACATCCAGCTTTTGATAAATTTTTCTCGACTCTTTGCTCTTAGTAGCAAAAGCTTGGTGATTCATAATTAGAACTTCAATATTTGAGGTCTGGGCAAAAGATTTAATGTTTACCAGATTCGATTTATTCTTCGTGTCATAAATTGAAAACCTAATTTTTTTTCCATAGATTTCTTGGAAATGTTCTGCTGTTATTTCAAGTGATTTATGAACTCCTTCACGGATCGCAATAGACGGCACCATAATGATAAACTTATTCCAGCCATATTGCTTATTCAGCTCAAACATAGACTTGGTGTATACATAGGTTTTCCCAGTACCGGTTTCCATTTCTACCGAAAAATCCAAGCCCTGCAGTTGTTTGTTTACAGGAATTCCCTGAGTCTTTTGAAGTTCTTGCACGTTGTTTAGAATTTCTTGATCGGTTAACTCGATTTTCTTGTTCGAAAAAATTTCTTCAACAAATAATCCTTCTCTACTGGTTGTTTCTTTCCTGTGTCCCTTAGTTTGTCCTCGAAACACTTCCACCAAGGCGTTGGTAGCTTCTGTTTGATAGAGTTGTTGTTTAAATTTAAATTTCATAGATTAAATGACCGTGATAGAGGTTTCTGGAGAGAGTCGTTTGAAACGGGTTTCAACATTGATCCGATCTTTATCATCGGTAAAAGAACTATCACGAAATACCGCCTTGAGTGGTTGCCACTCAGCAATAGTGTCTACTATTTTAAAATCTACAGCTTCTTCAAAACAAGCCACGAGTGCATTCTCCGCAACTCTATACACCGTATGACCTTGGACTTGTTCCGTTGTTATAGGCAGATCAAGTGTCAGCCCTAAATCAAGCATCACCTGTGTAAGCAGGTCTTATGGAGTTCTATCTTCTTTAATATTACTTTCCAAGTCTTCGAGTAGATCTTGTTGAATATCTGACGGATGATAGTAGACATCCTTCATGTTCGTGGAGTCTGTTTTATAGACCCTAAAACCAATATCCAGAGACGTTTTTCGTTCTTTTAGTTTATCAGCATTTTCTTCTACTATTTTCTTTCCTGCTCGACGGATTCTTTCTTTGGCTATTTCGGAAATATTTTTATACCCTGCTCGATGCGCTTCTGATTTTTCATCACAGGGTTCTGAAAGTTGAACAGATATGCACTTTCTAGTTCCATTATCTTTAGCATTGAGTGCCATTACGGCGTGTGCTGTAGTTCCTGAACCAGAAAAGAAATCAAGGACAGTATCACTTTTTGAGGGAGATAATTTCAACATCCGTTGAATCAGCTCAACTGGTTTTGGAAAATCAAAAATTTTCCCATCCATTAATTCCGCCAAATCTTTACTAGCTTTATCGGTAGTTCCAGTTGTTTTATGAGGCCAAAAGTCGACGGGCACCATCCCATCTTCCATCTCAGCTAAAAATCTTTTTAATCGTGGATAGGCATTTTCTCCTGATTTCCCCCAATATAACCTATTTTCTCGTATATGGTTCTCATATGTCTCTCTACTATACTTCCAAGCATTCTTTGGATGTATTACGTTGTTTTCTGTAAAGGGATTTACTAAGTCATAAGATAAGTTAGGACGAGCTGTCTTGGTTGCTGGGTTTACGTATGAAACACTTGTCCAAACACCACGAGGATCATTATCAGGGTTTGAATAAGTTGAATCAGCTTTTTCATTTCTGGGTTCACGAATAGTCTTTAATGCATCAGATTTCCTGTATAGCAGGATTTTTTCGGTAAGTGTAGCGAACATTTTTGCATTATTACTTCTTGTAAACCTCTTTTCCCAAATAATTTCTGACACAAAATTTTCTTCCCCAAAAACTTCATTCATCACCATTCGCAAATTATGTACTTCTTTTTCATCTATTGATACAAAGATTGTTCCATCATCCTGAAGCAAATCTCTTGCGACGATAAGTCGTTCGTACATCATGCTTAACCAATCGGAGTGGAAACGACCATTGGTATCAGTATTTCTAAAAAGTTTACCGCCTTCTTCGTCTTCTACTCCTATTTCACCTTCATAATCTTCTTTGGAAATTTTGAACTTATCTGTGTACACAAAATCTTGACCAGTATTGTAC
>JABAZT010000016.1 GCA_018608565.1 Candidatus Altimarinota bacterium
TGCCGCCTCTTCCTCTGCCAGTTCTGCCTCTGCTTCTGCTGTCTCTTCCAATGCCACTTCTTCCTCTGCCAGTTCTGCTTCTGCTGTCTCTTCCAATGCTGTCTCTTCCAATGCCGCCTCTTCCTCTGCCAGTTCTGCCTCTGCTGTCTCTTCCAATGCTGTCTCTTCCTCTGCCAGTTCTGCCTCTGCTTCTGCTGTCTCTTCCAATGCCACTTCTTCCTCTGCCAGTTCTGCCTCTGCTGTCTCTTCCAATGCCGCCTCTTCCTCATCATCATCTCCAAGGCCCTCCGCCGTAGCATAGGCCAACTCTCGTTCTAGAATTAGTTCCTCATTTTCATCTACTAGCTCATCTACTTCCACTGGATCTATATCCATATTCACCACCAACTCATCCACATCCTCAATCTCCGCATCAGCCTTAGACTCCAACACCGCATCCAAATCAGCTCCATCAGCAACCGCATCTATTTCTTCGTCTGTTAATTCCGCCAACTCAATAGCTTCCTCTGCCAATTCTTTTTCTTCTTCACCCAAAACCTCTTCAGCTTCCACAACTTCTTCAGCCAATGCGACGTCCTCATCTACCAATTCTGCCTCAACTTCTGCAGCTTTTTGCTCAACTTCCTCCTGCTCTACGACCTCTTTTTCCATATTATCCACCGCCTCATCCTCCTCTAACAATACCTCCCCTTCATCAGAAAGCGCTTTCATCTCTTCTTGAGAAATTCTCTCTTCATCCTCCAGATCAGCTTGCTCAGTCAATGGAATCAAATCTGCTTCCACCAACGGATCAACCACTGCTACCGTATCATCGCCTCCAGATTGAGCTTGAACCGTAGTCGATTGAGATTCATCATCCAGAGACAACGCATACCCTACTTCAACCTCTGTATCCAAGATTTCCTCATCCACATCATTTTCTTCCTCTTTCAAGCCTTCAACCTCTTTACCTTCGCCCTCTTCTTCATACTCCAACACCAATTCTTCGGATTCTCCAAACAATGTATCCAGTATTTGATGCGCCCTATCTCCAGGAGTTCCTGCCATAGACATAGTTCGAATCTGATTCAACCAGATATCGAATGAACCTTGATCCATATCTCCAATGGCCTCAAAAATATCCAAGGAAACATTCCCACTATCTCCTCCCTTGAATAACTCAGACAATGGTCCAAAACGACTATCAGAAAGCGCTCCAAATCTTGTTAAACCATTAAGTAACTGTTGTTGTGTAAGCGGAGATTGTCCAAATTTAGTAAGATTAACTCTAAACGCACTCAAAGTCTGAAAACTAGATTCTGGAATTTTAGAAATATCAATACCACTTTTTTCAAAGAAACCTCTGATTTCATCTTCCGGTGTCTCAGACATTTCTTCGGCCGCCTGCTCTTCTTCCAGCATAACCAGTAACGCCTCTTCTTCTGGAGTCAATTCTCCAGATTCTTCTTTCTCCATCAAAGCATTCCACTCAACATTGAGCAACTTAATCCCTCGACTCTGGAAGTCCGACTGAATCCCCGACATATCTCTACGAACCCGATTCATCAATGAATCCTGTGAAAACAAACTCTTCATAATCACAACCGCATCCGCTTGTTTATCGCTCGTCGGAGATAATTTTCTGAGGTCTGATTTCCAGATATTATAGTCACTTGATTCCATACTCCCCAACATCCCCAACATCATGGTCCCCATAAGCCCAGAATTCACACCACTACTTTTATTCAACAACATATCGACTCTCGACTGCATTCCACTTCCATTTTTGAGTTCCATCAGACGCTTAATTCCCTGCTCCATCGTACGAGTATCTATACCACTGAGCATATCCAACCGCATCCCATATTCTTCCAATTTTTGAGCTTCCGCTTCCGTAATATCCAACCCTCGATCCTCAATTTCTTTCGCAAGAGGAGAAATTCCATTCGCCTCAATCATCGCCAACAAATCATCTCCCAACTCACCTTTTTCTAGAGCGCTATATTTTTGTTTAACCCATAGATCCAAATATTCCTCCCCCTCATAGGCCTTAAGTTCTGGCATATCTTTGAGCATAGAAGCTCTAAATTCAGCTTCACTCGCAAATCTTTGGGATTGATCCCCAACCGTGGCTCCATCACCAGCAGATTGTTGTTTGACCGTTTTATCCGCTTTCAAATGTATCATCAATTTCCCATTCAACGACTGAAGTGATTTATTAAACGTAATTTCTTTCTCTAACTTCTCCGTTGTTTCTTTTTCTTCCTCCTCTGCTTGTTTCGCTTCCAACTGTCCTTCAATCATCGCCTTCTGACTATCTCGATAGAGACCTTCTTTTTTTTGAAACGCAGCATCTACACCATCAAAATTCCCTTCAGAAATTCCTTTTTTCATATCCATCCAAACCGTATCAATTTTACCCTTCCACCCAGATCCCTCGGAACTTAACAAATAATCTCTATACGGCTTATTACGCATAACACTATCATATCTTCGAACTCCTTCTCGAATTCGATTCCCAACCTTTAGAATTTTAGAAGCATTAGCGTTCAAAATATCATACTTAGCTTTAAAAGCGTTCTTATTTGAATTTCCCGTCAGAGACACCATTCCACTCCAAAAAGAATATCCAACCTTATTTTTATCTCCAGGTGTACGATCCTCATTCGACAAAACATCCGAAAAATGATTCAACTTTCCTGAAACCGCATCAAATTCTTTCTCCCAATAGGTTTCATGTTGTTTTTCCCATTCCGTATGAAGATGCTTAAGCTTCGTATCCAATCCTTTTATCTTGTACCCTTCCAAGGCTTCTTTTTTGACCCCCCAAGTCTGCATCATGGCTGTTTTAAATCGATCAAAATTACCAGCATACAAGTCATTATCTACTCGAAGTGGAAGATTTTTAGTATTTAAATCTGATTCTATTTGTTCTTTGGTCTTATCTTCAGCCTCAGGAGATTCTTTATATTTCTGTTTCACATTATCCACAATTCCTTTGAATTTCTGATAATAAGCCGAAACATTCCATTGGTCAGTACTAAAATTCATCGACTCATTCGCAAACATATGAGACGTCATCTCTTTCCATAACTTAACACGATCACCTGCACTATGTTCCTCTATAAATTCTTTAGGAATACCTGATGCCTCCATAGATTTCCACAATCCATCACACGCATTCATTTGTGATTGCAATGTCCCAAACTGAGCCTGCATATCCCACAACTTCTTCTGCCTTTCTGCCAACGGTTTAATCTCCTGAGTAGCCTTTAAATATTTTTTAAATTGAACTCCCAATTTCATATGTCCATCCCCCCACTCAAAAGCACCTCCCTTACACCGCCCTTCTAAGTCACGTATTCCATGTTCCGTATAAGATTCCAATTCTCTTTTTCTACTTTCTACCTCCTGCTTCAACTCTCGAACCGCAACCAATTGATCTGGAGGAGAAAAATACGTCGAACCAAACCATTTCTTTCTTTCATTCTGATACCGTTTCCTCAAATCATCATGTTTGTACCCAAGTTCAAAATCTCCAATTTCCTTAATATCCTCCCACATCTCAGCCTCTTCTTTAACCCGAAGATCCAAATCTCTTCGATAATCCCTAAAACGATTATCATTTTCGGCATACCAAGCTTTGAGTTGAGTCACACTTCTAGACTCCTTAGCAGAACTAAAAATCATTCTTTTCAGTACCTGCACCTCCCCAGTATCATGTGGATCAACCGCTGCTCCATCAAAATGCGTCGAAAATAATCTATGATACTCACTATTCCCCTCTAAATCATTCGGTTTTCCACGCCATTCCAACAATAATTCCTCATACCCTTCCTGTAATTCCATACAAAATGTATCCGCTTTTCCTTGAAGCTGTGACTTCAATACGGCCTGAAGCTCCTTCGGAACATTATTATCATCCATAAGACGATCCAATACCTTCCCTGACGGTAGCTTTCCTTTTTCCAGAGCTTTTTCGATACTATGAGCTTTCAAATAATCCAAATCCAAAATCGCCCCAGGATTAGACAATACTTCCATCATTTTTTCTTTCGCCTCTTTTGCTTCAACTACAAATTCATACTGAGCCTTCAATATTTCAGAAAACCCAGAAAACAAAGCCACATCTGTATTTTCTCCCAAAGAAGCACTCACACTCGCACTCGTACTCATCGCCATATCAAACCCTTTATCCCAAGTACCTTCTTCCAATAACCCATCATCTATCAATTTTTGCTTCACCGCCTTCGCAAAATCATCAAAATCCCCATCCAATAATTTGGGATCCTTCAAAACATCTTCCAGATATTTCCTATCCGAAATTCGATCCTTCATATCATCCAACTGATTCTGACCACGAGATAGACTCTCTTCACTTGGAAATCCAAGACTTTGAATCCACTCCTCTAGCTCTCCTCTATTATCACTCAAAATATAATTCAAATCTTGATTCTCAAAACTCAAACGACGAAACAAATCCTCTGCTGTAGGCTTAGGAAACTCAGCCAAAAAACCCTTAAATTCATTAATTTTCTTTTCAAGCTCATCCGCTACATCATCTTCTATAATATCATCAGGCAACATACCAAACCTTAAGTTCGTTTTATATTCATCTGGATTCTTCTTATTTTCAGGAGGCATAAAGTAGCGAGAAAATACAATATTTAACTATAAAATACAATAAAATATAACCTTTTTTTACTAATAATTTCATTCTAAATTAATAACTTTTTAATACTACATCCTTCCAAGCAGATCGAACTTCAAAAACTACTTATTTTTTCTTGACGAGATCTCTTCAAAAAATAAAGTTAGGTATACCTAATAAAAAATAAGTAAACATAATGGGTGCATTCCTCATCACATTTCGAGAAAGTCTAGAAGCTGGCGTCATCGTCGGAATGCTTTTTGCCATCCTACACATGTTCGAGAAGCAAAAAAGAGACATCTATCTCTGGACAGGAGTCATCGCCGGACTTATCTGTAGCATCATATTCGCTTGGATATTCCACGTTTTCCTTGGAGGATTTGAAGGAAAAAACGAAAAAATATACGAAGGAATTCTTATGGTTGTAGCCTGCGGTCTCATAACCCACATGGTATTCTGGATGCGAGAAAAAGGAAAATGTCTCAAACGAGACGTCGCCGAAAAAATACATGTAATCCTAAAAAAGATGACACTCTGGATGCTCGCTGTTCTCAGCTTTTGTGCGGTAATCCGAGAAGGAATTGAAACCGTCATATTCCTCAACGCCATCGACGCCCAAGGAAATGGAGCTATTTCACTTGTTTGGGGGGCCTTTGGGATTATTACAGCGGTAGCACTTAGCTACGGAATCTACTTCTCTAGTCACAAGGTAAATCCAAAACAATTTTTTCAAATCAGTGGAGGGGTACTTCTCGTCATGGCAGCCGGACTTCTCGCTCACGGGATCGTAGAATTCCAAGGAGCACAATGGCTCCCCATCATACAAAAACCACTCTATGACCTTTCTAACATCTTCAGTGAATCTGAAGGACTTGGACTCTACCTCAAAGCCCTCTTTGGCTACGATGCCAACCCATCACTCATCGCCGTAGTCGCCTACTGGATGTTTATTGGAGTCGTTGGAGCATTTTATTTTCGTCGACAAAAAAACTAGTAATCAATACCCAAAGCTACATTTTTACAGTCAAAAATGTAACAATAGGGCCTAAGCCAGCCCCCTACCTAATTATTAGGTTACTCGGTTATTCAGCTACTCCTGTCATCACCCCCTCCAAATCCTCCTCTGTCACCCCTGACTCTTTCCTTCTTACTCCATCTTCATCGACTCTGATATTAGGACCATCTTCACACATCCCCAGGCACATCGCCTCCTCTATCACAACTCCATCCATCTTTCCATCTTTCTCTCTTTCTACCTCTCTCACTTTACTCCACAACAACTTATTTCGGTTACAGCAACTTCTTCCACAACAGATACCGATTACTTTTTTAGACATATTAAAACAAGTATTAAGCAGTAAGTATAAAGTATCAACAAAAAAGAATTTTTAAAACCATGAGTGAGACTAAGGTCTCGTGGTTTCCTTAGTCGAACGAATACCATTAAGGAAAAAGAGAGCCCACGAGATAAAACCCTTCGGTTTGTCTTTCGTGATATTATATTATTGGCTCCACAAACTCAGTTTCCGCAAATGGATCATCCTCCTGCTTTTTACTATCAGCCGCCTCATCCTTTTTGGTTTTTGGGTCATACTTCCCTTCTTCCCAAGAATTCAGTATCTCCTGCACCTCTTCATTTGGCCTCGCATACGTCTCTCTACTAAAATCAATACATTCCTTACGAAAATCTTTCTCAGGAAACTTCATAAATAGCGATCGACCACTAAAAGCCTCACGCAACTCTCCATCAATCGAAATCTTCGAATAAAATTCTCGAACCCCGAGATTAATAATATCCCGCTCAGAAAATCTCGGATTATATTCATTTGCCAGTATTTCTGCATCATCTCCTCCCACTCGAAAACTAATCATAGAACCCACATTCCCAAACACCGTCGTCCGAATTTTATCCGACAACTGTCCCAAAAACTGATGCGCAATTGTCAGATTCAATCGATACTTACGAGCTTCACTCAAAATCTCATCAAAAGTATCAGTCGCAAAGTTTTGAAATTCATCAACATACATATACCAATCCACTCGATCATCCTCCAACTGATCGGCACGACTCATCGCCGCCTGATACACCTTTGTAATAGCAATAGCCCCCATCAGCGCCGCATTTTCTTCCCCTAGGATTCCTTTCGAAACCTTCATGAGCAAGATCTTATTCCCATCCATGATCTCCCGAAAATCAATTTTATTCTCAGGTTGTCCTACAATATTCCGAATCATATTCGTCGAGACAAACTGCCCGACCTTATTTAGCAACGGCGTAATCGCCTCATTATCAAATTTCTCAGACCACCCCGCAAACTCATTCACCCAAAAGTTTTTCACCACGTTATCCTGAATATTCCGAACAATAGTCTGACGATAGTTCTTATCCGTCAACATCTTGAGGATCGACAAGATCGTCGTCCCAGGCGTATCCAGCAAGGCCAACGTCGTATACCGCAGCACATGCTCCAGTCTCGGCGTCCAGTTTGCCCCAAAAAGTTTTTTGAAAATCTCAATAAACCCAATCGTTACTCGGATCTTGAGCTCCGGTGGCACATCAGCCAGAGGATTAAAACTAATTGGAAAATGAATATCCGCCGGATCAAAAATCACCACATCCTTAATTCGATGCTCCGGAATCATCCTCAGCACGTTATCCACCAGATCCCCATGCGGATCCAGAACTCCAACCCCCTTTCCATTATTTATATCATTCTGAATGAGCAACTCCAGGAGCTTTGATTTCCCAGACCCAGATTTTCCCACAGTATACAAATGCCGTCTTCTATCATTTCGTTTTATTCCAAACGGAATTTTTTTTCCATGAAAATTAGTCTCTCCAAAGAACGAAATCGAAGGATCATTTCGATCCGTCGGAAGATCCGATGGCGGTTCTCCTTTTCGCGCCAAAACATGAATAATATTCGGAACCTCTGACTCTTTCGGGAGATGATAGAGCGTCGCTAGCTCCTTTGTAGAAAGCATAAACGCTGTTTTCTTATTCAGACTACGCTTCTTGAAATCAGCCAAATGAGACGCCCCTTTATGAATTTTACTCGTCTTCACTGAGTTCAGATCGAGCGTGTTAAAGTTTTGCATCGCTCCAAGCACCGCCTGAATCCGAGGCATAGGGTCCCGTTTTGGATCATCCGAATGCGCCGCCACACGGATCGCCGTTCGATACAGTCGACCTTCTAACTTTTCATCTATCTTCGGACCAAAACCTTTTACCGCGCCTTTTTTAAACCAATATTTCACCCTAAAAAACTGAGTCACTCGATCCAACTTTCGTCGAATATTGAGTCGAAAGTGGTGAAATCCCGTATCCTGCTCTGCCTGCGTCACAAACTGAATCCACACTCCTTCACCTGGCATCGACTTAGATAAAACATTAAGTAATCCTGAAAGAGAATCACTCGTAAAATCTCGATAATCCTTCAGCGGAAATAAATCATTACGCTGCAATGTAATTTCACTACTGAGGAACTGGGTCTTTGGAGTAATTTTATCTACAAAATCCTTAATCGGAACAATATCCGATTCAGGTGCCATCGCATAGATCTCCCCCGCAATCACTTCCGTAGTCGCCGGATCCGCCGTAAAACAAAAACCTATATTTTGCCCCATCACCACAATCTCAAACGACATTTTCTTTCCTCGAACCGTTTCATGCAACTGCACAAATATCTCCTCAAACGAAGCCGCATTTTTGTCGTTTGCCTGAGGGATGTTTACGAGATAGGTTTTTAGTGCCATTTTGGAAAACTATTATAGCACAAAAACACAGTGTTTGTCGACCAAATCAAAACCAAATAAATGATCTATCTTTTAGCTTTTTCTTTTACTAACCATCTCCGCCCAGAGATTTTCAATCCGAACCAGAGGATCATTGGTCGGCAAGGGCAAATTCCATTGTTTATAAAACTTCAATTCCGTCGGAATAAATCGAAACGCTTTCCCCGTTTCACTACAGACAAAAGACTGCTTCACTCCATCCGCAGGAAAATCTTTTAAATCCTTCGGAACATTCGTTCCAACTCCGACTTTCTTGCTCAACTTAGATTCCCATTCACGATCCCATTCCATCCCAAAGGGCTGAACAGAATCAGAGTTTTCTGGATAAAACCGCTGTGCCATCGTGTGATTATAAGAATGCGGAGAGTATTTTGTCGGAAAAAACTCTCCCCACTCCCCCGTTTCCTTCATATGAGCCAAAATCTTATCTCTCAGCTCAAAATACACCTCCTTCGAATACTGCTTATTAAAAATACAATACTGCTTCTTCTTCAACCCCGAACACCCAAAACAATCCTGACAATACCACAACTCAATACTGTACCGAATCGCAGAACCAAACCATATCATTTGAACCATCGCAATATCATAGCCCTTTGGCCCTGCATGAAGCCCCTCATACATAAGCTCACCTTCATAGATACTGATATCCTGACAATCTTTACTATAATGAATATCGGTACAATACCGACAATCCTGAGAGTTATCAATATAATAACTATCCACACAGTCCTTACAGTTAGTGAGATAATTTCCCTCACAATTATCCGTATGAACCAAAACTTTTCGGGCTTCCCCCTGAGTCGAAAGAAAATCATTCCACTGTCGCTCTGACTCATCTAGAGCCCTCCGATCTCCACTAAAAATATATTCCCAATATTTTTTATATTCAACCTCAGAAACCGGTTTATTAAAAATATGATATTCCTGATTGACCAACCCCGTACAAAACAAACAATGACGACAACTCCGACAATCTCTCAAAAAAGCCGAATACGTACAGTGAAATACATTTTCTGAAAAGAAAACGGCATAACAATGCTCCGCCTTAAGTAGCCGATACCCAATCTCCGTATCACGAACATAAATACTCTCCAGGACGTCCTCACAGCTCTGTATATTATACCCAAAAGCACAATCCCGACTTTCATCGGTCTCATCACACAGATAACAGTTTTTGTTCTGACTCGAACAGATAATAAATTTCGAATTCTCATTACTATAACCAAAATTCCCCGCATTTTTTGGAACCTCATAATACAGCTCCATAAATTGCTCAAAAAACGGACGGCCAAAATCAAAATCTCTCCCATACTCCATGGCGTCAAAACCATCTCCATGAAAACACTCCTCACATAACGTCTCAATACTATCAATATCTGGAGAAAAATAACTCATCGCATTCCCTCCACACTCACAACACTTCCGGATCGAAAAATTTTTCCCTCTCCACGCCCACCGACGACGCTCTCGCTCTTCCGGACACAATGTTGGCTCGGGCACACCCATTTTTTTATAAAACACTTGATCCTGCTCATCGACGATGAAGGTTTTTCCAGAAACGGTACAAGTTTTAGTTTTCATTATTGAATATGTGTTTGATAACAATCTTCACAAAGAACCTTTTCTGATCTGTCTTTCTGATACACACTCTGAATTTGATTCCCACACTCCGAACAATCTCGACCCCAGAGTCGATACGAATGTCGTTTCTCAAGCCGTTTTTCTCGACGAACCACCGGATGTAATCGAGGAATAGGCAGCTTCATTTTTCGATAAAATCTCAGTTCATTTTTTTGTAGTCGATACGATTTCCCGCTTTCCCTACAGATAAGTGCATTACCCAAAATCTCATCTTCCACCCCAACAATATCATCCATCAAATCATCCTGTATCTCTACTCGTTCATTGTCCTTCTTCTTCCTCCACTTCCACTTACCGCTCTCACACACATCCTGATCTTCTGGGAAATACCCGAATGCCACTGAATCATTGTAGGCATAAGGACTCAACTCAATCGGAAAAAACTCTCCCCACCCACCAGTCTCTTTCATATGCGCTACAATCTTGGCTCTCAACTCAAAATACTCCTCCTTCGAATACTGCTTATTTAAAATACAATACTTCGCCTTCTTCATTCCAATACAACCAAACAAATCATCACAACTATGACAATTATCACTATACCAAACCTGCTTACACTTCCAGCACCACGTCACAAAAGCCGTCATCCAGCTATTATCTGGCGTCACTCCCTCATAACACCACTCTCCATTCCCACTACTAAAAATATCATAACAATACTTCGGACTATCTCCCCGCACATAAAACTTACAATGCTCCCCATTATACAACCGATGACACTCCAAACAATTCTTAGAGTTATATAACATATCACCAGTACAAGCCTCACACTGAATCTGCTGTACCGCCTGCCGAGGCTTATCAGTAAAAAAATCTGCCCATTTATTCTTCAACTCTTTCAAGTTCTTCAACGAACCAGTATTAAGCCCTTCAACAATTCGCTCATACTCTTCCCGGCTATATGGTTTATTAAAAATATAATACTCCTTCTGACGTAACCCCGTACAACAATAACAATGCTTACACCCAATCAAATCAAAGCCAAACCAACAATCAGAACAATTTATACAACATTCAAGGAAGGCACACTCATATAAGTTTCTCGAATACAAACATTCATAACTCAACTCTGATTTATAGACCGCCTCACAATCCACCAAATCCACTCCATAATCACACAACGTCGTATAATAACAATCTCTCGCCTCCCACATTCCCACCGCCAGATAACAATCCTTACTAAATAATAAATCATAACAATACGCACAATTATCACTTCCAACTCCATCATCATTGATAATCGGAAGCTGAGGAACTACCGCTTGTAACTCAGAAAATTGCTCAAAAAATGGACGACTAAAATCAAATTCTCTTCCATAGTCTTTTGGATCCCATTTATCACTCCACCAATAATTTCTCTCATAGATCGGAAACTTCACTGTCTCATCAAACGATGAGATCAATGACTTTCCCGTAGCAGCACAAATCTGATTAAACAAATTTCGCTCATTCCTCCAGGCGGTCCTACGGCGCAGTCGTTCATCCGGACAAAGAGTCGGAGAGGGAACGCCCATCTTTTCATAAAACGCCAAATCTTCATCCGTCACAATGAACTTCTGACCGCTTGCCGTACAAGTTTTTGTAATCATCGGTTGCTATTTAAGCGCACAAAAAAATAAAAACAATAAGTCACAAACATACAATAAACTTAGCATTTAAAATAATTTATTCTTTATTAAAAAAAGGAAAAACAGTATAATACAAAATAATAGCTAAAAATTTTAGCATTTTTAAAAATTAAATAAATGAAAACTGAAGAAACAATTCAACTAATCCTTCAAAAAAACTATCCACTTACCGCAGGTGAAATCCGAAACCATGCGACAACCCAATTCAACACCACTTACTCGGTATCAGGCATACAAACCGCCCTCAGAAACCTAAGAAAAGAAGACCTTATTCACAAATCAGGCCCCAGATACGCCCTTAATCTCCAAAAACTAAAGGACCAACTCGATCACACGCAATCCGTCATAGACAGGTATACCCAAGCCGACAAATATCACCTCTTCCACAAACAAGAGAATCACTACTTCTTCAGAACCCCACAAGAACTCGATACATTCTGGAATTCTGTCATCTTCAAATGGTTTTCCTTCTATCCCGAAAAATCAGATCACTACACCTCCTTTCACCCATTCCCTTGGTTTGCCCTCATAAACCTGGCTCAAGAACGAAACGTCCTCAAACAACTCTCCTCTCACTGTACCACCGTCAAAACCCTCATGCTCTACAACAACTTCCTCAAAGACTTTGAAGGACTTTTCTCAGGATCAAACCTCAAGATTTGGACCACTGAAAAATTTGACCAAGCCACACACTCCTTTGCCATCTATCACGACCACGTCATCGAATTTCCATTCCCACCCAAATTCCAACAAGCCATCCAAGACTTCATCTTCCAAAAGAGGTCATTCGATTTCCAGTCTATCCAACCTTTCTTCGAAGAAGGAAACTACGAAATCATCGTATCCAAAGACCGACAAAAAGCAGAAAAATTAAAAAAGAAATTTGAGAAACTAAAGAAATAATCCCCCAAATTTTTACCTTGAAACAACCCCAAAAGCACCACCCGAAAACTTTCGAACCAAAAGAATAATTTTCTTATATGGATTAATATTTTTTTCTACCATAGCTCGATGCCCGAGATAATCTTGTTCCTGGTACCAGACCAAATCACCACAGACAGACGCCCTCTCATTGGAAGGATAAGAAAAAAAATCTTCATCTCCTTTCTCATACTCCAACAAAAGACCTACCAATCTCCGAACCTTAACAATCTTTGTTTTCCATTGCTCATACAAGTATTCATTACCATCATCAAACAATCCTCCCACCCTCCAAGCCTCAAGTCGCTGCTCAAGATATCCATCCTCAGCAACAAAATCCCCAACCCCCTCCAACCACCCCTCTACAGAAGCTGGACGATCACGCTCAATTCGTTCACAAAGCACTCTCACTCCCTCTTCCATGAAAACTCTCAAATCTGTTTCCATGAAATTTAAATCCATAGCCTCGACCAACATTGCCTTCTTTGTTTCTGGTACCACCTGAGCATTAAATGAAGTCGTAGCCGTAATCAGCTCCGCCCCTCGTTGCCAATCATCAAGTGAAATTTCCCCGTCCCAATAGAGAGGAGCCACAAATGAATCATACACTGACAACGCCCTTGAAATATTATAGGTAAGATCATCTCTTCCCACGACTCCAGTATGAGCCACATCATGAAACACAAGCGCAATTTGCTCTGCCACACAGTAGGAAAAACCAAACTGAGGCGCCACATCAACCGTATCATCACAAACTCGAAAACAATGATCAGCACAATGATAAACTCTCCCTTTATTCAAAATTTCCACTCGACGCCCCACCTCATCCCTTACATACTTAAACGTAAAACCATCCGCACAATTAGCAGATATTTCAGGCTCATCCATCGCATCCTGCAAATTTGGCATAAAAGCCTGAAAAAGACTCAGATGCGGAATCCCATCAATATCTTTTGAATCAGGATCATTTTCTGACTTCATAAAACAATATTCAAATATATAAGTTTTAGGGAAAATAAACAAAATCAATAAAAAATCAACTAATCAACCTTTTCCTGATAACACTTCTCACACAACACCTCCTCTTTCCGATCAGGAGCAAAACTAGTTCTAATCTCTTTTTTACACCCCCCACATCCCCTATTCCACAATTCACGTGGATTACGAAGTTTCATTCGCTCTCGATGTCGCTGCTCAGGACAAAGCTTCGGAACCGAAAACCCCATAGTCCTATAAAAATCTAGCTCCAATTGCACCAGTCGATATTGTTTTCCCGTTACCTCACAAACCAAAACCTCTTTAAGAATTGAATCATCCACCTCAGAAATATTATTCGGAATAAAAAAGCCCCTCGCCCCTTGAGAGAGGGTTTGGGGAGAGGGTTCATTCTTCCATCTATACCCCAGATTCACCACTTCCTCTTTTTCTAGAGGAAACATTTCTTGGGCCATAGTTTCATTATAAGCAAAAGGACTAAACTCAATCGGGAAAAATTCACCCCATTCACCGGTCTCTTTCATATGCTCAATAATTTTATCTCGAAGAATCTCATATTCCTCTTTCGTGTACTGTTTATTCAAAATACAGTATTTATGATGATTCATCCCAACACACCCAAAACAATCCGAACAATTATTATGACAATGCATAGAGTAATACATATCACTATTCCCATTCACCATATGAAAGCAACACACCATATGATTTCCTCCAATCCCAATCACATGAGAGTTGTAGATCGACTCAAGCCCATCAACCCCAAAATAATCCAAATCAGAACAATTCTTCGCATCCTTCACAGAATATACATGACTACAATTCTCTACATTGATACAACTAAAACAATGATCTACATTCTTTGTCTGATCTAGATAATCCCCCACAGAATTCTCTGATTGATAGACCTCCGCATATCTTTGTGGCTGATGAGAACAAAAATTTTCAAACAAAGACTTCAATTCCTTATCATTTGGATACTTATTTCTAAAAGAACGAACCTTCTCCTCATACACTTCCTTACTAAAAGATTCATTTAAAAAATAATATTCTTTCTGACGAAGATTCACACACCCAAAACAATTCTTACACGCAATACAATTTTTGAGAAAAGAAGAATTTGAACACCCCTTACAATTCTGCAAATACGAACCCTCATAACAATTTATAATATCCACCGACTCATAACACAGCTCACACTTCGTCGCATAAACACAATCAAAACAACTTGTATTACCAAAAGAATAAGAACAATAACAACAATCTTCATTAAAATCAGCATCAAATAAAAGATAACAATTCTTACAGCTCCCCGCGTAATTCACATATTCTGAATTTTCGTTTTTACTTCCAATTAAATTACACTTAGGAACAACCTCATGAAGCGCATTAAATTGTTCAAAAAAAGACTTGGAAAAATCAAAATCTCTTCCAAAATCCAGAACATCCCAATCATCCCCAAAATAATATTCCTGATCATACACCAGCGCCGAATGATCCTCCGAATAAACTGACAAGATTGGTTTCCCCGTTCCACTACACTTTCGCTTATAGAGAACTCGTTCATTCCGCCAAGCAAAACGTTTCCGCATTCGTTCCTCCGGACAAAGCTGAGGAATTGGAACTCCCATTTTTACATAGAATTCCTCATCCCATTGAGTAACCACAAACTCCTTCCCCGAAACCGTACAAATTTTAGTAATCATTTAATCTACAATTTTCAAATAACATTCCTCACACAACACCTTCTCCTTACGCTCAGGAGCATATGAACTCTCAATCTTACATTTACACCCATTACATTCCCTATTCCATAACATTCGAGGATTCCTTCGAGCAATTCGTTGATTTTGACGCTCATCAGGACAAACCCTCGGAAGAGGTAGATGCATTTTTTTATAAAATCTTAATTCGGAATCTATGATCCGATACGGCTTCCCCGTAACCTCACAGAGCAATATCTCATCCAAAACCCCATCCTCAACATCCTCAATCAAATCTGGAATTTCATACCCAGAAGCTTTCATCAAATTCGACTCATCATCTCTCCACAAAAACCCTTGATCAAGAGCATCTTTACGTTCCAAAGGAAAAAAATTATTAGCCTCTGTTTCGTTATACCCAAAAGAAGAAAGAGAGGCAGGGAAAAACTCACCCCACTCACCCGTCTTTTTCATATGCGCAATAATCCGATCCCTCAATTCAAAATACTCCTCCTTCGAATACTGCTTATTTAATATACAATATTTCTTATGCCCCTTCAGACCAAAACACCCAAAGCAATCCGTAACACTCTTGCAATAATAACAATACGTCAGATTACGAACCTCCCAACAATCAACACAAAAACGAAGCTCAAACGCATTACTCCCACAACTACAGCACCCATAACACAACTCCGCATTCGCACCCCAAAACGAATAATCCATACAATCCTTCACCTGATGGGAAACCCCCATACAATATCGGCAATCCTCCGCATCACGAACATCATAACAATCCTGACAATTCTTACACTCAATCAACAAATCTCCAGTACTTTTTTCACACTGAATCACCCGAGCATACTTCTTTGGAAATTGAGCTAAAAAATTCAAAGCATCAACCTTCATTTTTTCAAATCCAACAGATGAACCCATCACAATAGCTTCTATTTTCTTTTCATATTCCTGCTTCGTACATTTTTGATTTAAAAAATAATACTCCTTACTTCTCAAATTTGCACATCCAAAACAATTATTACACCCAATACAATCCACACAAAAATAACAACTCGAACAGTTCTTACTATAGTCACACTCAACACAATCATACAGATTTGTCCCACCGATACACCCAAAACACAACTCGCACCCCGAACAATCCAGACAGTCGGTTAGATCCCGACTATCAAACAAACCATGAGAATACATGATATCCTCACATTTCCACATACTAAAAGCCAAATAACAATCCTTACAATCCGTAAACCCATTACAATACTCTGAATTCTCCGCCAATCCCTGGACGGAAGCATGCGGATGAGGGACGACAGCACACAACTCCTCAAACTGCTCAAAAAAAGAACGACTAAAATCAAAATCTCTCCCATACTCCAACGGATCAAACACCAAGTCTTTTTGCCATTCAGATAAATCATACACTGGAAAAACTCCCGAATCATGAAACATAGAAATCAAAGATTTACCAGTTGCATCACACTTCCGCCTATACATTTTTCTACGATTCCGTAACACCAAACGCTGCTTCAACCGCTCCTCCGGACACAAAGTCGGGGCAGGCACTCCCATCTTTTCATAAAACGCCAAATCCTCATCCGTTACGACAAATTCTTTTCCCGAGAGCGAACAAGTTTTGGTTATCACGAATTTAGTATTAAGTATTGAGTATGAAGTATCAAGAAGAGACAGAAGAACCCTCCTCTTAATTTAAGGGGAGGTGCCGAAGGCGAAGGGGATATCCATCATCCCACATTCCGAGTATAACATTCTTCACACAATATTTTTTCCGGACGCGCCTCTGGATACGAAGACGTTATTTCTATATCACACTCAGAACACTGTCGATCCCAGAGCCTATCTGCATTTCGAAACGACATTCGAGACTTATGACGCTGATCAGGATGAAGTCTCGGCAGAGGCAACTGCATCTTCCGATAAAAATCCAACTCCAACTGTACCAGCTTAAAAGGCTTCCCCGTCAACTCACAATACAGCACCTGAGACAAAATCTCATCCTCCACATCATCAATACTATCAGGAACCACTAAGTCCCTCTCCTTTTGGGAGAGGGGTTGGGGAGAGGATTCTTCATGCCAATTCAACCCCTGAGCTACAGCCTCATCCTCCGTCAGAGGAAAATGCTCTATCGCATGCGTATGATTATAAGGAAATGGACTATCCTCAATCGGAAAAAACTCACCCCATTCTCCAGTTACCTTCATATGCTCAATAATTTTATCCTTCAACTCAAAATATTCCTCCTTCGAATACTGCTTATTCAGAATACAATATTTTCCTTTCTTCAGATCTGTACATCCAAAACAATCCTGAGTATTCCTATGACACGCAAAACAATAGGTCAGATTTGCTCCACCATAGTAACAATAGGTACAAAACCGACAGTCCGTAAACCCAATTGACCCCAACACGCCACCACAAGAGGCCGTCTCATAACAAAAACTCATATCCTCCCCAAACGTACAACAATCATAACAAAATTTCGTATTACTATGCACATAATAACAAAACTTACAGTCCTCCAGATCCGTACAACTAAAAGATCTATGCGTATTCTTACAATTTCTCAGTTCATGCCCCGTACAGTTTTCACAATTCACAATCTCAGATCCTCGATACGCAAACTGCTGAGAAAACTCAAAAAACTGATCTCGAATAGACTTAACTGAACTATATTCATGCAATCCCAAAGATTCTATTTTTTTCTCATACGACGCCTTCGTCAGTTGCTCATTCATAAAACAGTACTCTTTTTGCCTCAAATTCACCGACCCAAAACAGTTCTTACACCCAACACAGTTTTTCAAAAGCCAGCTATCACTACAACTCTTACAATTCTGAGAAAATCTCAAATTATATCCATCATAACAATCCGTACATTCATAACACAGCTCACTATTAAATACGTTAGTACAGTCTACACAATCATTACAATACACCATCAGATTTCCATGAAGACAGCTTTCTGATTTACCACAATCAAACACCAGATAACAATCCTTGAGCCACCCCACAAACTGGGCATAATCTGAATTCACTATCTCTCCATCCTGCATCAAACTCTGTTTTGGAACATCATGAAGTAACGCCTTAAACTGAGGAAAGAAATTCTTACTAAAATCAAAATCCCTTCCATACTCCAATGGATCAAAATCATCAGACTGCCAATACTGCTTACTATAAACAGAAAAAGGCACATCCTCAGGATAAATCGAAATAATCGATTCCCCAGTCTTATCACACTTCCGTTTAAACAAAACACGTTCATTTCTCCAGGAGAGTCTTCGTCGCTGACGTTCATCCGGACATAATGTCGGAACAGGAACTCCCATCTTTTCATAAAACACCAAATCTTCATCCGTTACGACAAATTCTCTTCCAGAAACAGCACAAGTTTTCCTAATCATAAAAACAGTATTAAGAATTAGACCTCAAGTATCAAGAAACTATCCAAAACCCAGCTAGTAAACGTTGCTATCAAACCTCAAAAATGATACAATAAATAGAAATGATTTTTGCTACAAAAATTCAACCATTGAGAAAGTTTTCTCACAAACTAGAAATACTAGTTCATAACAGACTATGGCTTCAGGTCTTGATTGGAATGGTAGCAGGAGTCGCGCTCGGGGCGTTCTTCCGAACAGAGCTACACAGCTTTACGGCCGAACAAATCAAAATACTCATCGAATGGATCGCCCTTCCAGGACAACTCTTCCTTCGACTTATAAAAATGGTAATGATTCCACTCGTTGGACTCTCTATTATTCGAGGACTCGGAAACAACGGAGACAGTAACCTACTGCCAACATTAGGAAAAAAGCTCTCTATATTCATTGTCGGAACCACCTTCCTCGCAGTAGTAATCGGAATTGGAATTGGAACCATCATAAAACCCGGAAACTACATCACACCCCCAGAAGGATTCGTTCAAACCATAGCGCCTTCAAACGCGCCAGCCATAACCGAAAATTTACTCGAACGTATTCCCTCACTCATCATAAATTTAATTCCACACAATCCATTTTCCTCAATGATAGAGGGAGACATGCTCGCAATTGTAATTTTCTCAATACTACTAGGAATCGCACTCGCCACCAAACCCAGCAAAAACGTAGCTCCACTCATGGAAATCACCAACGACATACTAGAGATATTGATTACCATCGTTCGATGGGCGATGTTTTTTGCTCCATGGGCCGTATTCGGACTATTGGTAAAAAGCACCGCAGAACTAGGACTCTCAAGCCTCTGGGGTATGTCTGCATTCGCACTTGCCGTATTACTAGGACTTGCCCTCTTAGTTACACTTTATGTACTTCTCGCATTCTTTATCGGAAAAGAAAAACCACTCACCTTTTTACAAAAAATTGGACCAGCACAATTACTCGCATTTTCAACCTCAAGCTCAGCGGCAACAATGCCACTGACTATAGAAACAGCAGAAAAAAAATTAAACGTAGACACCTCTACCGCTGAGTTCGTCATTCCTCTCGGAACGACCATGAACATGGCAGGAACCGCACTCTATCAAGCCATCACACTTATGTTCTTGGCCCAAATGGCAGGAATAGAGATTGCCTTTGCGCAAATGATGATGATTTCACTCGCCATTGTGGCATCCTCTATCGGAGCTCCAGGAACCCCTGGAGTGAGTCTTATTGTACTGGCTACAATCGCCGAAAATTTTGGAATTCCAGTTGCTGGAATCGCCCTCATTCTAGGAATCGACCGAATACTCGACATGTGTCGAACCGCCGTAAATGTAACCGGTGACTTAGCTGCCTGCGTATTACTCAGAGACAATAAGTAAATTATCAATAAATCTGAATACAAGACTCTTTCATCTCAGCCTAAAACCATCTCTCAACCTAGCCTAGCGAATCTAGATAGCAACTTTCGCATACAACCTGCTCCGGACAGGAAGTTTCGAACGAACTCTCCACATTTTTATCACATTTTTTACACGATCGACTCCAGAGGTCACGCGGATTACGAAGCCCCATACGAGCTTCATGGCGATAGTCAGGACAAGTATCTGGAAGTGGCAATTTCATCCGTTTATAGAACTCCAATTCTTGCTTCAAAATACGATAACTCTTCCCCGTCACCTGACAGGTAAGCACTTGTTTTATTATCTCATCATCAACCTCGACAATAGTATCTGGGATCTTTACTTTCTCCCCTTCATAGCTTGCCCCTACCTCCTCAGCTCTCCATCGTAGACCTCGACTAATAACTTCATCCTGATCCAACGGTTGATACTCCTGAGCGACCGACTCATTATAGGCAAACGGACTATATTTTGATGAGAAAAATTCTCCCCATTCCTTATCCTCTTTCATCCTTTCTATGATTTCATCTCTCAATCTTTCATACTCTTCTTTCTCATATTGCTTATTCAGGATACAATACTGTTTATTTCTCAATCCTGTACACCCAAAACAATCCTTACAGTTATAACAAAACTCACAGTAATACATCCCAGAACAGTCATAACAAGACTGAGACGACATACAATCCTCTGCCCCACCATTAGTCATACACTCATAACAAAAACGCCCTTCACCCCCATTAAAAGAAATATCATAAGAATTATACACCCCAAAAGAAGTAAACAGATAATTTGAATCCTCACAATTTTTGGTATCAAAAACAGACTGACAGTTTTTGGATTCATAGACATGATTTCCAGTACAGTCTTCATTCTTCACTCCAAACATAGGTGGAAAGAGACAATGCTTTTTCTTCGTCTTCTCCAGCCACTCCTTCCCCATCTCAATAGTTTCTCGCTTAAATGCTCTCAGCGATTGCATTTTCAATTCATAAGCTTCCTTGGTCAACTGTTGATTCAGAAAACAATACGACTTATTCCTTAAGTTCGTACACCCAAAACAGTTATTACATCCTCGACAATCATGAAGAAAATAGGACTCATTACAGTTGGCACACTCAGTACTATGATGCAAATCATAACAATCCACACAGTCCACGCATTCACTACACCACTCACACCGAAACACATATAGATTATCCAGACAATTCTTACTATACCAAACAATATGCCCATACATACAATCTTCATCATGCACACACCCAAATACCAAATAACAGTCCTTTGAATAAATAACCTGATTTCCATATTCACAGTTTTCGGAAGCTAAAGTATTCGTACAAAATCGAGGAACCTTCATCGCCAGATCATGATACTGATCCAAAAAAGATCGCCCTAAATCAATCTCCTGACCATATTCCATGCTATCCCACTTATCAGACCACCAATAGCTATTTTCATAGACAGGAAACGGCTGATCTTTGTGATACATAGAGATCACCATCTTTCCCGTCCCATCACATTTTCGACGATAGAGATTTTTAAAATTTCGATAGGAAGTCCGTCTACGATTCCGTTCCTGTGGACACAGCGTCGGCTCTGGAACACCCATCTTTTCATAGAACTTCTCATCCTCATCCGTGATAACAAACTCTTGATTAGAAACCGTACAGATTTTAGTTTTCATTTTACAAGGACTACATAACGCAAACCCTCTTATAGCAAAACCAAACAAGAATTCCACTAAAACATGTCGAACACAATTTACAAAAAAGAGAGAAAAAGAGGACTCTCAAGCAATCTTGTATAAAAATTTTATACAAAGATCAGCTCACAAAATCCTGATAACAACTCTCACAAAAAACACGTTCACCTCTCACCTCATCATAAGTAGTCATAATTTTCTGATGACACTGAGAACAACTCCTACTATAAAACTTACGAGGATTTCGAAGACTAAACCGAAGCCTATATCGTTCATCCGGACAAAGTCGAGGAATAGGGATCCCCATCTTTCGATAAAACTGAAGCTCTAGTTTTGTAATACGATAATGCTTCCCACTGATATCACACGTAAGCACTTGATCCAATATCTCATCGGTCACCTCCGAAATACGATCAGGAATTTTATATTTTACCCCCTCATAGGCAGCACCATCTGCCTCCTCTTTCCATTCATATCCACGAGCCAGTGCTTCATCTTTGGTTAAAGGAAAATAATCATTCGCAACCGTCTCATTATACCCATACGTACACAATTTCTGAGGAAAAAACTCACCCCACTGCGCCTCCTCTCTCAACCTTTCTATCACTCTATCTCTCAACCTCATATATTCTTCCTCCGTATACTGAGTGTTTAAAATACAATATTTCGCCTGCTTCAAACCAACACAAAGCGCACAATCTTGAATTCGAAAACAAAGATCACAGTAAATCAGATCCGAAACCCCCGTATGCACCAAATTACAAAACCGGATATTAAAAGCCTCCAGACCAGGCGCCTGAGTCTCATAACACAACTCAATATTTTTACCAAAATAGGTGACATCCATGCAATCGGTTGCCTTATAGACATTGTTACAATATCGGCAATCCTCAATCTGCTGGCACTCAAAACATCCATACGCACCCTTCGCCTCCATCAGATAATCTCCCATACAATCCTCCGTTTGTTTTCCTACAAACTGTCGACGAGGATGATCTTTTGAAAAATCCTGAAACTGCTTCAAAACTATCTGACGCTCACTAGCTGGCAGACTGATAAACCGATTCCATTCTTTTTCAAATTCATCCTTAGACACCGGTTTATTCCAAAGATGATATTCTTTTCCAACCAAATTCACACAATACAAACAAGAACTACAACTCCGACAATCCAATAACAAACCACCCCTCGTACAATCATAACAATTTTGGCTCCAGAGCATCTCATACCCACCAAAAACATCCACACACTCATAACACAACTCTGATTCAAAAACTTGATATCCATCCACCACATCCGTTGACTCATTCACTCCAGTTCCATACATACAATCTTGGTTCTGATTAGAACTAAAAAGCAAATAACAGTTTTTATTATTAGCCGCCGCATGCGTATACTGACTATTTTCTACATTTCCCTGCTGGATGACACACTGCCGTGGAACCTTGCATTGCAACTCATACAACTGATCCATCAACGGACGATCCCAATCAATTTCCTGACCATACCCCAAAGGATCAAATTGATCACTATACCAAAGATCAGTCCGAATAACCGGAAATCGAGATTCCTGTGGATACTGAGAAATCATAAGATCTCCACTTATGTCACATTTTCTACGATAGAGATATTTTTGATTCCGAAATGCCATACGCCTTCGCATTCGCTCCAGAGGACTCAGCGTCGGCTCCGGCACTCCCATCTTCTGATAGAATTCCAGATCCTCATCAGTAATCACAAATTTTTGACCCGACACCGCACAAGTTTTAGTAATCATTAGTTAATAATTTTGTTATAACACTTCTCACACAGCACCTTTTCTTTTCTCCCAGGTCCATACGTCGTCTGTATATCACATCCACAATCACCACATGTTCTCAAAAAAAGCTGACGAGGACTTCTCAACTTCATACGCTTTCGATGACGTTCATCAGGACTCATTCGCGGAATCGGCAAATTCATCTTTCTATAAAACTCTAATTCTGATTTAATAAGTCGATAGTGCTTACCCGAAACTTCACACACCAATACAGACTTGAGAATATCATCATCCACATCTTCAATTTTTCGAGGAATTTCATATTCGGGCCCCTGATAATGAGAATGCGCTGATTCATCTTTCCAAGAACCACCAAAAGCCTCAACCTGAACTTCAGTTAACGGATAATATTCATGTGCCGTCGTTTCATTATAACAAAACGAAGAATATTTTTTTGGAAAAAACTCTCCCCATTCACCCGTCTTCTTCATATGTTCTACTATTCTATCTCTCAACCTCTCATACTCTTCTCTCTCATATTGCTTATTAAAAATACAATACTGCTTCTTTCGGAGACCAAAACAGCCAAATAAATCTGAAGAATTATAGCAATACTGAGAATAAAAAAGATCATTATTATGATAACACTTAGAACACCCAATCAAAAAATTACCAAAATTACACGCATGACATTCATACTGCCATTCCCCCTCAAACATTTCAGTTGAATCCTGACAGCACTTCGTTTTCCCAAAATCATAACAATGACGACAATCCTCAGAATCCAAAGCAAAGTAAGACTCCTCAATATTTTTAGATCTAAAAATATTATCCCCTGAACAATTTTCACTTTTTTCGATCAAAGCTGATCGATGAAAACCATCCGCCTGAACCTTCTCACACAACTGATCAAATAACTGCATATAGTCTCCCCAAGAAACAGGTCTAATATTTTTTACTGCCGCTTCATATTCTGCCTTCGTAAGCTGTTTATTAAAAAAACAATATTGTTTATGACGAAGATTCCAACACCCAAAACAATCCTGACAAGAACGACAATCAAAACAAAACATACTATCAACACACCGTTCACATCTCCATAAAAAAGACGAATAACTACACTGCTTACAATCCATAAAAAAATATCCCAACTCACAATCTTGAATACAAAAACAATCAACACAGTTTTTATTATCAAGATTATAATTACTACAATAATAACAGTCCTCACAAAACCCAGTGTTCATACACATATAACAATCCTTATTTTGCTCAGAATGATTGGTATAGAGACAATTTTCACTCTTAGCATTGAGAATACTCGGCCGAGGAACTTGAAGATTTAAATCATAAAACTGATCAAAAAAGGGTCGATCAAAATCAAACTCCTTCCCATAACTCAAAGGATCCCAATCATCCGACCACCAATACTGTTGATCATAAACAGGAAAATTCTTATCCGAAGAATATACAGAAATCAGACTCTTTCCCGTAGCATCACAAACACGACTATAAAAATTACGCTCATTCCGATACGAAAAACGTCTTTTTTGTCGTTCATCTGGACACAACGTCGGCTCCCCAACTCCTATCTTTTCATAGAAAGCTAAATCCTCATCAGTGATGACGAATTCTTTTCCCGAGACCGAACAAGTTTTAGTTTTCATTATTTTTAAATTATTCTCACCGCTTCGTAATAAAACTGAGAGATAGCTAATTAACCTCTTCCTCATAACAACTCTCACACAAAACCCGCTCAGGCCTATCCAAAGAAAATGTAGATCTCATTTCACACTTACATTCATCACATTTCCGATCCCAAAGAGATCGAGTATTCCTTGAAGATATTCGCTGACGATGACGTTCATCCGGACAAAGTTTCGGAATAGGCAGATTCATTTTTCTATAAAATTGTAACTCTGGTTTTACTATTCGATAATTTTTGCCCGTATTTTCACAAACCAAAATAGACTCTAATATTGAATCACTAACATCACTAATATCATCAGCCACTTGATAGACCGGTCCATCATATATAGCTCCATTTTGTGGGGGACTCCATGTAGCCCCCAAACTCAAAACAGCATCCTCATTCAGTGGATAATATTCATGTGCAACCGTTTCATTGTATCCAAATGGGCTCATTGAAATAGGAAAGAACTCTCCCCATTCTTTCGCCTCCTTAAGGTGTGCTACTATTTTTTTCCGTAAACTAAAATAATCTTCCTTCGAATATTGCTGATTAAAAATACAATACTGTACATTTTTTAAACCAATACAACCAAAACAATCCTTAGTTCCATTCACACAATCAATACAATAAGCCAGCTGAGAACTCGAAAGAATATTATAACAACAAACCAACTCCTGACTATGAACTCCAGCGGCAAACTCATATACGAACTTACAATCATAATTAAAACTCGTATCATACGCATCTGAACCTTGAACATGCCCCCAACAATACCGAGCATCTTCCAACCCAAGACAATCAAAAGAATCCTTCACATTTTTACAATTAGAAAGATAGTTTCCAGATACTGATTCATTTTGGATTCCTTCCAAATATTTATGACTTTGTTCAACTGTATATCGCCGAAACATATCCTCCAAATCATATAAACGACTTCTTCGAGATAGATTTAGTTTCTCTATTTTTTGTTCATATTCAGATTTAGAAAAAGACTCATTCAAATAATAATATTCTTTATTTCTAAGATTAACACAGCCAAAGCAATTACGACATCCAATACAGTTTTTTAGGAAAAAACTATCAGAACAATTACGACAATTTTGAAGAAATAAAGCATTAAAGCAATGACTACAATCAATACTCCCATACAACAATTCGTTGTGATCCGTATTATAACAATCACACACATCTACATCTGACACAGTGAGATATGAATAATAAGCCCCCTCACTTCCCCCCAATCGCTGTGACATATAGCAATCTTTAGCATCTGCACAGTAGTTATTGTAATCACAATTAGTTGAATTTGAAATCGTCTTAGAAAACCTTGGAACCCTATCATAAAGAGACTGAAACTGATCAAAAAACGGTCGATCAAAATCAAAATTTACTCCATAAGCCAAAGGATCAAAACTATCTGACCACCAATAATCTCGATCAAAAACAGGAAACGATACCAAGCTAGAATACATACTAATAATTTTTTTTCCGGTAGCATCACAATCCCGTCGATACAAATTTCGATCATTACGAAATGCCAATCGTCTTCTTTCTCGTTCCTCCGGGCACAGTGTTGGCTCTCCCAACCCCATCTTTTCATAGAAGGCCAAATCCTCATCCGTGATAACGAATTCTTTTCCCGAGACCGAACAAGTTTTAGTAATCATTAGTTTACAACTTTGTTATAACATTCCTCACACAGCACCTTCTCTTTCCGATCAGGAGAATATGTCGTTTGAATCGAACAATCACATGTATCACATTCTCGATCCCAGAGCTCTCGAGGATTACGCAATTGCATTCTTTCTTTATGTCGTTCATCCGGATAAATCCTCGGAATCGGCAAATTAAGTTTACGATAAAATTCAAGCTCCGGCTTTGTAATTCGATAATTCTTCCCAGATATTTCACAGGTCAAAATTAAATGTAAAACATCATCTTCCACTACTTCAATATTTTCACTAAATTCATAAGACTCACCTTGATAAGTGGATTTCACGACTTCATCCCTCCATCTATATCCTCGACCCAGAACAACCGTCTTATCAAGCGGTAAAAAATCCTGAGCCATAGTTTCATTATAAGCAAAAGGCGAATTTTCAACCGGAAAGAATTCACCCCACTCTCCAGTCTCCTTCATATGTTCTACTATTCTATCTCTCAACCTCTCATACTCTTCTTTCTCATATTGCTTATTCAAAATACAATACTCCTTTTGTCGTAACCCAGAACACCCAAAACAATTCTTTGTATTAAGGACTAGATGGCAATAAGCATTATTACTACACCCCGTCCAACAACACAAACAACAAATATTATCCGAACACTGATCCCCCGTCTTCAGACAATTGTAAATCCATTCGGAATTATGTCCAAAAATCGTTAGATCCAAAGTATTATGAACTCCAAAAACATAATCACAATACTTCACATCCTCAGCATCATGAACACAAAAAGATTCAAATACATTCTTTGCATTATGAATGTCATCCCCAGTACAGTTTTCACACGTATGCCCAAAATAATGTTTCTTCGGAAATTTAAGACAAAACTTTTTCAAATAATCCCGCATTTCAGAAACCTTAGATACATTTTGAAGTGAATTCTTAACTTCCAGAAATTTTTCAGGGGTCACTTTTTCATTAAAAATATAATACTCCTTGTTTACCAGATTATAACACCCAATACAGTTCCGACAGTTCCGACAATCCGTCAAAAAATAACTCGTACTACAATTCCTCGAACGAATCGAATAGAGAAGTTCATACCCATGTTCACAATCCACACACTCATAACATAACTCAGAATTAAAAATTCCTAAACAATCAACACACGTTCGATTTTTATTGGCATGTTGGACATAGTAACAATCCTCACAAAAATCGATATAAAACGACAAATAACAATCCTTACAATCAGCCGACATATTTACATATTCACAATTCTCAACATTCAAAACAGATTGATGCATCGCCGGAACCTTAGAAAAAACTTCATCAAACTGCTCAAAAAACGGACGACTAAAATCAAAATCCTGTCCATGCTCAAGCGGATCCCAACTATCAGTCCACCAATAATCAGAATGATACACCGGATGCTTACAGTCCGCCGCATACATCGATAGTATGGGCTTATCGGTCGCATCACATTTCCGATGATGGAGGGTACGAAACGTAGCCCAAGACATCCGTCTTCTTTTTCGTTCTTCCGGACAAAGCTTCGGCTCCGGCACTCCCATCTTTTCATAGAACACCAAATCCTCATCCGTAATGATAAATTCTTTTCCCGAGACCGAACAAGTTTTAGTAATCATTAGTTTACAACTTTGTTATAACATTCCTCACACAACACCTGCTCTTCCCGATCTTCTGAATACGTAGTCTGTATATCACATCCACACGCACTACATTCTCTATCAAAAAGCTGACGAGCATTACGCAAATTCATCCGTTCCTGATGACGTTCATCGGGGCAAACTCTCGGAATAGGCAACTTCATATTTCGATAAAACTCAAGCTCCAACTTCGTAAGACGAAAATTTTTCCCCGTCACACCACACGTCAAAATCTTATCCAATATTTCATCATCAATATCATCAATACTATCAGGGATTTCATATCCAGCCCCCTGATAATCAGCCGAAGCCTCATCATCTTTCCACTTCCATCCTCGAGAGAGTATCTCTTCTTTTCCTAGTGGATAATACTCAGTCGCCACCGTCTCATTATATCCAAAAGGACTCAACTCCAACGGAAAAAACTCCCCCCATTCACCAGTCTTCTTCATATGTTCTACTATTCTATCTCTCAACCTCTCATACTCTTCTTTCTCATAT
>JABAZT010000006.1 GCA_018608565.1 Candidatus Altimarinota bacterium
TTTAGCCGCAAACGCAATAAGGTGATGCCCAAAAAGGAATATAGATTTTTTACAATACCAAAAACCCTGCTTTTGCATTCGCCGCCTGTTTAGGAAAAACATTTTTTGGATTGCAGTACTTCCTGTTTTGTGAGCCCCGATGTGAATATATATATTTTTCATTGGTTCCTTTTATATGCTTCTAGGATTTCTGGCATCCTTTCTTTTATTTCTGGCATATGTATTCCTAGATTTTCTCGCTTTGTTACGTCGAGTGTACAGTTTGATCTTGGCGCTTTTGTAATAGCGTTAAGTTCTGCTTCTGTCATATAGTCGAAGGTTCTCTCTGGATCTACGATGTCGCGATACAACTCCATCAAAAACTTGTGATCCATGGATCCAACATTTGTCATATTAAATATGCCTCGCTCCTTTCGACGAATTAATTCAGCCGACGCAGGGATAAAATCCTCTACCACCGTAAAAGAATTTTCTATTGAAACGACTCGATCGTAGTTTTTTAGCTTATCTATTACATTTTTTCTATAGGATTTCCCTTCGATAGGAATACGGACTCTTAGTTGAAGAATATTAAATTCTTCGAGCATTGTTTCTGATACAGCCTTTGTTCTGCTGTAATACGAACCTCCAAAATTTGCTGGCTCTTCTTCTGTAAATCCATTTCCAGAACCCCCATGTCCTGCATATATACATCCAGAACCAATATGTACCATATAAATGCCAAGTAAATCACAGACTCCGGCGATATTGAGGGCTCCGTTTATATTTACCAGTGCCGTTTCAGCTTTGTTTGATTCACACCAGTCTACATTTGGAGTTCCTGTTTTTCCGGCTGCGTTGATTACTATATCTGGCTTTGTTTTTTCTAGTGCCCTCAATACTGCCGAATAATCTCGAATATCTACTCTATCGGTAAAAACTGTGTCGCCCTGTTTTTGATAATATTCTGCAAAATGAGACCCAAGATATCCATTGGCGCCAAAAATGTATATTTTCATCATTTCTACCCTATAAATTTTCCCCCAATTGACAAACCATTAGGGAGTATTTTCATTACTGCTAATGAATATTTCTGGATGTTTATTGATCAGTCGTGAGCCAAATTCCTTAGCCCCAGCTAAAGTCCAATGACTCCTATCCCAAAAATACAATGCTCCATTCTTCCCGAGAAAACTACATCTATTTTCTGGACAAACCAAGCTTTCAGTATCAATAAACAAATATTTATTTTTTTTGGCAAACGCTTTTAAATCCTCATTAATTAGTGGATCATTTTTTTTTCTTTTGGAGGATATTTCATTCATCTCTTTTATTGTTTTTCCTTCAATAATAGAGTGAAATAATTCCGAATGCATGCGTTGGAATCTAAAAGCTTTCCCCATTATAATTATTTTCACATCTGGATTTAGTATTTTCCCCTCTATATTTACAAGTATTTCTTTAAATAATTCATCATCAATATCGTTCCATAGCATTGCAAAAACAACTACGTCTGCCCTCCTAAAATTTTCTATACGTGAAAATTCACTTTCTGCATTCTTGCACTCCACACTTTCTACTTTTTCTTTTTTCAAAACTCCGCCAAAACAACGATCATCCAAGGGAATTCTTTTTACACGAATATTTCTTTTATTTAATGAAATAGCACTTGCTAGGTTTACGGCGTGACTATCTCCTACTACAAGAAGATTTAATCCATTTCCCTTTGGCAAGAAAGGTCCAAAGTGGTTCTGCTTATCATGAGCCCGAAATTCATCCCTTAGTTTTGGCAGATCAAAGTCATAGGTTTTTAAAACTGTATCGAAACGCCACTTCCACCCATCATTCTTCCAAATATAGGAAGCAGTCAGTAATAGCCCAATCATTAAAACTCCCAATAATAATTTTTGTATAATAATTTCTGCCCCCCCCCTGCGGAGTGGCCTTTCTATAAATCGGTATGACATAATCGATAATAAAAAGAAAAGCGCTACTATAATAATTGTGTTACGTGATGAGTTCTCCCAGCCCATGTACGTAAAAAAAACAATAACTGGCCAATGATATAAATATAGGGAATAACTCCTCTTTCCAACCCAAACCCCAATGCCATTGTTATATATTTTTGAGACTGATGAATACGTCCCACTATAGATTAATAATGCGGTTCCTAGTGTAGGGAGCAAAGCATTTACCCCGGGAAATCGTGTTTCATTTGAGTAGATGATGAATACCCAAAACAAAATCATTAATCCTAATAATGTTATCACTCTATGGAAGCATTTATTCTCCTTTAGAATTGCAGGAACAAAAACAAGTATCCCTCCTATTAAAAATTCAAAAAAACGAAATGGAGTTAGAAAAAAAGCGCCTTCTTTATTTTCCAAAAGATAAGCTTGAGATAAAAAGCAAAAGATAACTATCAATACTAACATTCCCCAGACTCTTATCTTTTGAGGCAATTTTAATATTCCATATATTAGCACCAAAGGATATATCAAATAAAACTGTCCTTCTACTGCCAATGTCCAGGTGTGCAATAATGGCTTTGAATTTGCTGCTACATCAAAATACCCCGCCTCACTCCAAAAGAAGAAATTAGATACAAAAGAAAGCGCATGTAGAATTGATCCTCCTAGCCGCTCGAAATCTGATGGAATAAATAAAAAATAACCTACTAATAATACTAAAAATACCATTACTATATAGGCGGGAACAATTCTTTTAACTCTCTTCCAGTAAAAATCTGAAATATCAAAAATTTTATTTTTTTCCTGATCTAATATGAGCTTGGTAATAACAAATCCACTTATTACAAAAAAAATATCCACCCCAGTAAACCCTCCTGGCAACCATGACTTATTTAGATGAAACAAAACCACCCCCAAAACAGCTAAGGCCCTTAATCCATCGATATCTGAACGGTAGATGGACATGAAATTCTAAATTTTATTCAAGTAAATCGTACTTACTTTTACAAGTCCGATCAAACCGTATAAGGTTAATATACTTATGAAAAAACACTGGTCATTGATCTGGCGAATCGCAATTACTGATTTTAAACTTCGGTACCATGGATCATTTCTCGGTTTTTTTTGGACGCTTCTCAAGCCTTTATCTTTTTTCCTGGTACTCAATTTTGTATTTGGAAGTTTTTTTGGGCGAGAAGAGCACTATGCCCTCAAGCTCTTGTTAGGGATTTTACTCTGGAGCTTTTTCTCCGAAAGCACCAGTATGCTGATACGAACGCTCGTCTATAAAAGTAATCTTATTACGAAGACATATGTGCCACGTTTTATATTTATTTTGAGTGGAATCATTAGCAGCAGTATAGGATTTTTTCTTACACTTATAGTTTTAGCTGGATTCTTTTTTTATTATGGAGTTATTCCCTCCGTCATAGGCGTGCTTCAGTTCTTCATTATTCTGCTTTGCTTGATTGGTCTGTGTATGAGTATTGGATTTCTGAGTGCTCCCTTCTTCCCTCGATTTAGAGATTTACATCAGATTTGGGACGTTCTTCTCAAGGTTGGTTTTTATGCTACCCCCATCATCTACCCTTTGACGGCTCTTTCGCCGGAGGTACAACGATGGCTTTGGTATAACCCAATGACTATTATTATTGAATTTTCCCGTAGTACATTATTTGAGGATGCCATCACTTGGTCAACACTAAGTTTGATGATTTTGGTGGTGGTATTAGCTTTAGGTTTTAGCATTATCTGGTTTCAAAAATTTCAACATCAAGCAATTGAGCATCTCTAATTCATGAATACACATACTCACATCGTCGAACTAGAAAATGTATCTAAGCACTTTCTAATTCCACATAAAAAATCTCAAACTATCCGAGAAAAAATTCTTTCTTGGCATATAAAACATAATCCTGATGTATTGAGGGCTGTAGATAATTTTTCACTTACGATAAAACCAGGAGAATTTATCGGGATAACTGGTCCAAATGGAAGTGGAAAATCAACCCTCCTCAAACTCATTGCTGGTATCTATCAACCAACTTCTGGAACTATCAACATCCATGGAAAAATTGTCCCATTTCTTCAGCTCGGGATTGGATTTAACCCACAATTAAGTGCACGGGACAACGTCATGATTAATGGTTCGCTCTTAGGAATCCCCAAAGAGAAACTCAACAATGAGTTTGAAATGATACTGGACTTTGCTGGAGTTAGCCGATTTGCAGATCTACCGATTCGACATTATTCCAGTGGAATGCAAACTCGATTAGCTTTTTCTGTCGCCATGCATGCCCAAGGAGATGTATATCTCATGGATGAAGTTATGGCTGTTGGAGATGAAGCATTTAAAGAAAAATGTATGAAACAGTTTGAAATACTCAAAAAGAAAGGCAAAACAATAATCCTTGTTTCTCATTCAATGGAAAAACTAAGAGCTACTGACCGAGTTCTATCTCTTTGAG
>JABAZT010000019.1 GCA_018608565.1 Candidatus Altimarinota bacterium
GCTTTTATTTTTTGAAGTATTGAAAGACGCTGTAAACTGATTTTTTAATTTAGAAATAAATGTTTGTACTTTCTGCGGTACATTGTTTTTTGGAATGAAAATCCCCCAGAGAGCTACTGAAGTTGCCGCCCCAACAAATGCAACCGCTATCAAGGAAAGAAGATATCCACTTATAAATGGCTGAAAAAAGTCAGAAATAGAACTATGAAGTAGCATTACTGGAAGCACTGTTGCTACTCCGATAAGCAAAAATAAGAAGGTAGTTCCTTCT
This sequence comes from Candidatus Altimarinota bacterium, assembly GCA_018608565.1. GTDB lineage: Bacteria > Patescibacteriota > Gracilibacteria > UBA4473 > UBA4473 > JABAZT01. The sequence continues at coordinate 272 of JABAZT010000019.1, forward strand.
CCCGGTCCAGTAGAGAATAGGCTATTAAGTTTTTGGGGTCCTGGCTGATTCATATACGCCTTGACTCCTTCTGCCCGCAGAACCATATCATCAATAACTATCCCTAATGCTGCAAATATCCCAGCAATAAGTGAAATATTTAGACTCATTCCATAGTTCAATAAAATCACCAATATAGTCGCAAATGAAAACACTAAACTCGCCATAGATACCAAGGCAATTTTCCATGAGTAAACGATCGCAAATAAGAATCCTACGAGTATAAATCCAATAATGAGCGTATATCCAAAATTTGATATCACAGACTCTACAAATGTAGCTGGACGAAAAATATGAGTATCAATAGATACTTCAGACAACCCTATTTCCAACTGTTCCAGTCTCTTTTCCAAGTTTTTGGTTACTTCGGTTATGTTCACATTTGGAAATTTCTCCACCATAATAATAATTCCTGACTCATTGTTGATGGTTGCATTTCCAATAAGTGGCTGGTGCCCTTCACGAAGATTTGCAACCTCATCGAGTGTTCTTTTTTGTGAATCGCCCGAGATATTAACTTTTGCCAATTCATCTTCATTGGTGATTGGTAAAACATGCTGAAGAGCCAATCGCTGATTTGGTCCATCCACCCACCCTCCTGTTCCTGCCGTTGAGGCTTTTAAGTAGGTGAGCGGCGAAACCCAGAGAGTGTCACCGGCGGTTTCTATAATTTGGTTAAGCGAAATATTGTTCTCCTGAAGACGCTCTGGATCGTTCTCAACTTGAAGTTGTCTGTTTTGTTCGCCCCAAATAGCCACATTTGCTACCCCAGGAACCCCAAGCAGTGCTGGACCGATATTCCAACGTGCAAGAAGAGAAATATCAATTTCAGATAACTGTTCTGACCGAAGTCCTACCAACATAACTCGATTAGTTGATGACGTTGGCTGCAAAATAACTGGAGGACGGGATACATTTGGAATTAAAGATACCAGCATAAGATTCTCTTGCACCATTCTCCGAGCATCAAGAAAATTGGTTCCAGGAAGAAAAGTAATCTTAATAGAAGATACGCCCAACCGAGATTTTGATTCCATGGTCTCAACCCAAGGAACTCCCGTAAGCATTTCTTCCAAATTCACGGTTACCAAGTTTTCAATTTCTTCAGCCGAAAGCCCCAAGGCTTCTGTTTGAATAATAATTTCTACAGGGGAAGCTTCCGGTAATAGATCCACAGGAATCTTATTTGATTTTGTAACCCCAATCCCAACAAGAACAATTGCCGTAAGGATAATCAAAAACTTCAACTCTAAACATCTATCTACGAACCATCTCATACTTATATTGAATAAGAATAATAAAAAAATCGAGAAAAAGCTAACAAAATTGCTAATCAATGCAATAAAAAAAGGGTTTACGGTTGTATTTGTAAACCCTACCCCTCACCATAAGAACCTCTAAACGACAACCCTAAGAGGCTATATCATTCATTATAATCAGTGACAACTTGCACCCCTCCTTCTACCTCTCGGAGCAGCCAAAAGAATTTATCATCAAAACTAAACTCCCCATTAATGGTACAAATATTATTATTTCCCTCTGTAACCTCTACAAACATGACCACGTCTTTTGGTTCTGCTTTTACATATTTCATAAATTCATTCTTGTCTTCCCCATTACAGATCTTCATTAAGTCCTCAATATAATAAAATGTTATATCTTTTTCCACGTTTTGCATCTCAGATAGTAACTCCTCAAATTCTTCTGTTTTATGTTCCTTATATGCATCTAGAAGCACCTCCCTCTCAATCAAGTAAAAATCTTTTTCTGAATAAGCTTGATTTAATATATTCTCTTTTTTACTGTCATCCAACCACGCATCGTCCACATATTGATCCGAAAAGAACCATAATTGTTTAGCATACGTTTCCCTCAACCCGTCTAAATCTAGCACAAGAAAAGCATCCCACATACGCTTTCCTACTTCCTTGAAGCTCGATGGCACGCCTTGCCCCGCGGCTTTTATCTTTTCCATCTGCTCATCAAGACGGATCGTAACACTGTTTAAGAGCCCCTTCCCTTTTCCAGACTCCAAGTATTCATCAAAAGCGACTGAAACATTACCTGCTTGCTCAAAGGTTGATATAAAATGATCAACTTTTTGCTTATCCTCTGCCATAAAAACAAAAAACTTATTATCAGAAACAACAACATGCCCTTCCTCGATATGATCATAAATACTTTGATAATGAGGAACCTCAAATCTGTAATCCAGACTCTTTATATCTTTTCCATTTCGAAAGTAATTGGTATGAGCACTGAGTAGGTATACCAGTGATTCATCGTTTATTTCAAACACCTTTGTAGCTCCAACATATGGTTCTTCGTTTTCATCCGTCAAATTTACTATAAGATATTGCGCTTGTTCTTTAGCAACTCCCTCATATCTGTCTGGTTCATAGTAATAAGACCTATAACCGACCACCTCATCCTCAAATAACAGACCGCTTGTCTCTAAGACCTGAATTGAAAAATCTGTTGTCGTCCGCCCAAGATAGGTCTCTTCATCCGTTATTACCGCTTCTTTCCCCTGATCAAGCTCTTGGTTGTCATTCTCCCCACTCTCTCCCAAGACCTTCTTCTCAGCATTTTCTACATCCTCCTCAAGTGAACCAGAAGAGACTGATGTATCATTTGTTTCCGAAACTTCCTCAAGCCCCTCTTCTTTATCAATTTCATTAGCATCATCTTCAACACTTCTCCCCCCTGCAACCTCCTTCTCGGTATTTTCAACAACCCCTTCCCTATAAACATCTTCTTTTCCCTGCTTGTTTTGGAAAAAAAAGAATAAAATACCTCCTAAAATAACGACAACTATTATATATTTTTTCATTTTTTTTGTTTTTATATTAATTAAGAAGGCTCTCAATATTTCTACTTTATTATTATAATCACCGTATTCAATACCCTGTTATACGTCAACTCAAAACGACTAAGAGGCTAATTGGGCTACGACGGTTAATTATCTCCTCTATGTCTTAATGTCCCCCTAAATACCTCGTCTTACATCTTTTCTATATCCCTAGTTCATTTATCTTTCAACCACTTTTCATCCACCTGAACCACCGCCGGCACATCCAACTCTCTGCACAATATAGCCCCGTGCGAAAATGCACTTCCCCCAAAACAAATTACGCCCTTCACCTCTGCAAGAAATTGAGCTATTTCAGGAGTCAATTGATCCAGTACCAATACCTTCCCCCGTAGAGATTCCTGATCGATTCCTTTCAAATTTTTTAATCGTTTAAATTCTCCGTCAAAAATAGATTCGTCTTTTCTTCCTATCCACTCATAAGGTTTCTCTTTGGCTTTGAATGAAATCCATTTCTGGAAGCTTGAATCCTTAATCAAGGGTGATTGTAATTTCTCTTTGTATTTCAGCGTTACAGGAAACTGTTTTTTTGAAGCCAAGGATTCCAACCTAACTCTTATTTTTTCCCGGAGTTGAAAGATTTGTTTAAATTTTAGCTGAGATTCACGAAACAAACTCGAAAGCATTGAGATTTGATAATCTACCTGCAATAAATCTTTGAAGGTAGATCTATTATTCTCCAACACGCTCTGAGTGTTTTCTAAGATCTGTTTTTCTTTGATTCCGAGTTTCATTAGATCTATAAATCCAAGTTTTAAGGATTGTTCTAACACTCCGTCCATAAAATACTGTCGAGATAAACCAACGATCCATATCTCTGGAAATATAATCTCTCTTCCGAACAAGTCTTTAAATGATTGTCTTACAATCTGAGGATAAGACTGAATATAATCATAATCATATTTTTTTTCAGTTAATATCTGACAAAAGCTATTTTCTATCCAAATATCTGATTCTAAGTTTTGAAAAAACTCTTTTAGTTTTATTTTTTCCAAATCGCCCGCTACCGAGGCAGTGATTGGACGCACCTGAACCAATTGAGGATTTTCAATATCTATAAATTCCACCTCGCAAGGACCGAAGTGTTTACATACTTTTTTTAATTCTCGCCCTAGCGCTGAATACTGATTATCAGAAAAATCTGTTACAAATGGATCTACTACCCCACTCGTCACTCCCTCAGAAACATTCGACCACTGGGCGATGATATTCTCTGGGGAGGACAAAAATGCGACCCCACTACCCCCTGGTATATATTTTTGAATTACCACTTTTTTAACCATCGCCTCTCTCAAGAGTGTCCGGGCTTTTACGACCACCTTATTTGGTTTTATGTTTAGATAGGTTTTGTATTTTCCGGCGTTTGACCTCTCTAAGCCATCTTCACTATCCCCAATACTTCTGATCGCATACGCTTGTTCTTTTAGACTAAAATTCATCAATTCACCTTCCCCATTTATTACTGTAAAACAGGGTACTGAAACAATCTTGGATAATTCCTTCAAATTTTCTGCTTTATTTCCCCATTGATATGTCATTATTTTTAGCCTATTAAGATTTATCTCCGACGCAAAACCTCTGCAAATACTGAGAAAAATTTGACAGAAATCGTATCCTCATCAAAATGGATTCGAACTTAATATTTAAGCTCAGCCTTATGCTCTTACTAAGGTTGAGATTTTTTGGTGTAGGGATGCTACTAAATCCCAATCATTCTCTAGCTTCTAATTCACTAACCCTCTTCCGTTCATGCAAACTCCGTTCCAAGCCGCTATTAATCAACTCTGTGCTGAAAAAAATCTCGAAAAAGACGTCGTCATTGACGCTATAGAAAAAGCCATTGCTCTTGCCTATAAAAAAGATTTCGGGACTCCTGGTATGATGATCAAAGTACATCTTGGAGAGGATGTTACACAGATGAGAATCTTCGAAGAACGAGAAGTCGTACTAAAAGTAGAGAACTATGAAATAGAAATCGCACTGAGCGAAGCGAAGATTTTCCGGCCAGATGCAGCGATTGAAGATGTGGTATTCAAACCGGTAGAACACCATGAACAATTTGGAAGAATTGCAGCGCAAGCCGCAAAACAAGTGATTAGTCAAAAATTACAAGAAGCGGAACGGAATATGCTTTTTGATAAATTTAAAGATAGAGAACGAGAGCTTCTTACGGCTCGTGTCCAAAAAGTAGATCGAGACGCAGTACTCTTGGATATTGAAGGAGTATCTACGATGCTTTACTACCGAGATCAAATTCCTGGAGAAAAATATTTTACGGGTCAACGACTCAAAGTATTGCTCGACAAAGTAGAACAAACTTCAAAAGGACCTCAGCTACGAATCACTAGACGACATCCAAACTTCATTATTGCTCTCTTTGAACAAGAGATTCCTGAAATGAAAGAGGAAGTTGTATATGTTGCAAAAATAGCACGTGAAGCTGGAGTCCGATGTAAAATTGCGGTTGCCTCAGAAGAACCTGGAGTTGATCCAGTTGGAGCTTTTGTTGGACAAAAAGGATCTCGAATTAACGCTGTTATGGAAGAAGTTGGAGATGAAAGACTAGATGTCATTCAACATTATGATGATCCAAAGAAAATGCTTCTTGCTGCACTCTCTCCTGCAAAAGTAGTGAAAGTTGAATTTGTAGAAGATGCAAAAACAAAGGAAGGAAAACGAGCAAAAATACATGTACCAGAATCAGAACGAGCCATTACTATCGGGAAGAAAGGGCAAAACATCCGTCTAGCTGGACACTTGATCGATATGCAGGTAGACGTGATTACGTATGATGGTCCTCTTGATGTCTTCGAAGCTGTAGGAGCGCCAGAGATCAAAGAAAAAGCTGAAAAACGAGTCGTAGGAGATGATGAATCGATTGATGATCTTATCAAAATTGATCCTAAACTTAATGTTGAGACACTTGAGATGCTCAAAGAACTTGGACTTTCTCAGATCAAACAATTTGAAGGACTTAAACCAGCTGAACTGGCTGAGGTTGGAATTTCTGAAGATGAAGCCAAACAAGTACTCAAGGCCGTAGAAAAATATATGAAAGGATAAATAGTAACGCCGATAGCGAGCGTTAACTGAATAACAGAATAATGAAAAATGATTCCCGGCCTGGTGCCGGGATTTTTTTATTTTCTAACACATTAATTTCAATAATACTTTAAAGCCTTATTTCTCCGATAATTATAGTTCCTCACGAAGACACTCTAATTCTGCTTGAACCGCTTTAGTAAAGACCTTTTGAGTTATTTCCATTACTCTCAAATCTAGCCTTGATTCAATTCCATGCGTCAAAAAATACACTCCTGGAATATCTGATCTCTCAAACCTTTCAGCCATTACTTTTGCCACGGCTTTTTTTACAGCTTCAAAAATAAGTTTACAATTTATCTTATTTTCCAAGGCCTTTCCTATTTGAAATTGAAGTAAATCACTTTCCCCCTCTGGGCTTTCTAAGTACTCCTCGAGATCTTCTGCACTCACTTCAAACTCAACAGATTCTTGACTCATATTTTATTTTTTAAATCACATGTCTTTTACATTTTTCAGCCCCCTTGTCAAACAAAGAGGTTTTATTCTATTATTAAGGTGCGTACCAGCTGATCATGATCCTCTGTTGGAATTTTTTCAAGGACTGCAAAGCTGGGCATCACAGAAAGCATTTCAAAACCCCCTCTAACTCCCCCTTCACAAGGGGAGAAAAAATCTGATAAAAACTGATCATAATATCCACCACCTCGCCCCAACCGATTCCCATTACGATCTACGGCTACCGCTGGGACAAATATAAGTATTGGCCTGCGGTCTCTGGCAGATGTCTGGTGAGAATCTAATTTGTTATTCGGTTGTTCTGTTATTCTGTTGCTCGGTTGTTTTATCCCATACTTTCCTGATTCTAGATCTTGCCATCGCTCAACCAAATAAAACTTCATCTCTTCTCCCTCTACAACTGGGAAGTACCATTTCTTTTTTGGAAACCGATTCATCAATAATTCAACAAACTCTATTTCTCGTCCTGATTGTGGTGCATAAGCCAAAATAACTTCTGAATCCTGAAAACTGTCTAATGCTGAAACCTGCGTAGCTGCTTTTTCTGAAGCTTCTTTTTTCCAGACATCATTCACGATCGCCCATTCATGCTTTATTGCCCTTCTCATAAAAAACTTTTCTGCCATCACAATATCTGTCTCTATCTGAGTAAAGAGTGCATCAGCATTTTGAAATCTCTTCGTTGGACGTAAGTATTGCAACACTTCTACCGTAATTTCTTTGGTATATAAATCCTGATCAAAATTGAGAATATGAACCTCAATAGAAAATTCACTCCCAAATGTTTTTCGTTGTCCAATATGAAGCAAACCTCCATACTTATCTATTTCTGAAGAGGTCTTATTTGTAGGATCGAAGCCTACAGTAACTTCTACAAAATAAACGCCTTCCTTGAGATCTAGATCTTTTTCTACTTCTAAATTTGCGGTGGCAATCCCAAATGGATTTCCAACCTGATATCCTTCGATGACCGTTCCTCTAAATTTCATCAAGCATGATTATATTTATACAAATACTCATGCCAAATCCTCCTCTGGCAATAATGATGTTAATCGATCTAGAAGCAACTCTCTAATCTGACTAATTTCAATAAAGATCCAAAGTTTTAGCTTTTTCATTTGATCCATATATATCTTTTCTCTTTCCTCTGTATTAAATATACCAAGCTTTGTAAATAGTTTGATCCACCAGGCCTTGTTAATCATTTTATTACATTGCTGTAAAGCCCCCCGAACTTCATCTTCTATAAGAATCTCATTGATAGAACATATTGGATTTTCGGTGTCTCGCACTCGATGCCCTGCCACACTATCAATAGCCTCATTCACTCTATCGTATTCCTCAATTCGTTCGTTTTCTGATGCACTCAAAATACCTACATCAAACAAATAATTCTTTACCTCTCTTATAATCGCCCAGCTATTCATCTCATGCTCCTCGTCAGGTAAAACTTTCAAACAATGTCGACACTGTGGATTTTTACCTTTTCTTTTCTTTTTACATCGTGCAATCCCTTTGTAGGTTTCCTCTTCTGTTCCTGCCTCATGTTCGTTAAAACACATATCCTCGATATTGATTTCGATGATATTTAGGAGACTGATTTTCTCTCTAATTTCATGAGGACTCCAGTAATCTAGTTCTGATTCTAATACGAGCACCATTTTTTAATATTTATTTACCCAATATTTTATATGGTATTATTAACAGAAAACTTGACGTAATCAATTTTAATTATTTAAATCACTTCTCTTTTTTTCACCTGCTTAATTCACTAATTTGAACCTATATTTATTGCTTCTTTATATATTTTCTTAGCAAATTAATATAATGGCTATCCAGAAAAATTATGCTTCCGAATCATAAACTCTGGAATCCGATCAAGTTCATCAAGCGCTTCTGACTTGGCTATAGGACAAGATTTATCTTCTAAAATCCCATACATGGTACCGTTTTTAGGAATCTGATTTCGTATCCATTTTGCAAATACAAACCCACAAGTTGGAGCTCTGAGTATTTCTGTTTTTTGTGTTTGTGGAAAATGAATCCAACCTAGTTCATCACCGGCTTCTACAGATTCTCCTAGTTTTCGATGAATATGAATTTCACCGCCTTCCAATGTCTTAATCCCAATACGATTTGTGAGAAAAAATTGTTTCTTTGGAATTACCATCGTCCCCGTCTTTAACATTTTTGTATGTATCAAGATGTTATATATTCCTTGAACGCCTTCATTTACCGCTTCCTCATCTATTATTTGAGCTCCTCCAATCTCCACTGTAATAACTGGAACATTGTGTTTCATCCTTAGATGCTCTGCCATCATATTTTGGTTGGCTTTCCTCTTTATGAGTACCTTTGTCCCAAAAGCTCTGCCCAGCGCTCTATTTAGACCTTCTGGATCATCTTTATGAATTCGAACATGAGGCATTAATATAGTACTTGCCCCTGCATCATGACAATCTATTCCGAGACTACATTTTGAAAATATTTGAGTCGTCAGCTTATCTGCCAATGCCTCTGAAAAGCTCTTGATAGGATATTTACCAAAAGCTCTATTTAGATCCCTCTTATCTTCTTGCACTTGACGTTTCATTTCATTGAATCCAGAGATATTTATAACCGGAATAACTACGATGCTTCCGTACAGATCATCGATAAGATTTTCTTTTTGTGCTTTTTCTAGAAATGTACGAACAATCGCAATCCCATTAATCTCGGCTCCGTGCATTCCTGCTGAAATAAAGATTTTTGGTCCTGGTCGTTTTCCCTTGATAATATAGTAAGGAATCTTTGATTCCCATTCATTAAAACTAACTTTGAGTGTTTTTTTTGGAAAATTAATCGTTTCCATTTTATTTTGGGTAATAGTGTATTAACTCCCGAGCCGAACTGAAATAAACCGGAATATCTCTTGTGGAATATTTATGTTCGTGGCTTTTTCAAACCCTTCAAAACCAGGATTTGAATTTACTTCACAGATCTTATATCCATCTTCTTCGAATAATAAATCCACCCCTGCGATTTCTAGTCCCAAGACCTTTGCAGATTCAACAGCAAGCCATTCCACCTCTGGGGTAAGTAAAAAATTGTCTACACTTGCTCCTTTACTCACGTTTGCTCTAAAACCTTTATTGGCAGAACGAAGCATTGCCCCGATAGCTCGTCCTCCTACAACATAGACTCGTAGATCTCTTCCATGTGAAGCTTTTACAAATTCCTGAAAGATGAAATTAAATTTTTTATCGGACTCTGAAAGTAATTCTTGAACTTCTTCAAAATGATCCTGATCCTTTATCAAATAAACACCTCTCCCTCGAGACCCCGTATTTTTTTTCATCACAAATGGGTATGAAAAATTTTTCTCTATTGTTTCAATACAGATTGGAAACCTTCCAAGCATTGTTTTAGGGATTGGAAGATTATTTCGAGCCATTTCCTGTAACGACGAAAGCTTATCCTTGGCAATTTCAATAGAGTGGGCATTATTGATGATAAATACTCCTTGATGCTCAAAGTATCGTAACAAAGTTAATTGAAAATAATTAGTCGATGCTCCTGTCCGAGCCCAAAATACATCTGGAAGTTCAACTTTTTCTCCTTTGTGAAAAAGAGTTTCGTCAGGACTTAACAAGATCTCAAAATCTTCTTCTTTTACAAATTCTAGTTCTAGATTTGCACTTTTGGCTTCTTCTAGGATTCTGGTTATAGGATAAGAACCCTCTTCGGAAAGAGCACCATACGGAGGTTGTCGTAATACCCAAATTTTCATACCAAATTGAAATTAAATTATAACCGAATGATTTTCTGGATAAATTAGACTTTGTAAAGTACAAAATTTTAATTGTTTTCATGATGCTCTACAATAATTTTTATATTAGTGATATTGTATTTCAGGAGTTTTTAAGTCTGGTATTTGATCTAAAATCTCCATAAGTTCAGCAACTATTTTTTCAGCTTCATAGAACAGTTTTACCTTAATTACTTCGTGTATTTTTTTTGATTCATCTATTCTTCCTTTTTTACTTAAACCCCAACAAACGGAAAGGAGTAATTTCTTTTTTTGATCTACCACTTTATCAATTGGGCTTCCTGGATCTTGATCCCCCCTTACTCTTTCTGCAAGAATGTTATCCGCCCCCTTTCTCGAATTTATATAATCATTATATCGCAACATCATAGATTCATCGATGAGTTTCGCATTTTCTAGCCCCAAAATAACCCTTCGAACTCTTTTATCTGCTTCAAATAAATGCCCGGGATCACTAGCCCCTAACCACGCTAAGTTGTAATTATGCTCACACAAAAAACTAGTTCCAAATTCCCGATATATACACTTTGGTATTGCTTCCTTTGTTTGCTGAAAACACTCACATTCGTGGTTCTTACTATCACAAATAAGAGAAAAATCTACGATCACTTCTCCAAGCTCTTTTTTGTTTGTTTCTACCCACCTTTTTTCTAAAAACATAACACATTAATGTTTTGTTTTAAATTTATGTCAAATTCCTTTTTTCTTCCGAACCTCCTTGATCCATTGATTAGGACTGGTCTTCATCGCCTCTTTATATATTTTCTGAGCTGACTTTGTTTTGAGATTTTTTTCTACATTTTTGAGCCACATATCGAGTCCATCATATTCTCCCTGCATTTGAAATATTTTGATCTGGAATACTTGCTCCAGGAAATCTGCATCTTTGACGACTTTTGCTTCTAACGTTTCTGATTCTTCCATTTCCTGGAAGTTAGACCTCATCTGTTCTCGAGCCTCTGTTGGCAGATCCTCTGTCTGATCAGAAAACGCCTCAAGCTCTGCTACTTTTTTATTGGTAAGATAAGAAGCTTGGAGCTTATTTACGTCCCCAATTCGCACCTCTGCATTGTCATGAAAAAGGATCATTTCTACCACCTTTGCTCGATCGGCATCCTCGATATCTGCGAGAAAATAAGCTATCTGTGTCGCAAGCAAAACATGCTCTGCGAGTGAATCAGGATTTGGGACATGAACAAGCTTGGTTCCACAATGTTTGAAATTTTTGAGATGATAGGCTTCGTAGAGATAGTGGATGATGGATTTAACTGCCATAGGAGGTAACTGATTAATGGTCAGAAACAGAATAACTGATTCATACTCATTGTCATCCTATCATAGATATTTTTCAATTATTGCAGTTACTACAAAAATTATTACCATAAAAATTAATGGAAAATACTAAAAAACTAACTGACGTACTCGATTCGGCTGATATCGCCTATGAAACAGGCGAAGATAAAATTACTATTACTCCACAAGCATTTACTCACTTTGATCTTACGGAAACTCAAAATCGCATTAACTGTGTTGAATTCACCAATGGAACAAATGTTTTAAAATTTTCTGTCACGCCAGATCAGGCGGTTGCCACATTACAAAGATTTATAAACGATCGTTTTCCACAACAAGTAGCGGCATAATTTCAACCTACAACTTTAAGATATTCCTCTTCACACAATATTCGTCCATCATAATCCTCTGGCCAGCTGGTCTCTATATCTTTTCCTGATTTGGCACATTTGGTTTTTCGGAGTGATCCACTGAAAGGCATCCAATCAAAATTTTCCTGAATCCGCCTCATATAGTATGAATTTGGCAATGGACATTTGAGTTTTTCTGAGAACTGAATATCTGCTTTCTGGATCTGAAATGGACGTTCAAATTTTTCATCCCAAAAGATCTTATCAGTGAGGTCTTCTTTCTTTTCCTGATCGGCCCTATCTGGAATATCTTTGATGAGACTTACGCTTCGAGGTTTTCGATCTAGCTTTGGAGCGACATAAAACCGAGCTTGCCTTTGTTCAGCTTTGGTCAAAGGAAAATGATATCCAGACAAACTTTCCTCATATGGATTTGGAGCAAATGATCCTGGAAAGAATTTCCCCCACTCTCCGGTTTTTTTCATATGTGTGATAATTTTTTCTTTTTCGACTTTGTATTCTTTTTCGGTGTATTGCTTGTTGAAGATGCAGTATTTTTTCCCTACTAATCCACAACACCCAAAACAGTGCTCACACTGAAAACAATATCCACAATAGTCTGTATACTGACATTCTGAAACATTGAAGTTGAACCTTGCCTGATAACATCTAATTTGGCACATAGAACTACAATAACATAACTCTGATTCGTAGGTACTGATAGTATCGAGACAGTCTTTGAAATCATGTCCTCGAAGTTGATTGATATTGTCTTCTGCCTCTGAAGTAAAAAATGTTTCTGCCAAGTTTTTACTCTTTTCTATATAGTCCCCCGTACATTCCTCTGACTGATCAATATACTGATCTCTATGCCAGGCCATACTAACCATCATGTGTTTGAAGTGTTGTTTGGCAATTTCATATTTTGATCGAGATGCAAAATCCCACTCTTTTATTTTTTCTTCATAGGCTTCTTTTGTTAGTTGTTGATTCCCAAAACAGTACTGCTTGTTTCGCAGGTTAAAACTAAACATACAATCCGTACAATTTCGACAATCGTATACAAACGAACAATTTTGAAGATTTCTACAATTTACGGCATATCGAACCTCAAAACAATTATGACAATTGGTCAGATCTATACAAAGCTCACACTTGAAACTAAACACCGCATAGTGAACCTCTGTTGAATCTATAAGTCTATAGGAATATCGTGCGTCTTCATCCCCTATTCCACTGTGACAGAGGTAACAGTTTTTGGAATACCACCAATCATCTGTATATTCACAGTTTTCATTTCCAGTTCCGGTTTTATGTGGGATAGGAGATTTAGTAAAAAGCTTTAGGGCCTGAGAAAAAAAATCTCTATTGAAATCCATCTCTGAGATTGGAGGATTGGAGTGCTCTGCCCACTGTTCTCTCTCCCATACAGGATAGGGACAATCAGGACGAAAGACTGATACAATCGCTTCGCCCGTCATATCACAGGTGCGTGGATGGAGATTCCAGTGTGGCCAAAAAGCTCCAAGTTCTCTAAATCTATAACGAGGCGCAATCATCGGATAACCGTCCCCGACTCCTAGCTTTTCTCGTAGTTTTTTTTCGGCTTCTGAGATGAAGAATGGTTCACCGGATATTTGGCAGGTAACGGTCGTCATTGATTCAAGTTATGGTTTGATCGATACAGTAATGAAATACCTGTTTTTGACAACTTCTAAATTAAGTTTCTAAATAACTTTCAGATATTCTTCTTCACTGAGGATTCTTCCATCATATTCCTCTGGCCAGCTAGTCTCTATATGTTTTCCTGATTTGGCACATTTAGTCCTTCTGAGTGATCCACTAAATGGCATCCAATCAAAATTCTCTTGAATCCGTCTCATATAGTATGAATTTGGCAATGGACATTTGAGTTTTCCTGAGAACTGAATGTCTTCTTTTGGGATCTGAAATGGTCGCTGTGCAATTTCATCCCAAAAGACTTTTCCTTCAAAATCTTCATCGCTATAACTATCTGGAATATCTGAGATTGAGAGTGCATTAGTTGGTTTTCTTTCTACCGTTTTAGAATCTCTAAATCTAAGCTGTTTTTGTTGCTCAGAAGAAATAGGAAAATGGTACCCGGACAAACTTTCATCATAAGGATTTGGAGCAAAATATCCTGGAAACATTTTCCCCCATTCCTCTGATTGCTCCATGTGTTTGATAATTTTTTCTTTCAGAACCGCATACTCTTCTTTGGTATATTGTTTGTTGAAGATGCAGTATTTTTTTCCTACGAGACCACAACATCCAAAACAATCCGAACACTGAAAACAATACGCAGAATAATCGGTAAATTTACAATCATTTACACTAAAACTAAAACGAACTTCATACGAATACACCGGTAAAACAGAACTTATCCCTAGTTCTGCCCCTACGGTTCCCAGCGAATCTACAAATGACTTGGCATCTGGACCACAAAATAGAACATTTACACAATCCTCATGCTTGGTCAGAAAATAACAATTTTCACATTTTTTTACATTTTCAATGTAATTTCCAAAAGAATCTTCCTGTTTATTTACATCGGCACATCTATGCCATGCTTGCGTTTTCATCATTTCTCCAAAAAATGTTTTAGCTTGTTCATATCTTTCTCTTGAAGTGAGATTCCATTCTTTTTTCCTTTTTTCAAATTCATCTTTTGTCAGCTCTTGATTCCCAAAACAATACTTTTTATTTCGGAGATTGAAGCAAAACATACAATCAGAACAATTTCTACAATCATATAAAAAGTCTGAATTATTTACGTTTCGACAATAGAGCAGATAATTTGAATCAAAACATCGCTTACAATTCACTAAATCATTACAAAGCGCTGATTCCATTGAAACCACACTGTAACCACAATCTTTTATCTTATCACACCCATAACAATATCGGCAGTCTTCATTGTCTTGTCCCGAGTGACAGAGATAACAGTTTTTACTTCTATACCAATCATCGGTGTATTCACAGTTTTGATTATGACTCTGGAAATTATGTGGAATTGGACATCGCTGAAAAAGTTCCCAGGCCTGTTCAAAGAAATTTTGAGTGAAATCAAGCTCTGCCATCGGCGGATCGGCGTACTTTATCCATTCTTCTCTATCCCAAACCGGATAGACACAGTCTGATCGAAATATGGAAATAATGGTTTTTCCAGTCTTATCACATTTCCGTGGATGAAGATTCCAGTGAGGCCAAAAGGCTCCGAGTTCTTGAAATCTATATTTTGGAGATTTAGTTGGAAGTGTATCTCCAAATCCAAACTTGGCTCTAAGCTCTTTTTCAAGTGAGGAAACCGTAAATTTTTCTCCGGAATTTTGGCAGGTGACTTGAGTCATAGATAACTGATTAACTGAGTAACAGAATAAAGAAATAACTTATAACATAAAACTAAAAATCATAAGCGAGTTTGGGCTCTTGTGGTTTTCCTCCAGGAGTGCCTACATATTCAAGAAAGGGGGCCAACGGAGGAAACCATTGGTTTCAGCCCGTTAAAATCTAGACATTAAAAGGCTTTTCTCTACTATCTGTCGGCTAAACAACATAATTTACAAAAGAACTCTATGCCTATATCCGTTGATGATCTCGCCAAACGTCTCGATCTCGCTCCTGAAGCGATCACACTCCATGCTATGGATCTGGATTTTGAAATTCCAGATGATGAAATGATCCCAGATGATATAGCGTTGGAAATTGAAAAACTAGAGACCAATGATGAAATCTCACAGTTTGAACATGAAATGGAAGATCAAATAGAGCGAGAAATTGTAGAAAAACAAGCCGCAAAAACAGCAGGACAAAAGAAAGTCCCACACAAGAAAAAGAAATCTGAAGAACAAAAAGAAAAAGAACAGGTACAAAAAATTGAAATCATTAGGGAAGAAGATGGAACCCTTATTCTTCCTGAAAAATGTAG
The DNA here is from genome assembly GCA_018608565.1 of Candidatus Altimarinota bacterium. Lineage (GTDB taxonomy): Bacteria > Patescibacteriota > Gracilibacteria > UBA4473 > UBA4473 > JABAZT01. The sequence continues at coordinate 16,144 of JABAZT010000019.1, forward strand.
TGTAAAAGAACTTTCTATTAAACTTGGAAAACCAATTCCTATTGTTTTGATAAAACTCAAAGCCAATGGAATCGTCGCTAATCTGAAACAAGAAATTGACTATGAAACGGCTGCGATTGTAGCCGCAGATCTAGATATCAAAGTAAAAAAAGAAGCGGCAGTACTAACAGGAGAAGAACTATTTAAAGGGAATCTTGGAGATCTTCTCGCAGGAGAGGAGATGGAACAACTGGTAAAACGACCACCTGTGATCTCTATCATGGGACATGTAGATCATGGGAAGACTTCTATTCTTGACTTTATCCGTAAAGCCAAAGTGGTTGATGGAGAAGCCGGAGGAATTACGCAACGAATCGGGGCCTATCAAGTCGAAGTAAATGGAGAGTCTATGACATTCCTGGATACACCTGGTCATGAAGCTTTTACAACTATGCGAGCCAGAGGCGCTCAAGCTACTGATATTGCAATTCTCGTCGTTGCCTCGACAGAAGGACTCAAACCTCAGTCAGTCGAAGCGATCAATCATGCCAAACAGGCTGAAATACCGATCATTGTGGCAATCAACAAGATGGACCTGGATGGTTCGAATCCAGATCTCGTCAAAGGACAACTCGCCGAACAAGGACTAAACCCTGAAGATTGGGGTGGAGATGTTCCATGTGTACCAGTTTCTGCAAAAACAGGGCTTGGTATTGATACACTATTAGAAACTATTCAAATTGTAGCTGCAACTCGAGAACTGAAGGCAAATCCAAACCGATCTGCGATTGGAACGATCATCGAATCTACGATGGATAAACGTGCTGGAATCTCTGCAACGGTTCTGGTAAATACTGGAATCTTGAGTCAAGGAGATGCATTTGTGATCTATGATCAAAATGGAAAAGTTCGAGCTATGACTGACTACCAAGGAAAATCAATCAAAGCCGCTGGACCATCAACTCCAGTACGACTCTCAGGATTCTCCAAACTACCACGAGTCGGAGATCTGCTGCAAGTGATGGAAAATGATAAAGTAGCTCGTAGAAAATCCGAAGAAGTAGCCTCTATCCTCCATGAAGATGAATTGGCTGGACGAACTAAGGTCTCTATGGAAACGCTCAAACAACGGCTCAAAGAAGGTCGAATGGAGCAACTAAAAGTAATTGTAAAAACGGATTCTAATGGAACGCTGGAGGCGGTCGTGACTGAAATAGAAAAAGCAAAAACAGAACAAGCTTTCTCCAAAGTTATCCATCAAGGAGTCGGCGAAATCACAGAATCAGATATAATGCTTGCAGCTGCAGGAGAAGCGATTATCGTTGGTTTTAACGTAAAAGCTAACGGTCGTATGAATGATCTTGCAAAACAAGAAGGCGTCCAGATCCTTAAGTATGATGTAATTTATCACCTGACGGAAAAGATCACCGAGATTCTGGAAGGAAAAATATCAGCTCAAGATGCCGAAGAGATCATTGGAGACTTTACGGTCAAAGCTATCTTTGCTGCCAACAAACGAATGGCGGTTATCGGAGGAGAAGTCCTCAATGGTAAAATGCGTAAATCTGGTAAAATACGACAATATCGTCTGGCAGAGAAAGAGGTCAAAGAACTCGATGAAGAGAAAAATGTTATTGTGAAAACAATACAAGAAGAGGTTGTCATTGGAAACGCGAAGATTGAATCGGTCCAAAAAGGACAGGAATCTGTAAATGAAGTAAATGCTGGTGCCGAATGTGGTCTACGAGTAGAACACAAAGATCTAGTATTTGAACCGGGAGATCGTATTGAACTCTATGTAGAGAAGAACTAGGAAAGTCTATTGCAAAAAAAGTATATAAAATTAGGATCTTCTCGCTCTAAAAAGGGCTCCCGAAAATCGTGATATCATATCACACAGTCAGAGATTTTAGGGAAAGAGGAAGAGATTACGGAGTGTTGGAGATTATTTTCGTAGAAAATCATCGTATACACGCAGTCATCTCTGACGAAGGGGCTATAGCTCAGCTGGCTAGAGCGCGACGCTGGCAGCGTTGAGGTCATCGGTTCGAATCCGATTAGCTCCACCAAAAATATTTTTTAAGCCTTCAGGCTTGGAAAATGTTTTTAGATTGGGAAGTAATGAGAACTGAAAAAAGGTGCTTTCCCTACGATTCATTTCATTCATCTACTCAAGGACTACTCAATCCTCACTCCGTTTGGTGATTGTCTCGACTCGAAAAAGGAGGAATGAAATGAGGATGATTTGAGAGCTCAACCTCGGAGAGAACGAAGTGATCGAGAATGTAAGAGTATCCGATTAGCTCTACCAAGAAAATCATCAAGCCTTTCTGTTTGGTTATTTTTTTATGTCTAGAATTGAGAATAGAAATCAAATAATATTATAACCTGTGTATGGCAACTTTTATAAATATCCTTAAATTTGAAGCTAATTTCATAGTCTAGTGATACCTTTTTGTTGTTTAGAAAAATAAGACACCATCCACTTCATGTTTTATTTTTTCATCTGATTTAATTTTTCTTTTGTATTTTTTTTTACATTTTCTACATGTGATGTTTTTATGATTAAGAGTGTCATGTTGAGTAAAATCACAATTAAGACAAGTCACTTTTCCCCATTTATAGCCAGTTAATTTACTTCTATAATCCGTATTAATATACGATTCATAGTTAATAATTTTTAATTTCTTTTTAATTGTATTTTCAATACTTTCCAAGAAATCACAGGTATAGTTTTCTATGGTATCAAATTTTTCTAATTCTTCATGAATCTCTTTTGAAGTAAATCTCATTACTATCCATCCATCAGCCTGAAGATTAACTTCTTTTCGTCTATCCTTCTTAACTTTTTTATGACCGTGAAAACGCAATCCGTCACATTCAATTGCTACTTTGACTGGATTATCAATTGAACCACCATAAAGTGCAAAATCAATCTCATATTCAATGCCTGTTTCTTTTCCATCATATATATTAGGGATCAGAACCTTTTCACTTCCATAAACAATATAATCTTTCTCGTCAGTTGGAAATTGATTTAGAAATAAAAAGAAAGCTTTTTCTAAAGGTGATTTATCTGAATCATCAATAAACTCATCAATATAATAGTTTAGATTTTTTAATAAATCAGTGTTTTGCTTAAAGTAATCCTCTTGAATTTTAAGCCTTAACTTATTTATTAGTTCCTCAAGTTTCATTTTTCTTAAAGTTAATGCCAAGGATAGATATATTCTTCTTTAAGATGCTACTCATTTACGCTCTTTTTGAAAGATGCTTGGAAATCTGAGAGAAATTTTATATGAATCAAGTTTTCTCTACACTAAACTCAATGAACCTCTCCCAATTTCAAAAATTCTTCCTTGAACTCGAAAAGAATAATAATAAACCGTGGTTTGATGCACATCGAGATGAATATCAGGATATCCGAAAACAACTGGTCGCCTTTGTAACCAAGGTTCATAAGGATGTGATTATCTTTGCTCCACAGTTCCTAGAGCTCAATCCCGCCAAGTCGCTCTTTCGGATCAATAGAGATGTGCGATTTAGCCCCAATAAACTCCCCTACAAAACAGGTATGGGATACAAACTTGTTCTCGGATCACGGACAAGCAACTGTCCTGGATATGGTCTCTGGATGGATAGTCAGGGTATGTATATCGGAGGTGGAACCCCAAAAATTGAGACAAAGCTCCTTGGACCATTTCGTGATTATTTTGTAGCAAATCCAACGACGATCAAAAACGTTCTGAAACAATTAGAAAAAGAAGGATTTGAGCTTTCTCATGAATACACCCTCAAAAATGCGCCTCGAGGCTATGATCCTGAACATCAACTCATTGATCTACTAAAACTTCAGGGATACCGCGTTGGGAAATTTTTTCCCTATGAAACAAAAACTATGTCGGACCAATGGCTCCTGGAAACTACGGTAAAAGAATATGAAAAAATGCTTCCTTTTGTTAATATACTTCAAAGCGCTCAAAATTTTAATCCGAAAATATAATGGAATACGAATACTACCAATCACTTACCCAGCCTAGTTTTGCCCCGCCACCAGAAATTTTTGGTCCAGTTTGGTCGATTCTTTATGCCATTATTGCTATTACGTTTGGTATTGTTTTCTATCGAGCGTTCAAAGGCTCTATTCCTCGATTCATAGCCCTTCCCTTTATACTCAATCTTGTTTTCAACGCGGCATTTACTCCTTTGCAGTTTGGGATTCGTAATATGCTGTTTGCTAGTATTGATATAGTGCTAGTCTTAATCACCCTTGTCTGGGCGATGTGGTGGATCTATCCGTATTCTCGTAAAATCTGTTACTGGCAAATCCCCTATCTCCTCTGGGTGAGTTTTGCGACGGTTCTACAGATCAGTATAACGGTTATGAATGCCAACTGATCTACGACTCCAAAAACTCGAAAGAATTGCTGCCAATCGGCAACGTGATTTTGTCCTCGTGCTTGAGAATATTCATGATCCGCATAATGCGGCAGCAATTTGTCGATCTGCTGATAGTGTTGGAATTCAGGAGATATGGCTTATCTGTGAGACGGTAGCACGCTGGGATCTATTTGAGCTTGGGAAAAAGAGTTCGGCTTTTACAAGTCGATGGATCACCTTTCGTCACTTTGAGACGACAGCAGCCTGTTTGGCGGAACTAAGAACACAATCGTTTCAGGTCTGGGCGACGATGCTGGATAATGAAGCGGAGAGTCTGACTGAGGCAAATTTCACCGCGATAGAAAAAATAGCCCTCATCATGGGAAATGAACATCAGGGGATTTCTGAAGCAATGCAAAAAGCCACGGATAAAAAACTCTATATCCCTATGAATGGTTTTGCTCAGAGCCTCAATGTCTCAGTCGCGACGGCGCTCTGTCTCTGGGAGATCTATCGGCAGAGAGAACAGTCTGATATTGATTTTCGATTGGATCAAGAAGGACAAGCTAAGCTCATAGAGAAATTTTGTGAAAAACAACAGGAGAAGAAAAATCGGAAACGGGAGAAGAAACGAAAGGGGGTAAATAAAAAATCACAGAAATGAATTGACAACGATGCTAAGTTTATTTAAAAAATATGTAATATAATTGTTATAAAATGAGTGGTTTTAGTGAAGAAACTAATCGGAGATTTGAAGAGATTGTTGAAAATGCGGAATTAATAAGGAAACAAGCAGATGAAAAAATAAATTTTATTCAGCCCTTCAAACCGGGGAGTTCTTCGATTAAAACCATTGGATGGGATCAAGATAGAAATCTTCTGACGATAGACACTCCTGCCGCTAAAATCCTACTTGAGAAAAACAAAGTCGTCCGGTATGTATCCGACACAATTGGTTTTTCAATCAGTATTTTTGAAAAAGAACCTTCTACTCACCCTGAAACCCCTTATTTATCACTGAGTCCTTTGGTATCAGGTTATAATGCAAAAGAGGTTCTTACAGAAATGGAAAATATTACACAATCTGCTCTTGAAGCCCTCGCAACGCTTGATGATGCTGAAGCACCATCTCCTGAAGAACTATATGGATTATTTTTTGAACAAACGCTTACGGTGCATGATCTTTCTAGGTTCGGAAATTGGGCCGAAGGACCAAATCCTATTGATAGTTTTAACTTCAAATTCACTTCGACTAAAGACTCTTTCACTATAAAAACATCCGATCAAACCATCATAATGACTAAGGTTGGAGACCAAATGAGTACCGTGTATTTGGATTCCTCTGGAGGAGAACTGATTCTTAATGGGACTAAGAAATCATGTAATGGCGTGAATGGAGCGTCTATGGCAGGATTCAAAAATATCCTCAATGCAGCGGAAAGAAGACTTAAGCATGCTGGTCGAAATGAATTAGTATGAGAAGAAGCAATGACGAAAGGAGTAGTGAAGGCAAAGAATCAAAATCATTTACAATTGATACACCCGTATCGCATTGTCATATAATATTTCAGCACATTCCTCTACTGATATTTTTTTGATATCTGCGATGAGCGCTACTATTTCGGGTAGATACTCTGGTTTATTGAGAAGACGCTCTTTAATCTTACTGGCTTTATGTTGATCTTTCGCGCCCTGTGGAGTGAGAAATGGACTATCGGTCTCTGTCACCATGTATTTGAGTGGTATGGCCTGAATTACTTCACGGATGGCTTTGGCATTTTTATACGTAGCGACACCTCCGATCCCGATCATAAATCCGTAATCTTGCGTCACCTTGTGTGCATAACCAATATCTTCACAAAAACAGTGCATTATTCCAGGAATCTCTGGATGGGCCGATCGATCAAAATTTTCTTCGAGTGCCCGGAGACATTCCTCTCGAGAATTTCTATTGTGGATTATCAATGGGAGTTGTAATTTTTTGGCGAGATCGAGGTGCGCTTTGAAGCTTGCTTTCTGAGCCTCGTATAGTGTTTCTGAATCATCGTGATATCGATCAAACCCCGTCTCTCCTATTCCCACAATATGTTCTGAATTCTTTTCATATAAATCTTCCCAGAACTCCATCAGCTCCTCTAGTGTCTGACACGTTGGCTGATAATCCTCAAATCCTTCGTAATTATGCCACTGTGGATCTTTTTTACCAATATTGAGTACATCGCAGGGATGAAGTCCAATCGTGCAGTAGACGCCCTCATATGACTGAGCAAGACGAAGTCCTGCAAGACTTGAGATCTCTTCACAGGAAATCTGGATAATTTTATCGACTCCAGCCTTTTGAGCCTCTTCAATGACCTGCTGCGTTTTCCCTTTGAAAGCTGGAAAATAGAGATGGGCGTGGGTTTCGAATATTTTATAGGACATTATACAAAAAAATTATGTATTCCTGAGCCATAGAGAGGATACTTCACCGTTGTGTTTTTCTTAAATACACAGCACTGAAGACCTTTTACTCCTAGGCATACAACATTTTGGCTCAAGAATACTTTTATTATTTACTTAGTTTTTTCCTTCTTTATTCTTTTCTGTTTTAACTTCTTTTTTTACTGGCTCAAAATATGCCATAAAATCTTCTCGTGAGATATTTTCTTTTTCAAGTAAATCCTCTGACATTTGTGTAAAGAGATCGAAATTATCTTCGATGATTTTTGTACATCGATCTTCCGCTTCGATGATCAATGCTTTTACTTCTGCATCAATGAATGCTGCCATTTCCTGAGAATGTAGATCCCCTCCTTGATTGTCATATGACATAATCGTATTTTTCTTTTCAAAGACGACTGGACCAATCGTATCTCTATTCCCCATTCCATAGGTCATTACCATAGCTCGAGCAATATTTGAGATTCGTTCTAGGTCATTTGAAGCTCCAGTAGTCGTCTGACCAAATATAAGCCGTTCTGCGATCCGACCTCCATGAAGTGATACCATTTCATCTTTCATCTTAGCCTCTGAGTTGAGGTAGGTATCTTCTTGTGGAAGAAACCAAGTCAATCCCAATGCTTGTCCTCGAGAAATAATTGAAATTTTGTGTACTGGTTCACAGTTTTCTGTGAAGTGTCCTGCAATAGCGTGTCCTACTTCGTGGTAGGCAATAATTTTTCGTTCTTTTTCTGTTATTCGTCGTGATTTTTTCTCTGGTCCCATAGATACTTTTTCTACCGCTTCGAGTAAATCCGCTTGAAATACTTTTTCGTTTCGTTGTTTTACCGAAGCAATTGCAGCTTCATTCATCACACTTTCTATATCAGCCCCAGAGAAACCAACGGTCTTAGTTGCGATTTCTTTTAGTTTTACTTTTTTATCTAGTTTCTTGTTTTTAGCATGTACTTTGAGGATTTTTTCTCGAGCGTTCATATCAGGAAGATCAATATGAACTCTTCGATCAAACCGACCAGGACGAAGAAGTGCTTTATCTAGTGTCTCTGGACGATTGGTAGCAGCGATAACAATCACTGATGTATCTGTCTCAAACCCATCCATCTCTGTCAAAATCTGATTGAGAGTTTGCTCTCGTTCATCATGTCCCCCTCCGTGACCATTCCCTCTATGTTTCCCTATAGCATCAATCTCATCGATAAAGATAATAGCTGGTGCATTTCGTTTTGCGGTTTTAAACAAATCTCGCACTCGACTAGCTCCTACTCCCACAAACATCTCTACAAACTCTGACCCAGAAACGGAGAAAAATGGAACATCAGCCTCTCCTGCAATAGCTCTTGCAAGCAATGTTTTACCAGTTCCAGGAGGACCTACCAGAAGAATCCCTTTGGGAATTTTGGCTCCAGCTTTTTGATATTTTTTAGGATGTTTCAAAAAATCTACGATTTCAAATACTTCTTCTTTGGCTTCTTCTGCTCCTGCCACATCTACAAATTTTGTATTATGTTTTTCTTTGTCATAGAGCTTGGCTCGAGACTTCCCAAAACCAAACGGTCCTCCATCGCCACCCATATTTCCTGCCTTTCGAGAAAAAATAACTAACAATAAAATAATCAGAAAAAATGGAGCGATTCCAATTAAAAGATTAATCCAAACTTTATTTTTGGAAGTATTGATGATTTCAACGGTTGTAGTTTTCTCTAGATTATCAAGCCCTAGATCTTTAATTGTTGCTGAAAATTCTTTGGTAGATTCATATGTATTTCCTTCTGTATCTTCTGCGATGATTTGTTGATCTTTGATCTCAATGGAGACCAGTTCATCATTTTTATATTTCTGTAGAACTTCAGAGATACTTACTTTTTCAGGGCTCGTGTTTCCCATAGAAAGTCCATCTGGTTTGAAGAATAATGAAATAAGCGCGCCTGCAAGTGCAAGTATCAATAAAAAAGAGAAAAAATTTGGTGATTTTGGGTTGTTTTTTGGTCCGTATTTTTTTGCCATCGGAATAGGATAATTTCGTGCGGAGAGTATAGAAGGAAATGTTAGTTTGGCAATTTTATGACGTAAGTGAATTAATCCTTACTAGATCGTAAAGCATAATCCGTAAATAATTTCCCATCAAGATGGTCTAGTTCATGTAAAAATATCCGTGCGTCCCATTTATCTATTTTTTTTTCACACCAATTTCCTGCAACATTCTGCCATTTAACCTTGAGCTTCGATGGACGTTCTACTTGTCCAAATACTCCTGGAAGGCTCAAACATCCTTCATCCATCCAACAAGTGTTTTTCGATTGGCTCACTATCTCTGGATTGATCATAGCTACTACTTTTCTTTCTTTTCTGGTGCTGACATTAAAGGTGACAATCATAATTCGTGCATCGATTCCTACCTGATTTGCAGCTAGCCCGACTCCGACTACTTCACCTGTCTGTGGCCCAAGCATGGTATCAACCATCTCATCTACCGTTTGTGCCAATTCTTCATCAAATACTTTTACTGGAGTTAACACTTGTCGAAGGATTGGTTTATCGGCACCGGTAATAATTTTTAACATGACCATAATATATAAATTAAAATCAATACATCAATTTGATGCGTGACTTGTCATCTTTGTTAAACAAGAAATATAATTTTATATATTTTTATTCAAAAAAAATAGCTCCCGAAGGAGCTATCTTACAAATTTATTATTTAGTTCTGATACACTATTTACCTCCGTCGAGTTCGTCTTGGAGTGTTTTAAGTTCGTCCCACTTACCATCAGCCGCAAGTTGTGATTGCTGTGGCCATGTTGTAGGATCGTGCATCGTGTATCGTGATCCTGCATCTGAAAGAATTGATTTGAGCGCTTCTACGTCAGCTTTAGCAACGTCTGCAAATGTTGGAAATCCACCGTCAGCAAGAAGACCTGCTATTTTTGGTCCAACTCCTTCTATTTTTGTAAGATCATCCGCTCCTTCTGCTTTCTTCTCAGGAGCCTTCTTTGCTGCTTTTGGTGCCGCTTTCTTTTCTTCTTTTGCTACTGGTTTATCTGCTACTGCTTTTACTTCTGATTTTGGTGCTGCTTCTTTTTTTGCTGCAGGAGCTTTTCCTCCGAATGCAGCTATAGCTGATGCAGAAAGTGCTATATCCTCTCCTGCCGTAAGCTTTTTGCTTAAACTCCCGTTTCCAAGAATTTTTACTTTTCCGTTTTTCCCAGTGATTAGTTTTTTAGCGAGAAGTGTTTCAACACTTACCGTTTCACCGTCTTTGTAGGCCTCATCAAGTTGATCAAGATTTACAATCTGAGCTTCTACTCGATTTGGATTATTGAACCCAGGATTTTTTGGCATTCGTTGGATCAATGGAGTTTGTCCTCCCTCAAATCCAAGTCGAACTCCTCCTCCAGATCGAGAATTTTGACCGTTCATTCCTCGACCACCGTAAGTACCGTTTCCAGTAGCATTACCTTGTCCTCGTCGTTTTCGTGCGACTTTCTTTTGTCCGGGCTTGAGATCGTGAATTTTCATCGTTGTTGGATAGTGAATGGTTTATGGTGAGTGATGTCGGTTATCCGACATACTATTAAATTTCTAGATTATTTATCTTCTTTTTTAGATTCTGTTTTTTTAGTTTCAGCTTTTTTAGGGGCTTCTTCTTTTGCTGGTGCTTTTTTCTTTTCTGTTTTGGCTTCTTGAGCTGCTCCTGCTGCTTCTGCTATTTTTTTAGCCGCTTCTACTTGTGCAGCTTTTGCTGCTTTTGAAATTGGCGGTGCTTCATTTCGAAGCATTTGTAGTGCTTTGATTGTAGCGTATGCAGAAGTAACTTTATTTCGTGAACCATGTAGTTTTGAAAGTACATTTTTGATTCCTGCAAGTTCAAGAATTTTCCGTACTGAACCTCCGGCAATTACTCCTTTCCCTTCTGGTGCTGGAAGTAAGAATACCTTTGTTGCTTTATATTTCGTATTTACAGCATGTGGAATTGTGTCGTTGATGATTGGAACCTTGATCATTCGCTTTTTCGCTTGAGCGATAGCTTTTTGAACTCCGATCATTACTTCACTTGATTTCCCCATCCCAAATCCTACTCGTCCTTTTTTATCTCCAATTGCCACAGTCACTCTAAATCGCATTTGTCGTCCTCCTGCGGTTACTCGAGTTACTCGATCTATCCCTAGAATTGTTTCTTCAAACTCTTTAGGCTCTTTTTTTCGACCTCCACGACCTCGTCGTCCTCTAGATCGATCTGACTTAGCTTGCTCGCTTGCTTTCACCCGTGTATCAGATGGCTTAGCATCGTCATTAGATGGAGCAGCGGTAGCTGTCTTTTCTTCTTTTACTGGAGCGGTATTTTCTTCGGTCATGTTGTTAGTTTATGGTGATTGGTAATGGTGATCTTTTTGATTTAGAATTTCAATCCAGCTTCTCGAGCACTGTCAGCGAGTACTTGGACTTGGCCTTGGTACTTAAATCCGTTTCTATCAAAAGCTACTTCTGTTACTTTTGCTTTTTTAGCTGCTGCTGCGATAGCGGTTCCTACTTCTTTTGCGCCTTCAATGCCAGACTTTCCTTTTAGGTTTGAAGCAGAAGCAAGAACTTTTCCTGATGCATCATCAAATATTTGAGCATAGATGGCTTTGTTCGATCGATAAATAATCAATCGTGTTTTCCCACCTACCTTTGCTTTTGCGTGATGTTTTCGCGCTCTTGCGGTTCGTAATTCGTTTTTAGTCTGTGCCATTTTTAGAGAAGTATCTTAAGTAGTTTTAAAGTCTTATTTTATTATTTTTATGAAGCTGCGGATTTACCAGCTTTCATCGCTACGTATTCATCTACGTATCGAATTCCTTTTCCTTTATAAGGTTCTGGTTTTCTGTACTCTCGGATATTTGCTGCAACCTGTCCAACTCGAGCTTTATCAACTCCAGTAATATGGATCACATTGTTGCTGTCTTTATCAAATTCGACCGTTACATCTTCTGGAACTGTATATTCAATTGGATGAGAATACCCTAGACTTAATGTTAATTTTTTTCCAGCCACATTCCCTCGATACCCTACTCCTCGAATTTCAAGTGATTTTTTAAATCCTTCATTTACACCAACAATCATATTGAAGGCCAAACTTCGGTATAGCCCGTGAAGTGCTTTGGCTTGTTTAGTATCATTCTTTCGAGTGAATACGAGTTGAGATCCTTCTTTCTTGATCTCAATGAGATCAGTATTGAATTCTTGTTGTAGTTCTCCTTTTGATCCCTTCACTTTCATGAGGTTTCCTTCTATAGAGAATTCTACTCCTTCTATTATCGTAACTGGTGCGTTTCCTACTCGTGACATGATATTCTAGTTATAGTAATTAATTTGTTGTATTTAGCTTATTTCACAGAGTAACTCTCCTCCAACCTCTTGTTGTCGTGCCTCATACCCAGTCATCAAACCTTTAGAGGTAGAGACCACTACGATTCCAAATCCGTTTTCTACTTTTCGAATATCTGCTGCTGCAGAGTAGATTCGTTGTCCTGGCTTAGAAACTCGCTTGAGGCTCAACTTTCTTTCTGGGAGCTCCAGAGCAAGCTGCTTAAATTTTCCAGAAGTATCTACTGAGACACTCTTCAAAAATTTATTTTTTAGCATTACGTTTGCTATCGCTTCTTTTTCATTTGAATGAGGTATCTGCACTGTGGCATTACTCGCCATTTGAGCGTTTCGTATTCGAGTCAAGAAGTCAGCTATTGGATCAGTCATATTTCGGTATGTAGTAAGTGGTGAATGGTTCGTAGTTAATTAGTAACTACTCATTATTTATTGTTAATTGTTTTTACCAAGAAGATTTTTTCACTCCTGGAACTTGTCCTTTTTCGGCCATCTCTCTGAAACAACATCGACAAAGCCCAAAATCTCGCATAAATCCTCGTGGTCTTCCACACTTTTCACAGATGTTATTTTGACGAGTTTTGTACTTGTCTTTTGGACGAGTTGCAAACTTCTTATTGTCATATGTTCCATCTGCTCGTTTGGTTTCCACTCGAGCGGTCATTTTTCGTTTTCGTATTTCTCTTGCTAGATTAGCCATGATTATATTTAGTTAGCGGTAGTATTAGAATCTTTCTTAAATGGAAATCCAAATGCTTCCATTAATTTTCGTGCGTGCTCTACATTCTTTGTATTAGTTACTACAGTAATTTGAAGTCCGTGAGTTTTGTTTATATCTCCCTCTGCCACCTCAGGAAAGACCGAATGATCTTTAAACCCAAACGAACAGTTCCCTTGTTTATCAAAAATATTTCGCTTCACTCCATCAAAACCTCGAACCCGTGGGTAAACGATGTTTATTACTTTATCAAGAAAATTGTAAGCAGAATCCTTTCGAAGTGTTACCACCATACCGATTGGCATCCCCTCTCTTAGTTTAAAGTTAGAAACTGCCATTCTCGACTTTCGAGTTACTGGCTTTTGCCCCGTAATGGCTACAATGTTTTTTTCAACAAAACTTGTATCCTTACTTCCTTGGAGAAAACTCCCCATCCCTACATTTACCACAATCTTTTGGATACGTGGCACTTGCATTGGATTTTTAATTCCAAGGTCTTTCATGAGCATAGGAACAATTTCCTTCTCATACTTTTCTTTCAATGCTGATGTAATAGCGACAGTAGTCATAGATAGTGTTATGCTTTAATAGTTTCTGTTGGTTCTTTTTTAGCTTTTGCTTTCTTTGCGGTAGCTTTCACGACTGGCTGGCCTGAGGCTCGAGTAATTCGAGTCTTAGTTCCATCCTTCGCAATCTCATACCCAACTCGTGAAGGCTTCCCCGTTTTTGCATCTACGATGGCAATATTTGAGATATGAACTGGAGCATCTAGCTCAACTCGCTCTCCAGGATCTCCTTCACGTCCTTTGATATGCTTAATTTTTTTATTGGCTCCCTCTACAAGCACTCGATCCTGCTTGTTAAGGATTTTAACAATGACACCTTGATGCCCCTTGCTTTTTCCTGTTGTTACGACGACCGAATCTCCAATTTGATATTTCATGGTTTATACTACTTCAGGAGCTAGTGAAACAATTTTTTGGTACCCTTTTCCTCGAAGCTCTCGAGCAATTGGACCGAATACCCGAGTCCCTTTCGGCTGACCATCGGTATTTACGATTACTACTGCGTTATCGTCAAACCGAAGATACGACCCATCCTTTCTACGAATTGGAGATATCTGTCGAACGATAACCGCTCGTTGTACTGTTTTCTTTTTTACGACCCCCTTTGGTGCCGCTTGCTTTACGGTTACTACGATCACATCACCCACTCGTGCATATCGTCGTTTAGATCCCCCAAGGACCTTAATACACATCACCTGCTTGGCGCCGGTGTTATCTGCTACATTGAGTCGGGACATATGTTGGATCATGGTGTTTTCTTATTGTTAGTTCAGAGCGTTATACTTAGCGTCTTATACGATTATTGCTTTCTCAGCTACCTCTGTGAGCTCGAATGTTTTTCTTTTAGAGAGTGGTCGACATTGTGTAATCACAACCGTATCCCCGACTCCAGCCTCACCTTCTTCATCATGTGCGAGAAACCGTCTCGTAATTCGATACCGCTTCTTATACTTAGGATGCGATCGGTATTCATTTACCTCTACCTTGATCGTCTTATCCCCCGAGATTGCTACTACAAGCCCCCTCTTTACAATCTTTGATGTGTTAGTTGAATCTGCCATGATAGGTAATTAAATTATTATGCAGCCTTTTCAGCCTGCTGTTTTTCTCGAAGCACAGTATTAATTTGTGCAATCGCCTTTTTATTCTTCTTAATCTTAGACGTATCCTGATTTTGACCTGTAACAGTATGAAACTTTGCCACTGCCTTATCTCGACGTCTCTTTTTGAGCTCTGCCCAGAGTTTTTTTGGTGTCATCTGCCGAAGTTCTGAAACTTTCATATTAAATCTCGTTAGTTACGATCTTACATTTAACTCCGAGCTTGTATGTAGCGAGTCGAAGTGCCTCTCGCATCAGCTCTGGCTCAGCCCCTGCCATCTCAAAGAGAATAGTACCAGGATGAACCTGTGCCACCCATCTATCGGGCGCCCCTTTCCCAGATCCCATCGGAACTTCTCCCGATTTCGCTGTAAGAATCTTATCAGGAAAGATCCGAATCCAGATTTTCCCTCCTCGCTTCACTGCACGGGCGATACATCGCCGTGCCGCCTCAATCTGTCGAGCTCCAATTTCCGCAGAACCTTGAGACTTAATAGCAATCTCTCCAAAGGCGATCGTAGTTCCTTTCGTAGCTACTCGCTTCTTCTGAGATCTAAGCCTATGTTGTTTTCGGAATTTGGTTTTCTTCGGTTGAAGCATGTTGATTTTAGCATTAAACGCACTTGTGGTGCGAAGAGCCGACAGATCCTATGAGATTTCTCATTTCTGTCAAGAACAAAAACCTTTTTTTTCTGTGAATTCATAAATTTACAGCCATAGACACAAAAAATAGTGTTTCAACTAGATAAAACAAACCTTGAAAAACAAGCTCAAATTGAGTTATAAATAGGACCATTCATCAAAAAATAACGAATCAAACTTATGCTCCTTGCATTAAATGTATCAAACCTGGCCCTATATAGATGATGAGTAATGCAGGAAAAATAAAAAGTACAAGTGGAAGAGATATCTTGACTGCGGCCGTTCGGGATAATTCTTCAGCCCGTTGTCTTCGTCTTGTTCGAATGATTTCTGATTGAATTTCTAGCGTATGAGCCAGAGAGACCCCAAGTTTCTTGGATTGAACAATACTAGAAATAAAATTTTGCCATTCGGTAATTGGAACCGTATCTCTGAGAACCTGTAAAACCTCATCAAGCCTTTTTCCAAATGCCAGATACTGCATTTGATCTCTGACAAGCTCTGCCAGATCGCCTTTCTTTTTCCCTGAAATATATCGCAGTGCCTGCTCTACATTCATCCCCGTCTGTAGTGTCAGTGCAAGCAAGTCGATAAAATATGGAACCTCCTGATAGAGTCGTTTTTCTCGTTTCTCTTTTTGTACTTGAAGCCACAAATCTGGAAGTACATATCCTATTCCATAGATGATAATGAGCCAAAAAGTATTTTTCCAACTTAAATCTCCAAACCATATATAAATCCAAAAATAAATCAGAAATATAGTTACCATAGCCTGCTTAAGTCCTAAAAATTGATCAATACGGATCACATCCCCAGAGAGAAGTATCTTTTGGGCTAATTTTTCTTTGTTGGTGGTAATCCCCACAAACCATCGTGGTTTTGTCAGCCATTTACGCTGAAGCATACGATCGAGCAATGATATAGGATCTGTTTTTCCCTTCCACTGTGAAACTAATCGCTTCCAAACCCATATCTGTCTTCCAGAACTAACCATCAATAGACGCACCCCCATACCGAGAGTGACAAGCCAGAGTAGTATAAGAAATAGAGGAAACATGAGAGATATTAGATAAGTGTTTTTATAATTTTACTTGGACGATTCGCCAGATCAGGAAAAAACCGATTAGCTCTAAAATAATAGAAGTTGAAAGTAGTACATTCCCAAGGGTCGTATGAAATAATACCCCAACATGACTGGGGGAAATCCAATTAAATACGACCAAAGAACCAGGCCAAAGCGCCGCAATAAGAAGTCCACTCATTTTCCCCTGAGAGGTAAATGACTTTATATCCCGCTGAAGTTTTAATTTTTCTTCGATGAGAAATGCTATTTTCTGAAATAGCTGAACCAAATTACCCCCTGTCTTAACCTGAATAATCGTGCTCTCTGTAAAAAAATTAATCTCTGGATGCTGCACTGATTGCGCAAAACCAATCAATACCTCTTCTAATGAAACCTGGAGAGATAATTTTCTATTTATCTCTTGGAGAGACGATCGTAGAGGCTCATCCATCTCATCGGCGACAAACGCAAAACTACTCTGCAGTGAATACCCTGCTTGAAGCGTATGTGACATAGCCTGGAGAAA
Source organism: Candidatus Altimarinota bacterium (assembly GCA_018608565.1). Lineage (GTDB taxonomy): Bacteria > Patescibacteriota > Gracilibacteria > UBA4473 > UBA4473 > JABAZT01. The sequence continues at coordinate 32,921 of JABAZT010000019.1, forward strand.
CATTGGAAGTTGCTCAACGAGTTTCTTCTTGGAATCGATTGATTTTGTAGCCAGGAACCCCAAAACCAAGGCGACAAATACAATCGTAAATACAATCCCAATCAAAACCCCCATAACAAATATCCCAAGCAAAAAACTTAATATCCCTCCAATTAAAAGAATGACCTGAAACCCCCTCCAACCAATCCCAATTCGAGATTTTTCATGAAGACGTTGGAGCCAATATCCATCCTCAAAGGAGTTAAATTCTGATTTATTTTTATTTTCTTTTTTTTGCTGCAGTGGCTTGAGTTGCTGCTCCCACCGATTTCCTCTGAGTTTTCTGTGTTTTCTCCCAATAATCAAATATGACAGAAGCATAAAACACAATAACACTCCCAACAATAACAACGCCCACCACCCCCAGAAGCTTTGGAGGATTGATTGATTGAAGTTATAAATTAGGTCAATGAAGGACATAGGAGAAATGATTTAGTATTAAAAATGAGATAAAGAGGGATATAATCCTGAGGAATCTCAATAATTTTTTATTTTCATATTAAATAACTGTTTCCATAGATTATGAGTTTGATAATCTTCAAATCCTTTTGGAATAAATTTTGTTTGAATAAACTCTTGTTTTTTCAGGTCATACTTAAAAAGTGTTTCTACTGAGTATTCTGAAGTTGTAAGATCTTTTTGTACTTCAGCGATTTCAATAATTTTTCGACTCCCATCCCTTAGCCTTGCCTGCTGTACGACTATATCTATTCCTTGTATAACCTGCGGTCGAATTGCCGAAATCGGCATATCTATTCCTCCCATAAGCACCATTGTTTCAACTCGAAACAAGCTCTCTAATGGAGCATTTGCATGCACGGTTGTAAGCGACCCCTTGTGTCCGGTATTCATGGCTTGAAGCATATCAATTGATTCTGCTGAACGAATCTCCCCTACTACAATCCTATCTGGACGCATTCGAAGGGCATTTTTGACTAATGTTCGAATCGGAATTTCTCCTTTCCCCTCAATATTGGGGGGTCGTGACTCGAGAGAAATCAAATGTGGATGTTCTATCCTAATCTCAGCCGCATCTTCTATGGTTACAATCCTCTCTCCATGTGGGATCAATGAGGCAAAGGCGTTGAGAGTTGATGTTTTTCCTGCACCAGTCCCCCCAGAGATAAGAATATTTTGTTTACTCTCGATACAAAGCCTGAGAAAATCTGCCATCTGGGAACTGATCGAATTTTTGTCGAGCATATCCTGTAACTGAAAAGTCTTTGTCGGAAATTTTCGTATCGTAAGTACTGGGCCCACCAAACTAAGGGGAGGAATCACTGCATTTACTCGTGATCCATCTTCCAATCTTGCATCCACCAGTGGAGTACTCTCATCTATTCGTCGACCAATCTGTCCGACAATCCGGTTTATCACTCCAATAAGCTGCTCTTCAGAAAGAAATGTATAATCGGTTTCCTGCACTTTCCCTTCTTTTTCTATATAAATTGTATCTTTTCCATTCACCATTATCTCGCTTACGGATTCATCTCTAAGCAAAAACTCAAGCGGACCAAGTCCTACAATCGAAAACACTACCTGATCTACTATCTTAACTCTTGTTGTAGAAGGGAGCAATATATCTCTGGAATCAAAAAAATTATTTACTAGCACTCGCACCTCTTCCTCTGATGGATCACTGGCAGACTGAGCTTGTAGCGCCTGAACAGTTTGCTCATATAGATCGTGCTGAAGTTGGTCTAGGTCTAGTGACATGGGGAGAGGGGGTAGAATATTTAGTACTTAACTAAGAGATTGAAAAACACTTTTTGCTTTTCAAGTCTTCGCTCTTTCTCTCTACAATAAATGGTCAATAATCTTCTCTATTGCTTTTCCAAGCTTACTACGTCGTTGCATCACGACGGGAATACCTTCATACACTTGGTGCCAGAGTGCTTTTGTATCTACAGGAAGTGTTCCTAATAATGGAACTTCTAGACGACTAAATTGCACCCTCACTTCTGAGGCCTCTCGCTTGTCCACCTGATTTATGATTATTTGTGATTTTTCAGAAAGAGATGGATATTGATTTTGTATTTGTTCATAGGCACTAAAACTCGCTGGCCCCATGCTCAAAATATTTACACAGATCTTGATACATTCTTCTACCGCAGTCCAAACCCAGCTGGGAAGCTTGGGATCCATATCCACATATAGCACATCATATCGCTTGGTCACTAAAGCCCAAAAATCTATAAAAAATGCCTGATCAATAGCACCCCAACCTCGAAGTGTTGGTGATAAAATCACCTCCACGCCCTGTACTTGGACAATTTGATCTAAAAGCGAAGCGCCCCATTCTTTTGTTTTCCAAAAAGAAACTAAATCTCCCATATGTCGCTTATGGGTAAACCCCATATAGTGATACAGATCTGGAATCTGTGAAAGTTGTATCACCCCGACCTTTTTCTGTGGAGCTCTCCACTGATGTGCAATGGCTAGATTTGAAGCTATTATCGTAGCTCCTGCAGTTCGAGGAGCGGTGACGGCAATTATTTTTGTCATTAAAAAAAGAAAATAAAGTATAAATTACTGGGCCATTTGATCACTTGATTCTTCTACGACTTCTGCGTCTGATTCTTCACGAATTGAAGAATGGACTAATACCTGCATTGGTAGTCGTAATCCTCGAGCAAAAATCACTGGCTGTGCCTGTTCTTGAGTCATTTGAAGCACAAGGGTTCGTTTTGATTTTCCTTTTTGGATTTCAATTACCTTTATGTTTTGAGCAATCACAAGAGTTTGATCGATTGATCCTTTTGGATTGGAGGCGAGAATATCTATCCGATCATTAGGACGTAACTCTGGCATACGGGCGATGAGCCACTCTTCATCCAAAGTAAAGGCATAATCTGATTCAAATTTGGCACTGATTGACTTCGGATCAAGCTTCCCCTGAAAGTGTTTTTGTAGCAATACTTCTCCTACAATTGCGTCTGGCACAATTACATTTCCTTCCACTTCTTCTACCGAGGTAAAAAATGTCTCTGGCAAATATCTTCTTGGAATTTTTTTTACTTCTACATCACTTGCTTCGATCACCTTTGGACCATCAATTGATTTGACGGCGACTACTACGTCGAGCAAGGCCTCTTTATTCTGATGCTGCTTCCAATGGCTATACGTATAGAAGCTGGTAATAAGTGCGATCAATAAAAATGTAAGCTGAAATTTTCTACGCTGTGTAATAATTTCTTGAGTATAGGGCAATACCACTTTTGGTACTCGCTGAATCTTGTATTGACGACGTTGATTTCGCCAGGATTGAAATTTTTTTATAGGGTTTTTCATGATTTATTAGGGGATTATAGGTTGAGGGATTGAGAGGTTGAGAGATTACAGAAAACCAATTTTTTATTTCTTTCTATCTCCCCTACCTCTTTTCTACCTCATTTACCATAATGGCAGTCTGGCAATTCCTTCAACTCTTATTGGGTCGTGAATATTAAAATTTTTGAGCCATATTTCTGGTTTTGATTCAATGGTTACTCTGGCCCGGATAACTCCATCTCCTGGATTGTATTCTAGTGGATATTCGACGGTTATGTCTGAAAGCTCTAAAGAGGATTTTGGATCATATTCAACCGCAAAATCTTCTCCTCGTGCCCTTCCATTAGATTTTTCTACTGCATTTAGGACATATTGATCTACCTGTGATCCAGTTATAAAATTTCTCCAATCAAGTGTCCCATAACATCGAGATGGGGGGTCTTCTACAAAACAATCTGCATAATATTTTGTCTCTGCAATGGATACAAAATCTATTCCCACCTGAGTCAGTACACTATCGGCTGAAACTCTGGCCAAATGTTCCATCTGAGCATATCTGGTGTAATACCCACCGCCATCTACTACGAGTGCCCCCATAGCAAGTAATACTGGCAGTAGTAATGCAAAGAGTGGCAATACCATTCCTCCATCACTCACATGTGTAGGGAGGATTATCCTCCTGACAGAGGATTCGAGCCGTTGCGACTGCTCGTAATGGAATCGATGCAATCTCAATGTAAGGGATAGAAATAGGGAAATCATACTGTAGTTGTACGGTAATAATATCGTTGTATCGACGATCATTTGAGTTAATAGTACTTTCTGATTGATCGTCTTTATTTTCGATAGAAACACTCACCTCTCCAGGAGTATAAAATTCTTCTATGATTCCTGTGACTTTGAGATCATTATTGGTCATAGATCCGGTAGTAGCCGCACTATTGACAACATACTGGAGACGCTGCATCGCGGATATACTGAGCGACAGGTAGAGAAATCCGAAGACTAACAATAAGATCAATGGTAGTATCAACGCTAGTTCCACGAGCGCCTGCCCTGAATCATCTACCCCAATATTGTTTTGTTTTTGTTTCCTTGGCAGCCTCAATCTGTCGCCAATTTGAACGGAGGGAATATGATCGTATTCTATTACTCCATAGGCCTCAGAACAATAATAGATTCTAAATGGACTTACTTGTTTTTGTATCTTGAGCACTACACCAGATTCATCGACCCAGACAAGGGTAATTCGTCGAAACACCCAGAAAGTGTGCACGGACTTACACCGAGGAAAATATATTGGAGCGAAAGACTGACGAAACATAACGCCGGTCAATCGCGTCCAAAAACTAGAAGCACAAGATATTTGAGTCATAGGATCTAGCTTGAAGCTGTATCACCAGTGCTTTCACTTCCTGTAAGTGCATCGATAATACTTTGGAAGACTTCTTTGATCTTATCTCCCATTGTTACCATGAGCCCAATAACGGCTACCGCAATAACGGCTAAAATTAGAGCATATTCCGTAAGTGTCTGTCCAGACTCATCGTTCCAAAATTGCTTGAGAAAATTTTTCATAAAATATGGGTTAAAAAGTAATATTAATATGAAATTCTGCCGACTATTGTCAATTACCTGAACTAATGTAATCCACACACTAAAAACATGAATTAAGGCCTTACTTAAAGGATTTTATTTTTTTTACACTGAATTATTCATTAAAAATATACACCATAAAAATAGTATTTCACTAGGAAGAAATAATTTATCTTTCTATCCTAAAATCATGCATTTATCAATTCTTATACCGAGTTTCACTCTTTCTCTACTTTTCCTGGCTATGATCCAAGATATAAAGACCAATAGAATTTCTAATCTCTTTAGCTTGATTGGAATTATGGGAACACTCATGATATTAATCTTAACTGAGCCTTGGGAGATCATCCGCCTTCATCTTTTGAGTTTTCTAATCTTGTTTGTGATTACACTGATTGGATATCGTGCCAGAGTGATTGGTGGTGGTGATGCAAAAATATTGAGTTTTGTGGCTCTTACGGTCCCATTCTTTGATCTACTCACTCTTTGTCTTTGCATAACCATTTCTGGCGGTATTCAAGCACTTATCTCTATCATATATGGAAAAATAAAAGGACTCCCAAAAACGATCGGAATTCCCTATGGGGTTGCTGTCTTTGTTGGCACGCTAGGGTTTTGGATGATCAATTTTTTAGGATAAAAATTAAAAAAGAACCCATTTTAGGGCTCTTTCTAAGTTTATTCTATTGGTAGATGAGAATTACTCTCCTTGGTTCAATGCTTGGTTTTTGAAGACAAGACCATGATAGATCCATACCTTGATTCCAATTGTTCCGTAGGTAGTTTCCGCTCGAGACTCTGCATAATCAATATTAGCTCGAAGTGTATGTAGTGGAATTTTACCAGTTTTGAATGTTTCTGATCTGGCAATATCTACTCCATTAAGTCGTCCACCGATAATAATCTTGATTCCGTGTGCTCCTGACTCAGTAGCTTTTTCTAGTGCCATCTTACATACTCGTCGGTATGGAAACCGTCGTTCTACTTGTTCTGCAATATTGAAGGCAATCAATTGTGCGTCAATATCTGGTTTTCGAATTTCTTGAACATTAATTTCAAAATCATCTTGAAATTTTGCTTTTAGCTCTTTCTGAAGTTTTCCGATATTTTCTCCTCCACGTCCCACGATTACTCCTGGTTTAGCCGTGTGAACAAAAAGGATAATTTTCCCAGATTTCCGATGAATCTCAATTTTTGAGACACTGGCTTCTTTTAACTTCTTAGTTAGATATTCTCGGATTTTAACATCCTGAAGAAATTTTGTTTTATAATTCCTGTCAGCATACCAGAGAGAATCCCAAGTACGTGTGATTCCGATCCGAAACGAGTGTGGTGAAACTTTTTTACCCATGTTTTATTTATTCGTTAGTGGCTTCTACTGGAGCGTCTTTAAGATAGATAGAGATATGTGTTGTTGGTTTTGATAGTGGCAATGCTCGCCCTCGAGAGGAAGGAAGATGTCGTTTATAGACAGGTCCTTTGTTGATGATTACCTCATCAATTACAAGATCTTCTCTTTTTTTATCATGATTATTCTCTGCATTGGCTATCGCAGAGGCCAAACATTTTCCGATAATTTTTGCTCCTTTATTAGAAGTAAATCGAAGTATATCTGTTGCCTCTTGTGCATTTTTCCCACGGATGAGCCCTGCGACTACATTCGCTTTTTTTGGAGAAATTCGGATTCGTCTTAGATGTGCTTTCATAGTTTCAATGTGCAGTAAAATGCAATGATAGTTTTATTATTTGGCGAGTTTTCCACCGTGAGATCTAAATCTTCTAGTCGGAGCAAACTCTCCGAGTTTATGACCCACCATAAATTCTGTACAGAATACAGGGATAAACTCTTTCCCGTTATGCACCCCAAAGGTGTGTCCGGCCATCTCCGGAGAGATAGTACAAGCTCGAGACCAAGTCTTGATAACTTGTTTTTTTCCTGAATCATTCATGGCGTTAACCTTTGCAATAACTCTTGGATCTACGAATGGGCCTTTTTTGGATGAACGGGTCATGGTGTTTTATAACTTAGTGGTTAGAGAGCTGATAGCATTATTAATTATGTTATCGGCTGCGTGTTTCAATTTATTTCTTAGCTCGATGTCGTGATCTAAGAATAGTCTTATCAGAAGCTTTTTTCCGTTTTCTAGTTTTGACTCCTAGAGCAGGTGCTCCCCATAATGTTTTAGGATACTTCATCCCAATTGGCGATCCTCCTTCTCCCCCTCCATGTGGATGGTCTACCGGATTCATCGCTTTCCCTCGGACTTGTGGTCGTCGCCCTTTGTGTCGAACTCGTCCCGCTTTCCCGATTCGTTCAAGTGAATGTTCTTCATTAGACATGATTCCTATCGTCGCGTAGTTTGTTTTTTCTACGAGCCGAACCTCTCCTGATGGAAGTTGAACTTGTGCCTTATCCCCATCAAGTGAAACGAGTGTAGCGTATTGTCCTGCAGATCGAACCACTTGTCCTCCTTTATTTGCTGTAATTTCTAGATTGTAGATCTGGAATCCAACAGGAATTGACTTGAGTTGCATTCGATTTCCTTCAACTGGCTTTGCTGTTTCATCGGTAACTACTTCATCTCCTACTTTCATAGTTTTATGTGCAAGCACATAACGCTTGTCTCCATCTTTATAGATAACTAGTGCGATGAATGCTGTTCTATTTGGATCATATTCAATTTCAGCTACTTTCCCTGGAACTCCAAGTTTTTGGACTCCTGAAAAATCTACAACTCGGTAGAACTTACGAGTTCCTCCACCTCGGTGTCGGATCGTAATAGTTCCGTTGGATCTACCAGCGTGTTTTTTTCCTCCTTTGAGCAATGATTTCAATGATTTTTTAGCAGTTACCTGCGCTTTATCATTAAAGTTTATATTTCGTCGCCCTGGCGTAGTCGGTTTAATTTCTTTGATTCCCATAATTATTTGAAGTCATTGAAGTTAAGAGTTTGTCCCTCTTTTAGTGTTACTATTGCTTTACGAGAAGCAGCTTTTCGTTGCACGGTTCTTCTTCCCGCGTTTCGAGTTTTAGATGGAAGGTTAATCATATTAACTTTCACCACTTCTACTTTATAAAATTCTTTTACAGCGACTTTCACATCGTCCGTGGTTGCATCATTATGAACCTTGAATGTAAATTTATTTGGAATAGCCACTGATTTCTCAGTTACTACCGGCGCAATCAATACTTGGTCTGAAGCAATCATTATTTTTTATCGGATGAAAAAGTACTCTGAGCAACATCAAGTGCAGATTTTAGAAAACACACTTTATCAGCCCATAGAATATCATATACGTTTAGGTATTCAGGTCGAATGATCTTTACCCCTGGAACGTTTCGTGCAGACTTTCGAAGTAGATCTTGTCCTTTATCTACTACAAGTAGTAGCTTAACTCCTTCTGGAAGTTTTGACTGAAGAGATACAAACGTTTTAGTTTTTGGCTCTTTTACATCAAATCCATCAAGTGCATATATAGACTTATCATTTGCTTTGACTGAAAGTGCAGAAGCAAGTGCCGCTCGTCGCTCTTTCTTTGGCATAGCCCTTGTAAAGTTCCGAGTATTTCGTGGACCATGTGTCACACCACCTCCACGAAGGAGATTTGTAGAACGAGCTCCTCGACGCGCATTACCTGTTCCTTTTTGCTTAAACATTTTCTTTGTTGAATAAGCCACCTCTCCTCGTGTTTTCACATGAGCGATAGGATTTCGTGCATTAGAGAGTCGCATTAATACGGCTCGATGCATAAGTCCTTCGTTGATGTTAGCATTGAACAACGCATCATTTGCGGTGACTTGTCCTTTCTTTGCTCCGGTTGCGTCATATAAATCAACTTTCATGCTTATCCAGTAATTAAGACATAACTATTTTTTGCTCCCGGAACAGCTCCTTTGAGTGCTACGAGATCCTTATCTGCTTCTACTTTTACCACTTTCACTCGGTGAAGCGTTGTTTGATCGGTTCCCATTCGTCCCGGCATCTTCTTCCCCTTAAGGATTCGAGCTGGCTTTGCACACATCCCAACAGAACCTGGTTCTCGATGATGATGTGAACCATGCGTTTCTGGTCCTCGTGAAAAATTATGCCGCTTGATAACTCCTTGAAATCCCTTCCCCTTAGAAGTTCCAGTAATTTCAACCGCGTCGTCTTCTACAAATTGATCAACCGATACAGTATTTCCTTTTTCAAAATCACCTTCTTGTTCTTTCGTAATCGCTATCTCTTTTATAAACTTAAATTTCTTGTTATCGTTTTTTCCAAAATTCTTTCGCTCAAACGCTCCAAGCACCAATGCTGAATACCCGTCTTTTGCTAAAGTTTTCACTTGCAAAATAACAGCCTTAGGAGCTTCGCAAAGAGTAACAGGAGTCACTCGTCCAGTTTCTGGATCGATGACACGCGTCATTCCGATTTTTCGAGCAAGTATGCCTTTCATGTGATCTTATTTTTAGAGGGTATATAGTGAGAGGATGTTACATCATCACCGCTCTTTAAACTCAGATGATCAGAGTTATAGGAGTCTTATTGAGCAAGCATCTTAATCTCTACATCTACTCCGCTTGGAAGTGAGAGATTTTGAAGCGATTCAATTGTTTTTGGGGTTGGCTCTTTGATGTCTATTAATCTTTTATGCGTTCTGATCTCATATTGATCTCGCGCATCTTTATTTACAAAGAATGAACGGTTAACCGTATATTTCTTTATCTTTGTTGGGAGTGGCACTGGCCCTGACACTAGTGATCCGTTTCTTTCAGCTGTCTCGACTATAGATCGAGCTGCCTCATCGATAATTGTATAATCAAATGATCGTACAATGATCCGGATTTTTGAAGCTTGCACTTCGTCTTTTTTGGTCGTGGATTTTTTTGTTGCCATGTATTTCTCCTGTTTAAAGAGCCGGCAGATACTATGACAAAAACTCTATGTGTCAACATTTTTTTGATGTTTTCTTTTTACTGTGGTATAATGCTTTGAAACGTTGGAAACTATCTCCTTAACACTCTTTCCAAATGGCTACTACAAAAAACAAACCGCTCACGAAAAAACAAACTCAAAAGATTATTGACTCAAATCAAAAATCTATCGAACAAGAGGTAACTGAAATCGTTCGGTACCCTGGACTCAAATTCGTATCTCGATTCTGTAAGATTTTTGGAATTGTTATTGCTGTAGTATTCTTTGTAGTCGCAATCATCATGCTCTTCGTTCAAGAAGGATGGGACAAGCTCTTCTACTTCCTTGGAGCGATTGGTCTTGGGATTATCTATACTATTGTAGGATTTTTCCTTGGAGACTTCTGCCAGATCCTCGTAGACATGGAAGAAAACACTCGTAAACGAATCAAGTAAACAAAAAAATAAATACAAGATAGAACTCAAACCCTAGATAGATTATCTAGGGTTTTTTGTATTCTGTGCCTCGATAGGAATACAAAGTACAAACAGATCTTAATACGATAGCACTTATTGATTTACCTGTAAAAGAGTTGGCTTTTATACTAAAAAGAATAAAAAGGAATCAATCTATAACCCTATAAAATCATGTCAGCAGAACAAGAACCAAATGGAATGATAAGACTTCCCGATAATATTGACGCCCTCCCCGAAGGAGAATCATACTGGAGCCTTCGACGACTACTAGAACTAAAAACAACCGAACTAGATGCACAACTAGTCATCGCAGAACACCAAGCAGAAACAGATGCAAACGTAGCTGTAGCAAGAATCAAAGCTGAACTAGCTATAACAAAACAATTGCTAACCACTGGAGAGATCGACCCTAATACTATAGGATCTGAACTAACTATTGCTCCAACTATTATTATTAAGCCAATACTTGAAACCTTAGAAGCTAATCTTAATACCCGCGAGGTTGCACTGTCATCTGAATATATAGCTACTACACCAGACTCAACTGTCTCATGGCATGGACTAACTGTTCCCCTCACTACGATGTTAGCTCTCAAACAAGACGATTTTGGACTTGCACTAACCAACGCCTCTCAACTGGCAGTAAGATCATTACGGAAAGCAGATGAAATTGGCGCCAAAGGAAATGCAACAATGAAACTCTCTCCGTCTCCAATGACAACGACCCCATCTAGTCAACAAGTTTCACCCGAACAAATTGCACTTCAACTCGAAGGAGCCAATCTTAGATCCACTGTCCTTAATGGTATTATTGCTCGACTACAATCCGGAGCTCAAATTATTGGTTGTGATGAAATAGCCGCAGGACAAATAATCCCTGAAAACCCAGAACTAGGTTTCTCAAATCTTGACGAAACAGCACTAAATAAATATCGAATCGCATTTCGTGAAATGAGAGAATACATGAACGGCACTAAACCTTGGTCTTTTGACATAGGAGATAATGTTATATACGAACAACTGAGTGCCACATATCCGCCAGCACAAGCTACTGAGTAAACTCAAATACTAAGAACACAAAACACAGAGACCTCCCAAACGGAGGCTCTTTTTGTTGCAATAAAACAAATCAGGCACTTGACAACTCTCGAGAAACAAATACAAAATAAATAATGAAAGAGAGATCTAATACCCCCGACTTTGATGAATACGGAAAAATAGACCCCCTAAAAATGTCTCGCAATATATTCTGGACAGAATACGGATGGGGTTGTGTAAAAAATTTACTAAAAGGAGAAAGAGAGAGCATAATAGACGATGAATCTAATGTTCATACTATTGTTGTGACAGGTATTGGTTCGGATGGACACATGGCACCTGAATCACTTATATCAGAAGCAGAGGACGAAGGAAGCGTTCACTTTGCAAAAAGAGCAAGCCGAAAACTACTTGGATTTATAAAATTACTAAAAAACACTGACGCAGACGCAAGTGCCGAACTGGTTGCTAAACAGATAATGGGGATACTGGATGATGCCCTTGATGGAAAATCCGAAGAAGAGGCAAGAAAAGTAGTTGTTAAAATTAAAGCTCATAGTCTTGGAGCTTATATCGCCAAAAAAGCATGTCTCATTATTGACCAGTATGACCAAGAACATAATACAGACTATTTATCTCATATTAAACTTGTAGAAAGTCATGCTGGAGCCAATGGACCAATCGAACTACAAGAAGAGAAATGGAAAAAACTAACAGGAAAAATCTTATTTGGACAAAACATGATTAATACCTTTAGTGCCGAGAACATCAACGGAGTTCAAGAAGAATTTAATACACTTGAAATAAACCAAAGACATCTCGTATATCAAAATGATAAAGTACTCCCTAAAAAAACACAGTGTCCAAAAAACCAGGTCCCCCTCCATGTTACCGGCGATCACTTTGAAGTATATTCCTAAGAATCACACCTCTCCTCAGATCCTTTTTCTTACTTAAATAAAAAGAGCCCCGAAGGACTCTTTTTTTTATCACTATATGAATCGACCAATTACTTGATGATTTTAGTAACCACTCCAGCTCCAACCGTTCGTCCTCCTTCTCGGATCGCGAATCGTGTTCCTTCTGTAAGTGCGATTGGTTTCCCAAGCGTAACTTTAAATTTAGCGTTATCACCAGGCATTACCATTTCTACTCCATCTGGAAGATGAATTTCTCCAGTAACATCTGTTGTTCGGATATAAAACTGAGGTTTGTATCCTTTGAAGAAAGGCGTGTGTCGTCCTCCTTCTTCTTTTGAAAGTACGTATACTTCCGCTTCTACTTCGTCATGTGGTGTAATAGATCCTGGCTTAGCCATAACTTGACCTCGCTCAATATCTTCTCGTTCCACTCCTCGTAGTAGTAGTCCTGCGTTGTCTCCAGCTTCACCTCGATCAAGAGATTTGTGGAACATTTCAACTCCTGTAACGGTAGTTGTTGTAGTGTCTTTAAGACCAACAATTTCGATTGAATCTCCAACTTTAATAACTCCTGTTTCGATTCGTCCAGTTGCTACTGTTCCTCGTCCTTTGATAGAGAATACATCCTCTACAGACATTAGGAAGTCTTTGTCAGTTTCTCGAGTTGGTTCTGGGATAGTTTCATCAAGAGCCGTAAGAAGCTCAAGAATTTTGTCTCCCCATTCTCCTCCTGGATCTTCGATCGCTTTGAGGGCAGAACCTTGAATGATAACTGCATTGTCTCCATCGTAATCTCGTTTAGAGAGTTCTTCTCGAACTTCCATTTCTACGAGCTCGATCATCTCAGCGTCATCTACCATGTCACATTTATTGAGGAAGACGATAATATTGTCTACTCCAACTTGTCGAGCCAATAGGATGTGCTCTTTTGTTTGTGGCATTGGACCATCTGTTGCAGCACATACGAGGATTGCTCCGTCCATTTGTGCAGCTCCAGTAATCATGTTTTTTACGTAATCTGCATGTCCTGGACAATCTACATGAGCGTAGTGCCGACCTGCGGTTTCGTACTCTTGATGAGAAGTAGCGATAGTTATTCCTCTCGCTTTTTCTTCTGGTGCGTTGTCGATTTGATCGAATGCAACGGCTTTGTTTCCTGGTTCATCAGGATATCGGTTGTGAGCCACGATCGTAATCGCTGCTGTAAGCGTAGTTTTACCATGATCGACGTGACCGATGGTTCCCACGTTTACATGTGGCTTTGTTCGTTGGAAAGCATCTGCCATGTTTACTATGGATTAAAAAAGTAAAATAAAAAACATTGGTTTTTACCCGCCGATTCTAGATCGGAAGCGCCGTGTGTCAAATTTTTTACCGTGACAGAGTTAAGGGGTTGTTGATAAGGATTCTAATTCCTTTTCTCTGAGTTTGAGAAACTTATTGAATGTCTAAAAACCAAAAAACTGCATTTTCCCTAACTACTAATTGCCTTCATCAGTTGGAGAATATTTCTAATTTCGATTATTTCGGACGTACTACTCGCCAACCCTTTTCCTAACTTTGGACAAATTATTCTCTTAAATCCTAATTTTTCTGCCTCTCTAATCCGCATCTCCATCTGTGGAACTCGTCGAACTTCTCCACTTAATCCAACCTCCCCGAAAACAACCGTGTCTGCTGGGATCTCTTTTTCTGCACGAGATGATAATACGGCGGCACAGATAGCTAGATCAGAGGCTGGATCTGTTACCTTCAGACCACCAATCACATTTAGGTAGGCATCGTATTCATGACACTTGAACGGAGTAAACTTAGAAACTACTGCTAACAACAAGTGAAACTTAGACAAATCCATCCCATGAGAGGTTCGTCGTGGCTGTCCGAAATTTGTCTTGATAGTGAGCGCCTGAATCTCCATCAGAAAATTTCGTGCACCTTCTCGCACTACCGTAATAGCTGATCCGGTAGAATCTGGGGCACGCTCGGCCAAGAAAAACTCTGACGGATTATTGAGTTCCTGAAGCCCCGAACCAGTCATCTCAAACACTCCGACTTCGAGTGTCGATCCATAACGATTCTTGGGAGAGCGTAAAATTCGAAGCTCCGTATTTCGATCCCCCTCTAGATAGAGCACTCCGTCTACTATATGCTCCAGAACTTTTGGTCCTGCGAGTTCATCATTTTTGGTGACATGCCCTATTACCAACACCGTGACTCCGAGATGTTTTGCGACTTTGAGCAAGGTCTCAGCATTTTCCCTGATCTGGGAAATCGTTCCAAAATTGGAAGTAGAACTTCCCACCATCTGAATTGAATCAATAATGACAAATTTTGGCTTGTTCTTTTCTATTGTCGCCACGATATCTTCAAGCGAATTTGTGGAATATATAGCATTATTATTCTTGGCAGTCCCACCTTTTAACCTCTCCGCCCGATGTCCTACCTGTTCGGCACTCTCCTCTCCCGAAAAATAAATCGCATTATCCAATGCTAGAAAAATCTGCAACGACAACGTCGACTTCCCAATCCCAGGATGTCCTCCAAATAATATAAACGATCCTGGGAAAAACCCTCCACCCAAAACTCTATCTAACTCTGAAATCTTGGTTTCCATCCTTGTGAGATCTCCCGCCTTCTGAGTATTTGCATCTATACTTTGAGCCAAATCTACTCCTTCAATTTTTACGGAAGCCCCTTTCCCTAGCCCTGCCCCAATCTCCTTAAATTCTTTTACACTATCAAACGTCCCACAACTAGGACATTTCCCAACCCACTTAGGAAAGACATCCCCACACTCTGAGCAAAGGAACTGTGTTTTTTGTTTGGCCATGTACTTTTAAAAATAATCAGAGAAACCAAAGACACAAGACCCTCCCCACACACGACATCCCGCTAACATAATGACTGATTGTTAAACTCCGCTTCATAGGCTTTTACTAATTCTTCGTACAACAACTCAACATCAACCTCATAATTTCCACTAAAATGAAGGAACAGTGCCTCTCGCTCTGGATAAGAATATGCAAAAACATGCACTAATCTCGTTATCACGCTTCTTGTTATCTGTTCCTCACTGACCAAATCAAAATTTCGTGCGAAAACCTTGAAATAAGCAGACTCCAAATTATTTGAAAACTTAGCTGGATCTTGAACCTCTAGCATACGAAACCGTGAACTGACCCTGTATTTATCTAAATCTTCATCTCGAGCTGATAAAAACTGTTCTAATCTCGCCCCCAATACCGATTCAATTTTTGGTGGAAGATTATTGTTCCATGCCCTTATATCATTGTATACGTCGGGCCTAGGAAACTCTTTTGCAATCTTTGATGCCTCCTGAACCGCCCACCGAGAAGCACTACTCCTTTCTTCTATATTCTCACTCCATCGGATTTCAGGACAAATAACCGCCAAGCAATCCATTTCTATCACTCTCTGAAATAAATCTAAATCTGAAATTTCCTCCATCCGCTTCCCCGGGGACTGTAAATATTCCCTATAGTTATGATTGTGTTTGGTCGCGTATTTCTCAATAATCTCCCTATATTTTATTCCCAACTTCAACTCTAACGCTCCTGCCGTCGCATTTAGCCCTGAATCAAAATATTCATGAATCAAACTCACTGAAACTGGCGACTCTGCCACAAACACCTCTATCTCAGCCAACACTTGAACCCCCTCCTCTGCGCTCATCTCCATGTCCCCCAATCCATAATGCACATAGACCTGCTCTATATAAGCCTCCCTCATATCCAAAAATACTACTTCTAATAATTCTATCTTCTCTAACCTCGTAAGCGTTGATGGATCGACCACTTGCTCCAAAATTTGAGTTGGATTAGAAAACTTTTTTCGCTCAAAGACAATCTCTTCTAAAAAATCCAGTATGGTATTAACCTCAAACAAAATTCCTTCCTCTTTCAGGTGTTGACTATATTCTTCTCTAAATGTAGATTCCTGAGTTGCCATCGCCTCAAATGAACCACCCAAGACCCGCTCAATAACATTCCGAATTGAAACCCTCTGAACTACTGAAAAATGATAACCGATATCCTCAAGAAGGGTATCAATTTTCAATTCCATTGAATTATCAGCCTCAAGTAAAAACTTCATTTTGATGCATTACTACATCTTTTTTATTTTTTTACAACTCCCCCTAACTCCCCATCATTTTCATCCCCTTAATCTCAAGCTCTGGAAGTTCTCCTGCAAATACATAACCTTTTTGTTTTTTAAGCAAAACCTGAACCTCTTTCCCTACATATGGTCGCCCAGCCTCAAACCAAATTTCGAAAAATTCACGACTTCGTCCTGTGTTTTTATAGAGTCCATTTTCCATTATTTCTGATTTCTCGACCAACACTTCTACCTCTTTTCCTACATATTTTGAACGCTTTTTCCACGCAATTTCCCGGATCACATCATCAAATCGAGCAAATCGTTCTCGCTGTCCTGGTCGTGGAATAAATTCTTTTTCCATTCGGGCGGCGGCGGTATGTTTTCGCGGTGAATAAATCGCTGTATAGGAAAAGTCGAACTGTATCTCTCTTGCAAAATCACACAGTCGCTCAAACTGTTCCTCTGTCTCTCCCGGAAACCCAACAATAATATCTGTCGCAAGTGTTGTATCTGGCATGGCTTTTCTAATTTTCCCGATAATGTCGAAGTATTTCTCAATCTTATAGTTTCGGTTCATAGATCGGAGCATCTCATCACATCCGTGCTGCACTGGGAGATGAATATAGGGACAATGGGTCTTCATACTTGCCAAAGCATCAATCACATCGTCTGTGAAATCCTGCGGATGCGCAGACGTAAAACGAACTCTCGAGAGCCCTAGTTCGTGAAACTTATCAATTTCTAACAACAACCTTGCGAAACATTTCTCCCCCTCGGTTCCATCTCTATATGAATTTACGTTTTGCCCGAGCAAGGTGATTTCTTTGGCTCCTGCTTCTACATGTGCTTTGCACTCAGTAACCACATCTGCGAGTGGACGACTGATCTCTCTTCCTCTCGTATAAGGCACGATACAAAAAGTGCAAAATTTATCACACCCCTGCATGATTGGGACATAGACTTGGGCTTTGTTCTGCGTCTTTGGATTGATCCGGAAATAGTTTTCGATACTTCCACTCCCAAAACTATCGGCAAAAACCTCAAAATCATGCTTTGGGAAATGTGGCTCCAGCATCTTGGGTACTCGGGCTGCATCCTCTATCCGGAAAACAAAGTCAATGGGATCAAGTTTGAGCAATTTATCTTTGGAGTTTGTCTCATCTCCTGTTTGACGAACCATACAACCGGTAACCGCGATCTTGGACTGTGGATGATCCATTTTATACTGTCGCATGTATCCGACAGCTTTGTCTTCTGACTTTTGTCGGACAGAACAGGTGTTGACGACGAGCAGCTCGGCTTCTTCTTCTGAACCTTTTATAAATCCTGCATTTTCAAGCACACTTGCTACTCGCTCACTGTCTGAGTGGTTCATCTGACATCCGAAGGTTTTGAGATTGTAGATTGGCATGTGATGGAGAATATTGCCCCCTCTTTTAGCAAAAGGGCTTGGTAAACTTAGATCTTTCTGTTCAATTTCTAATTGTATTCCTTATAAGGTTTTGAAGACTTTTCGCAAATTTGCTATATTCATTATATTCTTAAAATAAAAAACAAAATGAATAAGAGTAAAATTAGCAAAAAATTTGAAAAAATGCGCCAGAGCCAGTCGACATATGGTCATAACAATCCTGAAGTATTAAAAGCCCAACAGGAGCTCAAAGGAGCTCTTGCAACCAAAGACACAAAAGATCGCATCAATTATGCAGCCCTAAAAACAGCACAAATACTTTCTCTTTCAGGTATTGTCTCAGGAATTGGATACATGGTTTATAAAATAGTGCCACCGCTGATAGAATTCATTGAAAAACGTGGCGAACTATTAGAAAAAATGGCTGATGGAGAATTAATGCCCTAACTCCTTATGACTCTTTCATTGATGCGCCGCACACACCTCTAAAACGATCAATACATCGTCTTTTGTTTCATAGAGAATTCGATAATCCAGTACTCTAACACGCTACAACCTACCCTACATTTTCAAAGTGATCGATCTTGTATTTTTCGCCAGTCTTGAAGACGGTAATCGCATGAATCTCAACCACTGGCATTTCAGTCATTCGTTTTTCTACAAAAAAATATCGTGCCCCAGCCCGCATCATATTTCGAATTTTATTTTTGGTGATTGAGTCTTCGGCTCGACCATAGGCATAGTTCGTTCGAGTTTTTACTTCTACGAGGACGTAGTATTTCTCCAATGGCTCATACATTATCAAATCAACCTCTCCTCCTTGGGCGTGATAGTTTTGGGCGACGGTTTCAAATCCTTTTCTCTCTAAATATATTTTTGCGGCCTCTTCTCCACGTCGACCAAGTAATTGAAGTGGAGAAGGCATTTTAGTTTTCCTTTACAACCTCTTCAACTATTTCACCAGAAAGCTCTTTCAATCGATCTCTCATTCCTTGCACATGCTCATTAAAAACTAGAAAATCCTCTACGGAAAGAGCTTTCTGACTGTGACTTAATTCCAGATATTCAAATAAATTATTTAATGCAGTTGTGATTGAGGAAGGTACTTCTTTTTCTCTAAATGCCCCTGTATATCCCCAAGCCTCTGCTATCGAAGTCGATAACTCTAACGCCATTTGCCGTACTTGCTTTAGGCACTCATATTCAGCTTGAGACCCAACTTCCAAAATTCTTTTATACCCATATGTAACGATGTCATGCGAAAACTGCCAAAGTTTAGACTCGGTATAAATTTGTGGAGGCATTTTGTATTTATTTATTTCTTTGATTCTCCTCTAAATCGCCTCTAAATTGGAGCTACAAACTTCATCAAATCTTAAGTCTCGCTATTTTCTACTAATATCTTCTCCGCATCTTCAAAAAGTTTTTCTAGATTTCCTGCCTCAGATAAAATTTCATAATCATATATATGTGACTGTGCGAGTTCTTTTTTCATAGATTCCATTCGTTTTTCGAGTTCGCCCTCGGTGATTGGAGCTCGTGCCTTAATTCGTCGAATCAACTCATCCTGCCCCTCTGCTGGCTTTAGAAAAATAGATGTAAAATACTCTCTCGGAAGCCGCTCTCTTGCTTGAACAAATCCCTGCACATCAAATTCCCGAATCACAATCTTTCCAGCTTTTACCGAATCTATTAATTTATTTTTGAGTGTTCCATAATAATTCCCCCCATGAACTTGCGCGTATTCGAGAAAATCCCCCGCCTCAATCTTGGCTTCAAATTCCTCTTTGGAAATAAAGTAATACGTCTCTCCGTCGACCTCTCCTGGTCGTGGATCACGAGTCGTACAACTGGGGGGAAACTCAAACTCCAAATGTTTTTTTCTTAGATAATCAATAAGTGTCCCCTTGCCGACCCCACTAGGTCCCGAAAAGAAAAATATTTTTCCCTGCTTTGTATTGTTATTATTCATGTTAGCTTCAAATATTTTAGGATTTCGTCGTCCCTTCCATTTCCAATAGTACTTTCTTAGTGATGATAAGTGAATCCAAAAGGTTCGCTTGAACCACATCTTGAAAAAACTCGCATCAGAAAGTCTTTGCGCCCCATGTTGCACCTTCACCGCACCATCAAGAAACACACCTTTTTTTTCTCGCCAAGAACGTCGACACAGATCTGTATCTTCGAAAAAGAGAAAAAATCGGTCATCAAATCCTGACAGTTTTTCATACAACTCTCGCTTCATACACATAAAACTCCCCTGTATCCATGGAACTGGAGTCAGACGGTCTGAGTGAAGGGTTAGGAAGGTTTGTTTTCGAAGGAACCGCCGAGTGAAAAGCTGCCAAAGTGTTGGGAACTCTCTCGCATTTGTCTGAAACTCTCCATCAGGCCCCACCATCTTAGGACAAATAATTCCTATATTTTTGTTTTCTGTGTGTTGTGCAAGAGATTCTAACACTGGTTCGAGAAACTCTATATCTGGATTGAGCATCACCACGAACTCCCCTTTTGCAAATCGCGCCCCTTCATTGGTCGCCCGTCCCATTCCGAGATTTTCCTGTAGCTGAATACAATGAATACACTCATTTTCTTGCTCAAGTGCTTGAAGCCGATCCACGTCTCCTGATACCGAGTTATTATCTACAATGATCCACTCAAAATCTGTTTCAAATTGCTCCAGGCTTTTCCATAACGCTTGGATTTTCTCTGCACAGTTGTAGTTAACGGTTATAAGTGAATATTTTACTCCCATAAAAATTTGACAATGTTTGTATTACGTGTTTTAATAGAAATTATATCATTACACGTTTTCTTTCTAAAAATTTTAAGAGCGTTATACTCTTATCTCAGCATAAACAATATGACAAATTTCAAAATATTTTCTGGTTCTTCTCATCCCCAGCTTGCGAAATCAGTAGCTGCAGAATGCGGAATACATCTTTCGCCTAGTACTTCTAAGCGATTTAGCTGTGGAGAAATATATACCAAATATGACGAAACGGTTCGTGGAAAAGAAATTTTCATTATCCAAACCTGTCGGACCTATCATACCAATGATGATTTGATGGAGATGCTCTTCATGATTGATGCGGCACGTCAGAGTTTTGCGAGTAAAATTCACGTAGTTATTCCATATTTCGGATACTCTCGTCAGGATAAAATCCATGATCCTCGTGAAGGAATTTCTGCCAAACTCATCGCACGACTAATAGAAACTTCTGGAGCTGATCATATTATTTCGATGCATTTACATTCGGATCAGACGCAGGGATTTTTTGATCATCCTCTGGACAACATCAATCCTCGACGACTTATGACCGAATATTTTAAATCAAAAAATATAGAAAATCCGGTTGTCGTTTCTCCTGATGCAGGAGGTGCCAAAATTGCTCAAAAATTTGCAAATGACATAGGGGCTCCTCTCGCCGTAATGCACAAACATCGTCCGGCTCATAACGAATCAGCTATTACCCACGTAATCGGAAAAGTAGATGGAAAAACGCCAATTATTGTCGATGATATGATCGACACCGCTGGATCTGTCTGTGCCGCCAAACAAGCCCTGCTCGACTGTGGTTGTAACCCTGACATATATCTGACGGCTACGCACCCGATATTCTCTGGACCAGCTCGAGAACGACTCTCTGAGGCCAATTTTGCTGAGATTGTTTGTACCGACACGCTCCCTGTGGAAGAACCACCTAATAACTATACCGCACTCTCAGTCGCACCACTCCTGGCCGATGTGATCAAAGGAATAGCGGAACAACGAAGTATTTCGAAGTTGCATATATAAGACGTACCTTTTCTAGTTAGCTTTGGAACCACTTGTCTTTATATTTAAAAAACGATCCTCCCCCTGTTTTGTAAGATCATAGTCTTACTGAATTTATTTCGTTTCATTTTTTTATTTGCATGAAATGTGTGAAGCAGGGTTACACCCTGCTTCGGGTGAGAAATTATGGCTGATGAATTAATGCTTCAATGACAATATTTTCTTCGTTGAACTTAACTTCCATATAAAGCTCATTAAATTCTTTATATTTGATTAGATAATATACAATAATATCATCTCTTTTTCTTGAGGGCTCTCCAATTGCCTTTATAATTTCTTGCCTACTTAATCCTATTAATTTATCATTTTCTTCTAAATAAATTACATATTCAAGTTTTATTTTTTGATTACATATTTCTGAAATGTGATAGTAATTATTGCGAAAATCATAATTTTTCGAATCACATTTCTTTAATCTCAGAGAAATCACTAAGATTACAATTAAGAATAGAACTAAAATTACCTTTTTCATTTTGGTGAAATATTAGGAAAGCCATGTTCGCCAACTTCAACTTCTGAACTAAATTCTAGATTTCCTTTTTTATCAATTAAAACAGTTGTCCCATTATTTATCTCATCCTTAATTTTTGTAATTAATTCTTTTTCGCTCAACTTAGAGTTCGTGAAGTGTAAATAGAATCCAACTTCATTGTTGTATAAATCCATCGCCTTTCTTGTTTGAGGATTCCCTGATATACCTTCGTGATGTGTTAATAATTTTCTAGTCCAATCTGTTCCAAATTTTTTACTTAAAGAGTATGAAAGGTATACATGCCTGAAGGCATCTCGATGACCATCTTGAGAGAAATCTCCTAAGTCTGAATCCCATTTTTCAGAAACAGGATATTCCTTGGTTGGAATGTTGCTTGCCCTGTTATAAATTAAACCTAAATTAAATTCTTCTTTAGAACTTAATGTATTGATCATGGTTATCTCATTATCAGTAATTGCTCTGGAATAATTGTCTCTTTTTATACCCCAAATTTCTGGTGTAAATACTTCCTTTTTTGAATTTTCAACCTTAAATTTACTTAATATCTTATCTAATTTTTCCTGTGACTGTTTTTCTTTAACAATCCCTATATCAACCCTAGCCCCATACTTCGGCTTCAATAAATCATCTAATCCTGTATCTACACTCAAATTTAGCAACTTCTCCTTTACTTCCGCCTCCTTACTCTCTGTCGTCACCGCTGCAAAAGTCGTACTCTCGACCTCAGGCTCTGGTTTAAGCTCCGTATACGTATTCCCTGTCGTTACATTACTCCATACCCCTGCTTCTTGCCGTTTGAGACTCTCCACTCTCCGCTGTTCTCGATAGTTATTGAGTATACTACTGATCATTGCTGTATCTAGGTCTTTCGCATACGCTGGTGTTTCACTTGGATTCCAATACGGATTATCTTTCGCAGACTCCTCTCTTGTTTGTGTTACTTGGATCGGAGCTATCGGAGTTGCAGATATTCTTCCGTATTTCTCATCTAACCGATCCTGACGACTGCCTCCCATACTACTTGGATTGAAGGTGCTTGGATTTTGGATGAAGTATCCATTTCGCAATCCATTGAGACTACTCACCCCTAGGCCCTCTAGCACTTCTCCTTTCACTTTTTGGGCTTGATTTTCCATCCTTGACCAGATAGCAGCACTTCCCTCTGCCGTCGCGTTATACCGATACTGTTTCTCATACGCTGACACCGTTCCCATGTACTGGGCCGTCAGTTTTTCTTTCGCAAGATTGTAGCTGTACTGGATTGGCTTCTGGCTCATTATCTCCAATTCTAGCTTTCCATTCTCTTGTGCCAAACGTAATCCTTCTAGACTCCGCTCCAGTTGTGTCTCACCTCTTAGCGTCTCTGTCACGTCTTCTCCTGACTGATAACGTTCGAGCAACGCTGTTTCTTGGCTTACGATAGTTTGAGTGTCATTGTTCTCTGCTCGTTCTTCACTCGTCTGTGAGAGCCAGGTCTTCGCGGTGGTCAGTTGGGAGAGGACAGACGCTTTTTTCTCTTGCATCGTGTTGACTCGATCTTGCAGATTCTGTTTCCATTTTGTCTGCGCTGCGACCAACTGATTCAATCGGGTTTGGTTTTCTTTTTGTTGATACTCATGCACCAGCGGATGACTCTGATAATAACTCGGCCAGTCTTTGTACAGCTGGAGCTTGTATTGAGCGACATTTTCATACAACCCCTTGAGCGTCTTCGTTACTTCTGGACTTACATTGGTTGAGTTGGCGTATGATCTGGCATAGTTACTGGCTTTTTGCTCCAAATGATCGAGAATTCCATTGTATCCCACCTGTCGTCTCTGTCTCCACATATCATGGATACTGACCGTGGTGACCTGAGGGTGACGCTTAAGCGTCATCGCTTTAAATTCTTCAAAACTATAGGAATTAGGTTTTCCCATTTCTTGTTTTAGTTTCTCCATCTCAGCATCAAATGGACTCCTTCCCTCTAGCGTTTCTTCTAGTTTTTCTGCTTCTGATTGATACTGATCGGCTATTCCTATCTGACTCTTGAGGGTCGTAAAATACGCACTCTGTGATCCCGCACTATCTAACTGTCGGAGAAACTGTGCCGCTCGTTTTTTCGCGGACACTCGTTCTCTAAGGGCTCCATATTCTTTTCTTGCGATTTCTGCGTATCTATTTTTTTGAGATTGTATCGCTTCCTCATTCTTTTGTGACTGTTGAAGGATTATTTTTTTTCGCTCTAGGTCTTTTTGCTTAGATTCATACGCA
Organism: Candidatus Altimarinota bacterium; assembly: GCA_018608565.1. Lineage (GTDB taxonomy): Bacteria > Patescibacteriota > Gracilibacteria > UBA4473 > UBA4473 > JABAZT01. Next base: position 57,272 of record JABAZT010000019.1, read on the forward strand.
GTTCTCGCCTCTTGCGCGTTTTGTTCATACCGTGACTGCGCTATCCCTCGGTAATACTCCCACTGCTGATACGTCCAAAACGATCGTATCGCCGATATATTAGGAAGCGTTCTCACGTACGCAGCATAACTGTTCCCATACTGTTTTGCACCAGAGTCTACCGCATTTACCTTGACCTGATATTCCGACTTGATTGATTTGAGCTGCGTTTCAATTTCTTTTTGCTCGGCGGCATAATCTCTCGTGATCTCATAGTCAGGGATGAGCGTTTTTAGATCCGACTCAAAATCTACTTGATCCATGCTATAAAACTCGGCTTTTGATTGTGTCTCCTGTTTTTCCTCATACGCCTGCGACTCCGCTTGGAGCTGTGATAGTTGTGACTTCCAGAGATCGAGCTGTCGCTTGTCTGCCTGCCAGACTTGTTCTCCCTGATATTTATAGTAACTCCGAGACTTTTTCCAGGTCCGAATTCTCGCCTCTGCATTCGGTATATCTTTTTCTAGCTGGGCGATTCGATCTTTTCGATCCTGCGCTCGTCCTACGTCGTTGATGTATTGTGCCAGATTCCCATAGAGTCCCTCTCCCTTCCCAAGTCCTAGACCAACCCCCGTTCCCCCTGAACGAAGTTGTTCTATCTCTGATTCACTAAATCCATCTAATAGATCCACCAAGGCTCCATCAAATGACTTCTTTTTCTCTGATTTCTGGGTGGTTAGATTTTGCTTGAGCTTCGTAGAAAATTCTATTATTTTTTGAGCCAATCTTTTCTTTGTATCCTCGGCCGCTATCGCCTTATTCCTATATTCCCAGATATAATTTGAGTCTTCTGACTTCCCGATTTTGGCATCCTCTTTTACCTCCTGCATGTTTTGATTCCAGGTCTTTTTTGCCTGATGATACTGATTTAGCTTATTTTTATACTGTATCTCCTGGGCTTTTTTCTGATAGTAACTCGATCGATTCGTATATCTGCTCCAAAGCTCCGCGTATCGCCTCTGGTATTCGGCTTCGCCTATCTGACCTCGATATTGATTGAGGATATTCATTCCCGTTCTTCTCAATTGCTGTGCCGAGTACGTCACCGATCCTTGTCGATACCACGACGGCTGACTTGGCCACCATACGTTTTTATACTTTTCGTCCGCCATAGAGTGCGCCGTCCCAAAATCCTCCATCGCCTTGAGCGCTAGATCTATTTTTGCTTTATAGCTATCGGCTGATTGCAATTTTTCGTTGAGATTTCGCTGAATTTTATTCAACGCATTGTCATTCTCTCGATATAATTCCTGATATTCTTTCACAACACTGCTTTGGATCGGCTCAACTGGCTCAGAATTCTTTTTCCGATACTGATTCTCCGCTTCATCCACATGTTTTTGATTCCTCTGTGCGAGAGCCTCTTGTACTTTATAAAAATACTGACTTCCCTGCCTCACTTCTCCTTTTTCATCATAGAGCTCCTCTTTTATAATCTCATCTAACTCTTTCTGACGACGTGAATCCCAAAACGCTTTTACTTTCTCCGCCAAGGCGACTTTTGCCGCCGCTAACTGCGATTGTATTTTTTCGGTGATGGTTTTATTTTCCGCTCTATAGACACTTAGTTCTTGCTCGTATGCTTCTTTTTCTGATTGGTACTTGGTATAGATTGATTCTAGTGATTTTTTTTGAGATTCTTGTTCTAGTTTTTTCGTTTTGAGTATTTCTAATGCCTGATCGACTGACGCTAGACTCTTCTGAGTTCTTGTTTGGTGCGATTTGTAGGTGTTTTGATACGATTTATATTGATTCAGCTGTGTCTGGATAACGTTGTATCGAGCTTGATATATTTGTTTTTGATACGTAGCACTTCGTATACTCTGTTTTTGAGAGTACAGCTTATTTGAGATCTGGGCGAGATCATTGGCTGATTGATTATATACCGCTTGCGCTTGATTTCTTTCTGCTTCTTTTGGAGCGATTAATTCAAGATCCGTCACCATTCGATCTAGATTCATCGTCTTCCACCGAGCCCCAAATCTAGACTGGTCCACACTTTTGAGATAGGCCTTTGCCGATTCTAGCTTTACTTCCGAAGCTTTTTTCAAGCCTTCAAACTGTTTTCTGATTCGATCAAAATACGCTATCGTTGAAGTATATCGTCCTGGATATTGCAGATCCAAGGCCGTATATTGCGCTACATAATCAGCATATACTTTTTCGGTTCTACCATAGCTTGTGATATGTGATTTTGTAGTATTGAGTTCACTGAGCTTATTTTTTAATTCTGTTAGATATTTTTGAGAGGGACTATCGGCTAACGCGAGTTTTCGTCTTATCTGCTGCGCTTGTATTTGCATGTTATTTGCAAGGACATTAAATCGATTCCACAGAGAACTATACATTGGATATCTATCTCTCGATCGTAAATAGGCTCTTTGTGTACTTTCATAACTAAACAACGATCTATTTAGTTGCTGTATCTGATATCGATTTACTATTTGCTGGTTTACCTGATTCCATCCACTATTCCACTGTGATTGATAATTCCTCGAAGCGGTGTTGTACTCATTACTTGCGTTTATATAGATTTGATAGCTTGATTGTCGGAGTGATGATTTTTCATTGTATTGGGTTTGTAGTTGAGCCACTATTTTATCCCCATTCTTCTCTAGGTTCTCATATCGTTCATAGGCATTGATGACTCCTGCATTTTGGGCTCGATAGTTGTCATGCACGTTTTGATAATAATTTACCGTTGAGGTGTAGGATCGAAGCTGATTGGTATAGTTAGTTTTCTCTTGTTGCTTGGTTTGTATTGCGGGCTCAAGTTTTGGAATTGATAATTTCAAGGCTTCATATTGATCGATTTCTTCTGATCGCTCTGGAGCGGTAGGAGCCGTGATACTTGCGAGCTCACTCTCTAGCTTTGATTTATATTGTGATTCTAGTTTTACTTCTTCTGGAGTCAGAATATCTGAAACTTCCTGTGTTTGTCCTTTTACTTGCTCGACCTCTAGATACATGTTGAATTGACTCCATTGAGGATTCGTATTGATCTTGGTTTTATCCTTCTCCTTATTGAGTACCTCATCATATTGCTCTCTTCGTCGCCAGAGCAAATATAGACTCATGAGTGTCGCTCCCATTCCTGCCAATCCTTTTGCATTCGCAAACTTATTCCAATCATCGAGACTTGTCAGCGTCTTTCCATTTTTCAAAAAAGCGCGTGTATCATTTCCATGTTCACTTGAGGCGAATCCACCAGTTTCTAGACTCTTCTTAGTATCAACCTGTTCTTCCAACCATTGAGTGATCCCTTCTGGATTACCCGAACGAAGAAGACTCAGGTCTGACTTTCTTCTCCCTCTCCACAGTCCATAGGCCGCTACGAGCACTGTCACACTAATTCCTAGTGTTTTGGCTATTGACTCCCAGTCTTCCACCAGTGTTCCATTCTTGGTTTCCCCATAGTCTCCATCACTCACAAAATTGGTATCTAGAAAATTCATCAATCTACTATCTGTCTCTAGTAGTTTTGTTGCCGCACTCTCAATCTCCCCAAATTGGGCCTCGGTTGCCACTCCTGAAACCACCTCCTGTGTGAGTTGTCCACTGGGCGTTGGTACCGTAAAATCTGGTGCCGCCCAAATACTAGGAAATAGAGGCTGTAGCACTAGATATAAAAAGAGGAGCCAGTAGGTGTATCGATAGCTTTTTCTGTGTTGTGCCATATTGAGAAATTGATGAAGTGAATAGAAAAAATATAAAAGTGGTTCAAAATAAGGCACAAAAATACCTAGGCCTAAAACTTGTAATTCCTAGGCTCTGAAACACTCTTTCGATTTATTTTTATGTTTTGGTCGATACTGAGAATTACATATCTTTTTATACTTTCAAAACACTTTCCATATTTTTCTTCATGAAACTTTTAGAATTACACAAGTATCATTAAATTATTTTTTCTACATATATCGTTCCCCCCCAAGAATTCTCTCTAGCCTTTTGATGGACTCAAAATAAAGACTTTATAGATATTTATACTTTTTAGTTGTGGTAATTATTTTTTTGTGTTATAATGTGATATAGTCTCGTTGAAAGACAGACTATAAAATGTTCTTTTACGGCTCGTTGAAGTTTTCAGTCTCTGACTGATGAAATAGTATCTATTTTTGATACTGGTCTTGAACTCTCCCTTTACGGAAAAGACCTTAATCTCAAATGTAACCCCTGCGTGAGTACAACATAATCATGAGCTAATTATGACGAGGATACATAAAGTCGAAAGACCCTGATATTTACCCTAATATCTTGGATTTATACCCAGCTGCTCATGGTGTAGATCTTATCGGATGCTCTTCGATACAAACACAGAGTAGTGATTAATCGTTATATTGATTACTCCATAGCTTCTTCAACCGCTTAAGTTCTTCTTAAAAAACTCATATACCGCACAATCATCGCGTATATGAGTTTTTTTCTATCTGCTCAATTCCACGGGCTCTAATGATGGATTTTTCTTTCTTTTCATGGTATAATTGAGGGAAAACATGGAAATATTTAAACAGAATCCGGAAATATTACGTATCCTTATTGCCACACTCTTAGGGGCTTTTCTAGGCCTAAGAAGAGAAATGGCGGCCCTCGACTCAAAAAAAGACCGAAGCTTTATGGGATTTCGGACGATGGTACTCATCTGTCTTTCTGGTGCGGTTTCTACCTTTTTTCCCCTTATGCCATGGCTTCCAGCCGTGTTCTTCTTGGGATTGATTGTATTTCTCGGAATTGCCTACTACAACGGAGCCGTCAACATGCATCGGATCGGTATTACCAGTGAGTTTTCTGCGATTGTGATGTTTTGGATTGGAGTACTCTGTGGATATGATCAATACCTGATTGCCGTTATTGTCACCGTTCTTCTTGGATCACTCAATGCCTTCAAATCAGACCTACAAGAATTTACTAAAACGCTTACTATCAGCGAATGGAAAGGCGCATTACAACTCCTGATACTTTCGGGAATTCTCCTTCCATTTTTACCACAGACTGCGGTAGACCCATGGGAGGTACTCGTTCCATATAATGTATGGCTCCTGGTAATGCTCATCTCTGGGATTGGATTTACTGGATATTTCTTGGTCAAATACTTTGGAGCTCGTGGAGGAATTCCTCTTACGGCCCTACTAGGAGCCACTGTATCTAGTACTGCCGTCACAACCTCTATCGCCTCTCAGTCCAAGAAACTCAAGATACTCAATATGTTCTCTTGTGGACTTTTGATTGCGCTAGCGACGATGCAGTTCAAGATTGCGGCTATTATCTGGGCGCTTGCCGAACCAGATATGAAAAGTGTTGCACTTATCCCTCTCGCGATGGGATGTGCTTCTTCGATAATGGGAGCTTTGTTTTGGTTCAAGAGTTTCAAGAGCAAAGACGAATCCAGAATCGCAGAAAAAGGAATTCAGTCTCAACTCAACCAACCGTTCGAGCTCAAACCGGCTCTCTTTTTTGGAGTGGTTTTCATCCTTGTTTTGGCGGCCATAACGTTTGCACAAAAGATGTTTGGTGATACGGGGGTCTATGGGGCTGCGATTTTATCTGCTACGGTTGATATTGATGCCATTGTGCTTTCAACTATTGAGTCTGCCAAACTTGGAGATCTAGACAATAACATCGCCAACAAAGCCATTGTCATGTCGATCATCGTCAACACACTGGTCAAACTCGTCTACCTCTTTTTCTTCAAGGCGTATGACCTACTCAAACGAGTTCTAATTCCGGTTATCATTAGTGCTGGAGTTGGGATTATGGTTTTATTTTTGATATAACATGCAAATCGTAGGAGAAGGCAACAAATTAGAACAGCTTCCTGAGGAAGTACCTGTTTTGCGACTCACTTTTGATGAATCTCGAAAACTAATGGCGGTTTCGGAACGATACAGACATGACAACCCCAGGTTTTATGCAACTCAATCTGTAGGACTTGCAGGGCTTTTGGATGACATACTCATGGAAAAATATCATGTTCACTCTGATCGTGTTCTCTACGAAAATGATCCCGAATTTCGTGGCATTGCTGAGAAAATCAAGGATTCTTTTAACGACAGTACTATGGACTGGCGATATGTTGATTTTCCTCAGGAAGAAGAAGACCTCAACGACGTGATTGATAGATGGGTTGAAAACTCTGGAAGACCTTCTTGGATAGACGAACAAACTGGGGATTTAGAAATTGATCCACTTCCTGGCGCCTGTATTGGCGGAGATTACGCAGAAAATTATGCCCAAAGAAATGAAGGCACTGAACCTTTTGTATTCTTTGCTTATAATACAAGGGGCATGGTAAATTGTCCTTTATCGTGGAACGGGATGACAAATAGAAGACTTGTCCCAGAAAATCTCCCTACTGATGAAGATTGGGCAAATATTTCTGATGAAGATCAAGCAAAGTATCACAAGCTTTTTGCCGAACAATTTCGAGGTGCCATAGTATTTCAATTTGATATTCAAATTCCACCATTTGATGTACTCAAAGAACGGATCCATGGAGAACAAATGGTGCAGATTCTTTCTGAAGCAATTATAAAAGCGAGAAAAGCTGGAAAAGAACTTAACGATAATGGAATACTCTACCAGCTAGATGAAGAATCTCTTGCCAAAGATCTTTGTCGCAATCTCGATAGATTCCTCCAAGAATTAGAATGGAATTATCAGAGAACAAAACCCAAACACAATAAAGACTATCGCTCTGGAGAAAAATTACTTGGCCGAATAGACAGATTTTGTGACGGAATATCTGAAGCTCATGGAAATGTAACACAGCACTTTGAATATAACCTTTTGAGTCAACCAGAAGCTTTTGACCAAGTGCTAGATGTGACAAGAACAGCCAATGCTTATCTCATGCAATCTATTAAATCAATTATTCACCAAGTAGTAAGAGAGTACAACCCCTCATCCGATAAAATTGATTTGGCGAGTCATACCCAAAAAAATATCATGCAGGCACTTCACCCAGAACCAAAAGAAGAAGAGTAGAAACAATTCCTTTACAAAATCATCCCTCCTTACTATATTATCTGTGCTCTTTATAGAACTTTTTATATATTCCTTTAAGTGACTATCAACCACGAACCCTCTCCAACTGGGAAGGAAGCAGAAAGAACGTTGAATCCCAACTACTAGACTCTGCCGGCTCTGCACTCTGTCTGTCCGAAATCAGAACAATTAAGCCCAACCGTAAGATGGTACCGTTACGAGTTTTCGTAGCTCTTACAGATTAAGATTATTTCTTTATCTGTTTTTTATGAATCCATTTTTCCCCGCTTCCGATCCAAAATCTTCTGTCCCAAAAGATGAAGAAAAAATCCAAAAATACTGGAAAGATAATAACATCTTCCAACGAACCATAGATGAACGTTCTCCTGAAAATTCATATCGGTTTTTTGATGGTCCTCCATTTGCGACTGGACTTCCTCACTATGGTCATATGATTGCTGGAACGATCAAGGATGTAATTCCTCGATATTGGACGATGAAGGGATATCAGGTTCCTCGACGATTTGGATGGGATTGCCATGGATTGCCTATCGAATTTCTAGTCGAAAAAGAACAAGAATTCAAAGGAAAAGCTGATATTGAAAAACTAGGCGTTGGTAAATTCAACGAAATGTGCCGATCTAAGGTCTTTACCTGTGCTGATGAATGGAAAAAAACGGTTAATCGAGTTGGTCGTTTTGTGGACATGGAGGACGACTATAAGACGATGGATGTAGATTTTATGGAATCGGTTTGGTGGGTTTTTGGGCAGATGTGGGATAAAGGGTTTGTCTATGAAGGAGAAAAAGTTCTCGCCTACTCCCCAAAACTTGGATCTCCATTGTCGAATATGGAAGCTAATCTGAATTATAAAGATATAGATGATCCAGCGGTGACGGTGGCATTCAACCTCGAAGATGGAAATAAAGTCCTCGCTTGGACCACTACGCCCTGGACTTTGCCGTCTAATGTCGGTCTTGGATTTGGGAAAAACCATGACTACGTCCTCGTCGAACATGAAGGAGATAAATACTGGGTTGCAGAAGCAGCAGCGGGTCGATACTTCGGGGAAGATTTTGAAGTGATAGAAACAAAAAAAGGAATTGAATTCAAAGGACTCAGTTACGAACCTCTATTTCCTTTCTTTGGGAAGAATGAAAATGTGATACGATTTGTCTGTGTGCATGATCTAGGAGATTATATAACGACGAGTGAAGGAACAGGAATTGTTCATTTTGCTCCTGCGTTTGGGGAAGACGATGCCAAAGTCTGTGATCGATTTGAACTCTATGGGATCAACCCGATTAATGACGAAGGATATTTTGAATTTGATACGGCTAATACCACACGAAAAGGAGTTCCAACGCTAGTAGATCTAGCACTGCCTGAAATTGCGGAACTCAACGGAAGATACTTCCGATCAGATGGAGAAGTCGAAGGCTCAAAAGAAAACAATGCCAATGACTGGTCTATTGCTTATCTAAAGGAAAATGGAAATCTCTTTAAACGAGAACAAATCCGACATAGTTATCCGCATTGTTGGAGAACGGACTGTGCATTGATGTATCGAGGAGTGAAAACTTGGTTTATCGATACTCAGAGAATCAAAGAACGAATGCTGGAACTCAACCAAAACACAAATTGGCTTCCTGATCATGTCAAAGAAGGACGATTTGGGAAAATCCTCGAAGGGGCACCAGACTGGGCTATCAGCCGAAATCGATACTGGGGAACGCCAATTCCTATCTGGAAATGTGACTGCTGTAATAAGATACGAGTTGTACGATCCGCTCGTGAACTCACGGAACTCTGTGGAGAAGAAGTTACTGATATTCATAAACATTTTGTGGATGACTATTCGTGGGAATGCGGATGTAAATCTTGTCCAAATACCGAAGGAACCTGTGGTGGTAAAATGGTTCGAATCCCAGAGGTTTTTGACTGTTGGGTTGAGTCTGGATCTATGCCATATGCCTCCGAGCATTTTCCGTATGAACAGAAACAAAAACTGATTCCAGAGGTTGAAATATTTAACAATCAATATTTTGTCTGTCGTCATGGAGAAGCCGAAAATAATGTGCTTGGAATTGATACCTGTAAACCAGAAAGTGAACTAAAGTATGGTCTCACAGAAAATGGGAAATCCGTCGCTCAAAAAAATGTACAAAATTTTAGTGACTTTGACCTGATAATCACATCTCCATTTCGTAGAACTAAAGAAACTGCTGCAATATTTGCTGCAGCATCTAATTGTGACATGATCGAGGATGAAAGACTCAAAGAATTTGATTGTGGAATTTTTGATATGCAGAAATATGAAAAAACTGATGCCTTTATCAAAGAAAACGAACACAAAGGAGAAAACTTTCAATTCCCTGAAGGCGAATCTCTACATGAAATAAAGACTCGACTCCAAAACTTTTTTCAAGATGTAAACCAGAAATATAAAAATAAGAAAATCCTTATTGTCTCTCATGGAAGCCCTATTGAATGTATTTTTCAGTTGTTTAGAGGAGAACCTGTTAAGCTTGAGCCAATTGGAAGTCTTCCCGAGAAAGGAAAACCATCCCCTCTCCGAGCCGAATACATCCCCCAAAGAAACTTCCAATCGGCGGACTTTATTGCTGAAGGAATGGATCAGACTCGATGCTGGTTCTATGTATTACATGTTCTGGGAACCGCACTGTTTGATAAAAATATCTATAAGAACGTCGTCACCAATGGAATCGTCCTCGCCGAAGATGGACAGAAAATGTCGAAGTCGAAGCAAAATTATCCAGCGCCGGAAATTATCTTTGATAAATACGGAGCGGATGCGATGCGGTTCTACATGATGCAGTCTCCGGCTGTACATGGAGAAAATCTTCGGTTTGCAGAACAAGGCGTCGAAGAAATACTCAAGACGGTAATTCTTCCTCTTAAATCCGCGTATAATTTTCTCTCCACCTATGCCAACATCGATAGCTGGAATCCGACAACTTTTGTCACGGTTCGTCATGGAGAAGGAACTCATAACCTACAGGATCTCTACTCCTATCGAAACGAATCTGAACATCATCTAACTGAAAATGGCATCCGTGATGCCAAAGAAACAGCCAAATTAATGCCCAAACTGGATGTACTCTACAGCTCTCCGTTCCGAAGGACCAAGGAAACTGCAGAAATCCTCAACGCAAATCAAAATCTAGAAATCCAATATGACGACCGACTCAAAGAAGTGAATTTTGGTCCTACACTCGATGCAAAACCCTATATACCAATCGAAGAACGATACAAGCACCATGATACGGAAGATAAAACTTCTATCATTGCTAGAATGCAGGAATTTTCAGATGAAATTGCTGCAAAACACCCAGGAAAAACTATTGGTGTTGTCTCCCATGGAGGTCCGCTTCGAAACTTCCATCGCTCGGTGATTGATAATATATTAGATGTTTCAGATTATCTTCGAACCAATCGGGCCCCGCTTGGAAAATCTCAATATGCATTCGCACTTCCAAATCCAAAAACTGATCTCGATAAATGGATCTTGTCTGAATTACAAAGCTTACTGCAAGAATACGAAGCTAAATTTGATGCCTATGATATCGAAGGTGGACTGCGACTTATCGCACCATTCATTGATCGACTCAATAACTGGTATCTGAGACGTTCTCGAAGTAGATTCTGGAGTGATGGAATGAGTGATGAAAAACGATCTGGATATGAAACATTACACTATGTGCTGTTTACGCTCAGTAAAATACTCGCACCAGTGATGCCATTTTTCGCAGAGAAAATGTATCAAGATCTTGGTGGAAAAGATTCCGTGCATCTTCAATACTTCCCAAAATATAGAGAAAATTGGATCGATACGGATCTTGAGGCTAAGACGAATATTATGAGAGACATTGTTTCTCTTGCGGCTGGAATACGAGCCAGAGCCAAGATCAAGCTCCGACAACCTCTTGGGAAACTACAGTTTGCCTTGGTCAAAGACGTCACACTCAGTGATGCTGATATCCAAATCATTGCACAAGAAGCGAATGTAAAAGAGGTCGAAATCCTTGAATCAGTCGAAGGAATTGCCAAACAAATCGTCAAAGTCGATGCCAAGCAAGTTGGGCGAAAATTTGGGAAGAAAACCCAAGAGCTTATCGTTGCTGGTAAATCTGGAGATTTCACGATTCAAGATGATGGATCGTATCTCATTGCAGGAGAAGTTCTCGCCGCCAGTGAAGTAGAAATCGGATTCCTTACCGAAGAAGGAATTGAAGCTGAAGCTACTCGCGAAGTAGTGGTACTCATCGATACAGAAATTACTGATGATCTAAAGACGGAAGGATTCGCTCGTGAAATTATTCGTGCCGTACAAGAAACGCGTAAAAATAATGGGTTTGAAATCGCTGATCGAATTAAAATCATCTATGCAACCGAGTCTAAAGTTATCCAATCTGCATTTGAACAATTTGAGGATCTGGTTGCGAGTGAGACCCTCGCCGTTGGAATTGAACCTGGAAATGCCGAAATAGAATTTACGGCCGATGATGAGCAATTTTCTCTCACATTAGAAAAACAATGAATCCTCAAGAACAAATCGCCCAACACTTTCAATCAAATTCTATAGACTACAAAATCATAGAACATGAAGCTCTTGTATCTGCTGATGGTGCGGATGGGATCAGCGATGAAAACAATATCCCGAGCCAAAAATCTCTCGTCCTACGAAATAAGAAAAAAACAAAATACTGGATGTTCACCGTATTAGGCGGACAACAAACTGATCTCCGAGCAATCAGTGATTTAGTTGGTGATCGAGTCAGTTTTGCCAAACCAGAGGATTTGAAAAAATTTCTCAATGTTACTCCTGGGTCATGCTCGCCCTATGGATTGATCTTTGACACTGATCATCAAGTTGAGTTCTGGATGCAAGAAGATTTGTTAGATTTTGAATACCAGGGATTTCACCCTAATGACAACACCCAAACCTGGAAAATCACGACAAAAGATTTCCAGAAACTCATTAACTCTCTCAATCGAAAAATTAAGACGGTAAAATTCTAGCACTCTCACTTTTCTTTCTTTTAACTACTCACTATGTCCGACGCCCAAACCATCCACGAAATAAAAGAAAAACTCAGAGATCTTTTCCCCGAGACGCCCCTGCAGTATTCTAAGTTTCTCAGTGAACGATATGAGGCTGATATTTATATCAAACGAGAGGATCTCACTCCGGTAAGAAGTTATAAGATCCGTGGTGGATTTAATTTTTTGGATAAATTCTTGGCAGAAAATCCAAATGCAACAGAATTTGTCTGTGCCAGTGCTGGAAATCATGCTCAGGGCTTTGCATTTGCGTGCAAACACTTCAAACGAAAAGGACTCGTCTATATGCCAACTACCACTCCAGGACAAAAAATCACCAAAACGAAAGTTGCCGGTGGTGAATGGGTTGACGTATTGTTAGAAGGAGATGTTTTTGATGATGCACTCAATGCTGCGAAATCTTATTCTGAAAAAAATGAGGTTCCAATTGTTCCCCCTTTTGATCACCCATGGATTACCGAAGGACAGGCTACTATTGGCGCTGAAATTCTTGACCAAATGGACAAGCCCATTGACCTTCTGATGGTTCCCGTTGGAGGTGGCGGACTCTCTGCGGGAATACTTCCATATTTCAACGAACAGTCACCTAAGACCAACGTCTACCTAGCAGAAACCACTGGAGCTCCCGCACTAAGTGAAGGACTCAAACAAGGAACTAATATCATCCTCGATCATATTGATACTTTTGCTGATGGGACCGCGGTAAAACAGATTGGACACTATAATTTTGAGGTAATCTCAAAACACTACAAAAATGAAGTTCTTCTGACTCCAGAAAATCGAATCTGCCAGACGATGCTCGATTTTCTTTCGTATGATGGGATTATCATGGAGCCAGCAGGCGCTCTATCTATTGATGCCTTGAAATGTCTTGATCCATCAATGGTCAAAGGGAAAACTATCGTCTGTGTTCTCTCTGGAGGAAACTTTGATTTTAGTCGTCTGGCGGAGGTTCGAGAACGCGCCATGAAATACGAAGGCCATAAGAAATATTTTATTCTTAGATTGCCCCAACGACCTGGAGCACTCAAAGAATTTCTTGGATGCCTCGGGGATGGAGATGATATTGCTCGTTTTGAATATCTTAAAAAATCCTCCAAAGTTTTTGGCTCTGTCCTTATCGGAATTGAAACCAATGATGCTAGCCATTTTGACGTATTTTTTGGAAAGTTAGACCATCTTGGTTTTCAATATCAAGACGTTACCGATGATGAAATCATGGGGGATTTTGTAATTTAATTTTATAGACAACTATGCAAACTCAAATCCAACAAAAACTTGAGGTACTTAGTATTTCTTATGAACACTTCGTTCACGATCCTGTCACCTCGGTTGAGATAGGAAAGACTATCTATAAAAAAGAAGGAATTGACGGGATTCATGTCAAAAACCTTTTTCTTCGAAATAAAAAAGGATCTCAGCACTATCTTCTCGTCGTACTAGCGGACAAAGATGTAGATCTCAAGGATATAAGCACAAAAGTGGACGATCGAAAACTAGGCTTTGCCTCGGAAGAACGTTTGTGGAAATATCTTCAAGTCAAACCTGGATCCGTCTCTCCTTTGGCATTGATTCATGACAAAGAAGTTCATGTAAAGGTTATCTTTGATGAAGCCATCTTTGAAGTAGATAAAATCCATATTCATCCTGGTATAAACACTGAATCTATTGTTGTGAGCACGCAAGCCCTAAAACTATATATTGAATCCATTGGACAGAGTATTCAACTCATAGAAATTTAACGAAATAACTTTACATCTATCGTCGTATTAATAGAAAGAGATTATAACCCAATCTATTTATTACCCTTTTATTCTTAAATCATGAAAAACATTTTATTTCGGACTCTTTTTGCTCTTATTTTTGGATTTTTCGTAAGTCCAATGGCGTTTGCTGGAGGCGCTGGATCTATGAACTTTTATGATGCGTGGCAATCAGCACAACAAACAGCCCCTTCAAACTCTTATAAAGCTCCGCAAAGTACAAATACTACCCCTAATAATAGACTAAACACTATTAATAGTGTAAGCAATGCTGAAAAATCTTTTTATGAATTTGCGAACCAATATGCCGCAACTAATCGTAATAGCAATGCATACCATGTAGTCTTTCAACCAATTTCATTTTCTACGGAGTCTAACAATCAAGTCGTTATGAAAAACACTTCAGAGACTCCTTCTAATGTAGTATTCCAAGAACCAAATAATACAACTGCACCATCCGGAGGATACCGGGATTATATTGTTGATGTTCAGGCCTCTAACACAGGAAATCCCTCTGTAATTCGAAATGTAACAAACGTTAGTGCTAATACTTTTGTTGATGAATTCCCATCTGCCACAAACACACACCAAACTAGAAATTCTATACGAAGAGTCATTACTGATAGTCAATATGACAACTGGTATACAAATCTTTTCAAAAGTGGTGAATATCTAAATCGAAATGTAAGTTATTATGAAAACTACACCCTCAGAGAACAAGCGCGACAAGTCTTAGCTCAAAATCGAGCTGCACGACTTCGACAAGCCTATAGCAATCGTTAATAGTTAAGTCCTTGAAAAAAGATGTATTACCTAGTCAATGCGTCTCCTATATTTCAGATAAAATGCGCTCTCTCTCTATAGAAAGTGCTCAAATTACTTTACTTTCTCTGATTCATAGTTAAAAATACAGGCGTAATCCCATATTTACTCATATTATTAAAATATTACTTACAATGAAAAACTTATTCTCTGCGCCTATGGCTCTTGCCATATTGGCCTTTAGCCCTGTTGCTCTTGCCGATATGAACCTTGATGAAATTCTTATTCCTCAATATGAAGCGGATAATTATACTCAGCCAGAATATCATGTTGTTCCTCAAAACCTAAATCAATCACCTGAAGGGTATTCAGTCCCTGCGGTTATTGCTCCTATCGTTGAACCAAAAAAGAAAAAAGCTAAACTTATTGATAACACTGTTAATAAGACTCAGTCTTCAGCTGTATACAATTCTCCTGAACGGAATAATGGATACAAAAGTACTGCAGTATTTAATGCAAACAACGAAGCTAGTGATTATTACCAAACTAAAGCTTCAAACTCTTCAGTTGTAAATGCATCTGACGCAAAAGCGGCATACCAAACACAAGCTTCTGTAACAGCATCATTCAATGCAAGTAACGGGAACCAAACAACAGCTGACCTTCCTACTACTGGAAAGAAAATCAAAAAACCTAAAGTAGCTGCTACTGGAGCAACTGGAAGCTATCTTGACTACATTACTGAAATGACAGGTGGTTACCGACTCTACACTGGAAATCCAAGTGTAGCAGGAACGGCTTCTGCAGAGCCTATTACTCGACAATCAGAAGAATATAGTTCTACGCTTGTTGCAAGACTACGACAGCTTGCAGCTAAAATGAAAGCGGCTCGAATCAATGCTGTAAACGGACAGTAAGTTTCAAATTGAAAATCGTCATAAAAAATCCTCATCAGCCTGATGGGGATTTTTTATATAAAAATAATCTGTCCTCTTAAATAAAACATATGAACAAAATTGATTGGATCATTCTCGATATTGACGGAGTTATTGTCGGAGAAAAAGTTGGATTTAATTCTCCTCATCCTCACCCCAAAATCATTGAACAACTACGAATACTTCGTAATACGGGGATTGGGATTAGCTTGTGTACCGCAAAGCCTCACTTTGGAATTAAAAGTATTATTGAGAGCGCCCAACTCAATAATATACATATTACTGATGGTGGTGGGGTTATTATTGATCCCATTGAAGCAATTGTTGTTAAGCAGCGCCTGATTGATTCTGAGATCGCCCGAAAGCTCTTAGAAGTATTCTTAGCTAATGATGTCTATGTGGAATTTTATACGGTTGATGATTACTATATTAATAAGTATCAAAAATCCTTTATAACCTCTAAACACACTCAGATCCTTCAACAAGAACCGATATATATTACATCTTTTGATTCTGGCCTTGAAGTTTTTGATATTACTAAAATCATGCCGATAGCTATAGATGAATCTGAAAAAAATCGAATAGCTGAGTTAGTTGATCCATTTCTCGGAGCACTGGAACTCCGCTGGGGGGTACACCCTGTCGCCTTACCATTACAGTTTGGAATTATTACGGCTCCTGGTATTTCTAAATCACAGGGCGCCCGCGACATCCATGAAGCCTCTGGCGTTGAATTCAAGAACATACTACCCGTGGGAGATAGTATGAGTGACTGGCAGTTTATGGAGCTGTGCGGCTATGTGGGAACCATGGCCAATGCGCCCCTTGATCTCCAGAACCTTGTCCACTCAAAAGGTCCTGATTATGGAATAGTTGGTGGTTCTGTGAATACTCATGGCTTGATTGATATCTTGAATCATTTTCGACCAAGAATCAATCCATTACCAAGTCCTCATTCTAATGTAAAAATGCCCTTGTCCGAGTCAGGACGGTAGCAATTCCAAGCTCATCAGATTTGGCTAATACTTCCGTGTCTTTCATCGCACCTCCAGGCTGAATAATAGCACTGATCCCAAACTTCCCTGCAAGCTCTACAGAGTCAGGAAACGGAAAGAATGCATCAGAAGCAATCACTGCTCCTTTCGCTTCTTCTCCTGCGTGTCCGAGTGCAATATCCATAGCCTCTACTCTAGAGGTCTGTCCGCCTCCTTTTCCGATCATCGTTCCGTTTTTGACGATGACGATGGCGTTTGATTTAACTATCTTCACCATTCGCCAGGCTGCAAGCATATCTGTGATTTCTTGTTCTGATGGTTTTTTTTCTGTAGCAAACTCTAGATCTGATTTGGTAATATCTTTTATATCTAGATCTTGGGCGAGAGTTCCACCTCGTACTTTTCGGATGGATATATCTTGTGTCTTTTCGTCAAAATTTGGAATTTCCAAGACCCTTAAATTCTTTTTGGTTTTGAATACTTCTAGTGCTTCAGCTGACACTTTTGGTGCTAATACGATTTCGTTGAAGAATGAGACTATTTTTTCAGCTACTTCTTTGGTTACTTCTCTATTGAGTGCGATTATTCCTCCAAAGGCAGAAATACTGTCGGCTTCATAGGCTTTTGCAAAAGCTTCTTCTATCGTTTCTCCGATCGCTGCCCCACAAGGAGAGGCGTGTTTTATGATCGCTGCAAATGGTTGTTCGGGGAAACTCATCGCAAGTTCGAGTGCTCCGTTGGCATCGTTTAGATTGTTGAATGAGAGTGGTTTTCCGTTAAGAATCTTGGCTCCTACTAGATCTGATCCCGCCGTAAATGGATCTCGCATCACGACTGCTGACTGATGTGGATTCTCTCCATATCGAAGTGTGTCGAGTTCTGAATTTTCTGTCCAGAACTTGGCGATGAGTAAATCATAGTGAGCCGTCATAGAAAAAGTCTTTGCTGCGAGCACTTTTCTGAAATTTGTATCAAGATCACCATTCGTTTCATATTGTTCGACTATCTTGGGATAATCTGCTGGATCTACTACTGGCGCGCAATACTCATAGTTTTTAGCCGCCGCTCTGATCATCGACGGTCCTCCGATATCAATGTTTTCTACTTTGTCTTCAAATGTTTTGTCTGGGTTTTCGTAAGTGGCTTTGAACGGGTAAAGATTTACTACCACGAGATCTATATCTTCTATCTTGTTCTCTGTACAAAATGCTTGATGATCTGAGTTTTCTCTGAGATTGAGTATTCCTCCAAATACTTCTGGAGTTAACGTCTTAATCCTTCCATCTAATCCTTCTGGAAAACCCGTAAAATCAGATACTTCTACCAGATTTGAAACTCCTGCCGTCGCGAGGGCTTTGTATGTCCCGCCTGTAGAAATAAGTCTAAATCCAAGTTTTTCTAAACCTTGTGCAAATTCGACGATACCAGTTTTGTCGGAGACGGAAAGAAGGGCTGTTTTCATGAATTGTGAATGAGTTACTAAGAGCCTAATGATTTATGATTTAAAATAAAAAAAATCCTCTCAGAAACCTGAAAGGATTTTTTATGTGTAGATAGAATTTACGAAAAGAGACTAAGCTCCTCCACAAGATCCTCCACTACACGGACAGTCTTTTTCCCCGTCACCTGATAGATAAAACATAATAAATATGATTAGTAATTACATTAGCAGTATACACACCCTCCTGCCAAAACTCAAGTAAAATCCTTTATATATCGTAACCCAAACTACTTATGCTTCCAGTCTCCTTTGTCTGTATTTTCTACAAACTCAGTCAAAAGATCAATCGTTGAAACCACATCCTCCTTATGAACTAGTTCAACCGTCTGATGAATATTTCGAAGTGGAATTGATATTCCACCACTGATACATCCACCACTTGTCATAAGCTGTATTCCTCGAGTATCCGTTCCTCCTACGGCGTAGGCTTCATTCTGATAGTTAATTTTATTCTTATCGGCCAGTTTCATTAGAAATTCAACCATTCGATAGTCAGATATTGCCCCTCCATCCATTGATTTGATAGCGACCCCTTTTCCTATCTCTGATATGTACTCGTGTTTTGCCATTCCTGGTATATCACAGGCAATTGTCACATCAAGACCAAGACCAAAATCTGGCTGGATCTCATGCGCCGAAGCTATAGCTCCTCTGACACCAACCTCTTCTTGGACGGTAAATACAGCGTAAAAATCATAATCTGGCTCTTTCATTGCCTTGAGAACCTCAATTAAGATAAAAACTGATAGTCGATTATCCATAGATTTTCCACAGATAGTATCTCCTATTTCTTCACAGGTTTGTTTCCAGGTAATTGGATCTCCTATTTTGACGTGTTTTTCGACTTCTTTTTTTGAAAGCCCTAAATCAATGAAGTATTTCTTGAGATCAGCGCCCGCCTTCCGTTCCTCTGGAGACATGACGTGCACTGGTTTAGATCCAAGAACTCCGAGTAGATCTTTTTTTCCATGAACAATTACTCGTTGTGCGGTAAGTGTCTTGGGATCAAATCCTCCTAACGGACAAAATCGCACGAATCCATTGTCATCTATATGTGTTACCATGAATCCAATCTCATCCATGTGTGCGGCGACCATTACTTTTTTAGATTTTTTTCCTTTTTTGATTGCGGTCAGGTTTCCCATGTTATCGATCTCCATTGAATCCACATGATCACGGATTTCATCCATAACCATATTTCGAATATTGTATTCAAATCCAGGAGCTCCATGAGCTTCTGATAATTTTTTAAGTAGTTTTGTGTTGAGTTTTGTTTTAGGCATGTAATTACGACTGAACAGATAGTGACTGATCGACTGATCAAATCGATAAGACTATAACAAATTATCATTGGTATACAATTTTGATCTTTGTTCCTTGTTCGGTTGTTCCGTAGCGCTGTAGTTACTTATTCTTTCCAGAATAAATGATCTGGAATCCTTAGATCAATATGTGTTAAGGGCTTTTGATAGAGCCCGATCTTGGAAGAAGCTAATTCAAGTTTTCGCAATTGTGCCGGAATATCTACTTGGAAATCTAACCAAATAACCGTTCCATTTTCAATTTCCAGATGGAGCTCTCTCGCTTTTGGAAAATAAGTAATGTCTTTTACCGTCAGCTTTAATTCCTCTTCTGCGACGTATTTTGCTGTTTGTATTTTTTCTAGCTTCTCTCGACCGATAAAATTCATCCTTGGCACGATCAAATTTTCATAGCCTTCGATATTGATAAGGGGCAGATTCTCGGTAGGAGCTTGATCTAGAACAATTCCATCTGCAGAAATCGTTGAGAAATTTGCCGTTTCTTTATTGAGTAGTGTAAATGCTGGAGGCGAGATTTGTATTTTAAGCTCTATTTCATTTGGCCATTTCTCTCGAATAATAATTTCTCGAAATTCAGGAAAACCTTCGAGTAAAACTGTTTTTAGATTTTGCTCTTTGAACAGGATCATGTTCTCTCCGTAAAATTCCTGAAGTGTTTCTTGTATTTTATCTACGTCTAGATGAGGGCTATCTCGGACGACACTAATTTTCTGGATATCAAAATATGGTGAAAACAACGCAAAAAGAATAAATCCAAACATTCCAAATAGCAGTAATACGAGCAATACCGACGCTCGAAACAGTTTGAGTATTTGCTTGAGAAATAACATGCGCACCAATACATTGAGAAATCGGTTCCTCATTTTTTTAGGCTTATGTCGTTGCTTCTGATTGGATTCAATCAGAAATGCTTTTTTGCGATTAATTCTTTTTCTATTCATTTAAGTAACGGAATAACTAGATAACAGAGTAACAGAATAACTACTCAACAGTTTTATTCTGTTATTGTTTGTTAGTCTGTTAATTCGTTAACTACACAGACATCACGTCTGTTTCTTTTTTCTTCATAAACTCATCTATAGATTTGTTGGCTTTATCGATTTCCTCTTGTACATCAGATTCTGCATCTTTTTGCTGATCTTCTGAGAGATCTCCTTCTTCTTTTTGACTCTTGATGCTTTTCATTGCTTCATGTCGAGCCGAACGGATCGAAATTCGAGCGTTTTCAGCCAGCTCATGAACTGTTTTTACTATATCTTTCCGTCGTTCTTCAGTCATCGGTGGAATTGGTAACAATATAGAGTCCCCCATGTTTTGTGGATTGAGTCCTATATTTGCGGCTTGGATTGCTTTTTCGATTTCACCTATGAGAGATTTATCCCATGGCTCAATTCGGATGGTTTTTGCGTCTGGACAAGAAATATTTGCCGTCGCCTTCAGAGGCATTTGTGAACCATATGATTCGATACTAATTTCTTCTACGAGGACTGAGTTGGCTCTTCCTATTTGAAGTTTAGCATATTCTGCTCTTAGATGTTCGATAGCTTTTGCGATATCTGATTTGAGTTCGTGAGACATATATATTGAGTTAATAGTTAGCAATAGACAATGAATAGTAAGTATTTGAATTAAATTTCTTTCACTTTATTCATCTTAAAGTTAACTCTATTTCATTCTACAGGGCAAGAAAGTTCTTCTTGACTTTTTATTCTTAAAATTTAATTTCTCAAAAATTTTGAAACAAAACATCATGCCAGAAGGAGAAATCATTTACACACACGCAAAAATTGTCTCTACCCCACCAGATAAAGCTGGACTTGAGCTTACCATGCTACAGATAGATATACCAGAACTAAACGCTCCTCAGCAAATTCCACTAAAAGGAGTACCTAATCTTCCCCGAAATATTTCTACTGATGAAATAAATCGTGCCAATGATCAATCAGAAAAAGCTTCTCTAGCGGCTGAAAATGATAGATATTTAAGAATCTCCAAACTCCTTCGAAAGGTTGGACATGAAGTTGAAATTGGTATTGAGTTAATTCGAAGCGAATCACTTGTCGCAAGAAAAATAAAAGCTGTAACAAACCAGACTCAACTTGGTACTGAATACACTATAGGAACTCTTCATATAGGAGACACAGAGCTACCAAAGAAGAAAAGAGGAAAACAACCATTGGTTGGAACTGTTGTGGATGAATCTGGAAATATCTATGAAATACCTGCGAACACCTCTATAAAAGGAAATGTGAATGAAGGAGATCAACTTACTTTTGTTCCAGACAGTATTTCCCTTACGACGGCTAAAACCGTTCAGCTTATTATTGCAGACAGCATTCAATAATCCCTTTTTCAAATATTAGCTTTAATAACAAAAATAATACTTTAGTGAATAATGAAACTACCAGCCAAACCAAGCTTTGATTCTTTCTCCGAGTTTATCGATACCCCTGAGGATTGTGAGCCTGAATATTTAAATCATAATTTTCCTGGCCTAGACTCTAATCAACTTCAAGAAATTCATGCACTCAAATCTTCTATTGAATTTTCCACTACAGGCTTAGATGAAACTACTGAAATAACTAAACAATCTATTTTTGATTTCTACTACTCACTTAAAACATTTTGCATCAACAATGGTAAAATTCCAAAAAGCCTTATTAAAGCTCCTGAAGCAATCACCGAAATTGAAGAATTTGAAATTCACCCGATACTTGTAACGAACTTTAAAAGTCTTGCTGCAAATGAAATGGTTACTGATATTGGAATATTCCGTGGACGACTTGACGCCCCGTTAGGACTAGCAATAACTCCAAAAATAAATTCGTTTGAAGGACAATATTTCCCGCCTCTTTATAGATTTTCTTTTTATCTTACTCCTATCACAGATGGTACATCTTTTTCACTTCAAATCATACAAATGCAGGGACCATCAAAGGCTCCCTCACACATTCCTGAAAGCACACAAAAGGGAATTAATAGACTGAAAGGGATAAGTGCTAAAATAGATTGTATGAATGCAATTCATTCTTTACTTTTATCAACAGTAAGAAGTCTTCCATTTATTAGTCAGATGGAAATACATATTTCTGATTCTGCAAAAAGATCAGGAGCTTCCACTAAGGTATGTAACTTTGCTATTAGCCAGGGATATTCTTCTGCAGACAATGAAAACGGACCATTTGTAAAATCTATTGAACGATTTCCCTCTCTACCAGAATTTTCCCAGAGAGCTAGTTCTATTCTACAATAGAACACTAAATCATCTCTTTTTCTTGTGCAAAAGACAGGATTTCTCTTGCTACCACTCGATCATCAAACGGTATCTGTTGTGACCCAATGAGCTGATAGGGAGCATCTCCACGCCCTGCGATAAGGACCAGATCTCCTGACTCTGCACAGTAGAGTGCATATCTGATAGCTTCGTATCGATCTTCTATTTCAAAAAATCCTTCTCCTTCCTCCTTCCCAAGGATATGTCGTACTTCTTGCGCTATTTTTTTGGGATCAGCCTTAGCAGGATCATCGGTAGTAAGTATTATCTCATCGGCATAACGAGTGAGATGTTTTATAGATTCCTGATATATTTCTGGATCGATTGGCGCTTTCCCGCCCCAGATAACAATGAGCCTTTTAGTCGTTATTTTTCTAAGGATTTCAAGTGTTGACTCTAGACGCTCTGGTGTTAGAGATCGATCCACAACACAACCAAAACTTTGTCCGGCGTCTATAGACTCTATCTGCCCTGGGACTCCACAATAGGTTTTAAGATATTCTGGAATACTCGCCACTGGAACTCCCCAGGAGATACTGGTGGCGATAGCCGCAATTATATTTTCTAGATTGTGCTTTCCTATGAGTTTTGACTCTATTTGTAGATGATCATTTGGGAGTGTGAGTGAAAACTTGGTTTTTGTTTCTGAAAATTCAAAATTTTCAGCATGATAGTCTGAGCTCTTTTTTACAGAAAAGGTCCATTTTTTGTCTGCAGGAATGTCATCTATGATATCAAAATATTCGATATCTCGGTTAACAATCGCCATTTTGGGTATGTTTGGCTTCCGACTACTTCGATTGAGCCAACGAAAAATCTCTCCCTTGGACTGCACGTATTCTGCTGAGTTTGGATAATAATCAGGATAATTATCCTGATCAATATTGAGTAATATAACCGTATCTAGATTCACCCCCCAAAATCGCATCTGGTCTACCACTGAACTTGATAGCTCAACCACGACAAATTCACATTTGGCTCGACACATTCTTCTCAATGCTCGCTGAATTTCCCATGGTGTCGGATGTTGATTTTTAAAAGTCTTTCTTTTTCCATCAATCATCATAAATTCGCTGGTGATGAGTCCCGCTTTCCGCTCAGATTCATTTAAAATATGATGTAATAATCCTGAAGTGGTTGTTTTTCCTTTTGAGCCCGTTATTCCTATAACGTTTAGATTCCCTGATGGAAACCGAAACCAAAGTGAAGCCCCTACTGCTGCCCATTTATAACAAGTTCTGACGAGAGGAGATTGTGCGGGAAAAAGGTTTGAAAACATCACGCCCAGTATAGAGCGAAGAATAAGATCGAGCAATTCAAATAGAGGAGGAGTGAAGAATAAACGGTAATTGAGATAATTTTCTGGATGAATTTTAGTAGGAATCTATTAGACAAAACTCAAAAACAAAGTATTTACATTTTTGATAATAATTTTCTCACTAGCATTAATCATTTAGTTGGTTAGTCTGTGACTCTAGCTAGTCAATTAATTGGACTATTAACTTCTTCTTCCATGCTCCCTACTGTTGCCCTCATCGGTCGACCAAATGTCGGAAAATCTACCCTCTTCAACGCCCTCTATGGTCAACGAAGATCGATTGTCTCTGACATCTCTGGAACTACACGAGACGCCCTGATAGGACGGATTGATCCCACTGATCAGTTTGGTTCTCAGGATGATCTTATTCCTTTTTTGTTAGTGGATACGGCGGGATTGACGAACGCCAAAGGAGAAGATCTTGAGGTCGAAATGAGAAAACAGACAGAGATCGCGATGGAAAAGGCTGACTTGATACTATTCCTTCTTGATGGAAAAGAAGAAGTCACTTCTGATGATGAAGCGATTATTGAAATCTTGAGAAAAGGAAAAAAGAAAGTCATCCTCATCGCCAATAAAGTCGATGATGGAAGTAGTGATAGTATCTGGGAATGGACACGATTTGGTCTTGGAAATCCGTTTCCTATTTCAGCCAAAAACTTTTTTGGAATTTGGGAACTCCAAGATGAACTTCAAAAACAATTTATTGATCAAGGATTTAGTGCTCCTGATGTGATAGAAAAAAATCCTGATCAACTCAAGATTGCTCTGGTTGGACGTCCTAATGTAGGAAAGAGCTCTCTTTTCAATCAAATTGTTGGATCTGAAATGGCGGTTGTCTCTGAAGTTTCTGGTACGACTCGAGATACACTCGATACAGAGATAACCGATGAAGAGGGAAATAGTTTTCTTTTTGTAGATTCTGCAGGACTACGACGTCCTGGGAAAATTGGAAGAAAAAACATCGAATATTGGTCTACCGTCCGAACCCAACAGGCAATGGAACGAGCTGATATCTGTATACTCCTCATAGATGCGCTGGATGGAGTTACCCATCAAGACATGGCTATCGCCGGAAGTGTTATCGAATCTGGAAAAGGTTTGATCTTGGCCGTGAATAAATTTGATCTTGTACGAGAAAAAACTCAAGCAGACGAAGAAAAAGAAACCGATGACCGAGAACTTGATGAAGTAAAAATGTGGGGGGAAGATCTCGATCAAGTACGAAAGCGATACTTGAACTATCTTCGACGAAAAATTGAATTCATCCCTTGGGCTCCAGTTTTATTTTTTAGTGCGAAAACAGGGAAAGGAACCAAAGAAATTTTCCCGGCACTCAAGGCAATCAAAGCGGAACGTTCTAAGCGACTCGAAACTGCTGAGCTGAACCGTTTTGTGAAAGAAGCTTACTATGGTCATGTTATGCCAAGTGTAGGAACAAAAATGGGGAAAATGAAATATGCAATGCAAGTAGATACACAACCTCCAAAATTCTTGTTTTTTGTAAATAATATTGCTGCATTTCATTGGTCTTATAAACGATATTTAGAAAATAAACTTCGACAAAAATACGGATTTCATGGAACGCCTATTACCGTAGAATTCCGAGATGCAATGGATAAATTCCGAGGAAATAAGAAGGAAAAAAACGATTAAACAACCGACCAAATCACAACAGAACCGAGAAAAAAACTATCTTTTAGGATTTGCTGTTTGAATACTTTTGAACAATATTGCTGCCAAGATATCTGTTTCTTGATAATGAATATCAAAGGCTTTTTTTTCTATAAAATCAGCTTCATATAACAACTCTAACCAATACTTTGTCTCAAGACTTTCTTTGTATGCGATTCTTAACTTGTGCATAAAATCAGCTCTTGATTCTGCTCCTTTTGCTTCTGCGATATTAGCACCTATTGAGGTCCCTGATCGAAATATTTGCTTTGATATTATAAACTCCTTTTCTTTTACAAGAGATTGAGTTAATTTAATTATTTTTAATGCTAATTTTTTTGATTTTTGCTGTATTGGATCTTCTTTTACCATATACCCAAATTACTTTTTCATGTTTATATTAATATTTACAAAAGTCATTAAATTTTCATCTTAGAAGATTGTTCCGTGGTTCTGTTGGTCAGTTGTTTATTTGACTTCAATCTTCTGTACTCCCTGAATAAATCCTCCAAAATGCTCTGCATGAGTCGTCGTAAAAAATGTCTGCACGCCCTCACATAAGCGCTCTAAATGAGACTGTCGATCTTCATCTAACTCACTAAACACATCGTCGAGTAGTAATATTGGCTGTTTTTGCTGTTGCTCCATCAGATATCGTTTCTGAGTTGCGAGCAAGGCCAAAAGCATTGACCGAGACTCCCCTCTTGAAGCGGACTGGACTAAAGGCTTATCCCGCAGGGAAAAAATAAAATCGTCTCGATGCGAAGATAGGAAATTCTTTCGGGCTGCAATTTCTCTCATCTGATTATCCTGTAGGAACTGAGTACATCCTTCAAGTGTTGGCTCAAATTTTTCTGAGAGCTGGATTTCAATGAGTACCGGTTCTGAGGTATTGGATATACGTTGGTATTTTTCTTCTAGGATAGGATTGATTATTTCTAGGAGAGAAACTCTTGCTTGGTAAATCTGAGGAATGATTTCGGCTAATATCTGATTCCAGGGTTGGAGCTGAGCCCCAACACTACTATCAAATATCTCTGCGTTCTTGAGTATGGTGGTTTTTTGTCTGTGGGCTTTGTCTGCACGCAAGATCCAATCTCTGTATATCGGTGAAACCTGAACCAAAAAACGATCAAAAAACTGTACTCTGTTTTTTTTCACTCCTGCAAAAAGCCCTATCATCTCTGGACAGAACAATAAGGTAGGAACTTGTCCGATGAGTGATTTAAGCGATATTTTTTTTCCATTTCTACTAAAAGATCTCGATCTTTCATATAAAAGTCCTTCAAATAAATTTTCATTGGTCTTGATCTGTATCTTTGCTGATTCTGACGCTTCATGAATCAGTGCCTCCGCTGTGTTATCTCTCCAGCTCCTTCCTACACTGAGTAGTGATATTGATTCGAGTATATTGGTCTTCCCTCGTCCATTGGGTCCGTAGAAGACAACCTTATCAGATTCAAACGACCAATTGGCCTGTGAGTACGATCTATAGTCTTGTAGCGTCAGTGATTCAATATGCATCGAATCAAGTATAATGATCGCTAAAAAAAAATCCCTCTAAATATCGTTTGTTACAAATCCCTCTATATCTCCCTTTCTCAAGGGAGACTTTCACTTTTACTTCATTTCTGACCAATATTATTCCCTTCCTTGCCAAAGGAAGGGCTAGGGATGGATTTATTACTTCAAGATTAATTTTATCTCTCTTTCTAGCCTTGTTTCTACACTTTCTAAATCCTCTAAAACTTCATTATTTGAAAATCTCAAAATAGTAAGACCAAAGGATTTTAATATTAGAGTTCTATGATAATCATATTCCTTCTGCTCTTTATGAATATCACCATCAATTTCAACCACCAGTTGTAATTCTGAACAATAAAAATCAACTATAAATTGATCTAAAGGCTTTTGCCTAAGAAATCTGTATCCACTTTTATTTTTTCTGAGTAACTGCTCCCAAATACATTGTTCCGCTTTTGTTTGGTTTTTACGAAGTTCTCTCGCTCTATTTTTTAGCTTTATATTGTAGGGAACTGGTGATCTATTGGTCATATCAATAATTTAGAAAGAATTTTGACCTTTGTCTCTCTTCTAATTTCATTAAATCTCTTTGTTCCAAAAAAATCCCTCTAAATCTCCCTTTCTCAAGGGAGACTTTCACTTTTACTTCATTTCACCAATATTATTCCCTTCCTTGTCAAAGGAAGGGCTAGGGATGGATTAATAAAAAGGGGGCTAGGGATGAATTAACAAAAAAGCCCCCACTCTTTCGAGTGGGGGCTTGATGTTTGAAGTGAAGTGAATCACGTCCTTTCTAACTTAGTTAAAAACTAGTTGTTTTTAAGAAGTCGGAATGGAGTAGAGTCAACATCAATTTCAAATCCGTTCAACCAATCTACTGTAGTAGCAGAGTGAGGTGAACCAGATTCATCTGACCAGATTACGTTACATAGAGCATCTCCAGTACCATTACCTGTTGTATCACAAGCTGTAGCTGCTTGCTTTGTAGCAAGAGCTTCTGCTGTTCCGTAGAACGGATCTTCAAGGATAGTAATGTTAAGCCCGTCAGAATCTTGAGATCCTCCAGTATCCTCATTTGTAGGCGCTACGAATAGAGCGAACTCAAGAGAACCACCAGCTGAAACTCGTTGTCCAACTAGGTCAACAGAGAGAGTTGCTGCTGCAACTGCTTCGTCAGAAACTGTAACAGCGAATGATTGATTTGTATCAACTGATCCGTTTGTAACAGGTCGAACGATAAAGTCAGCATTTACTCCAGCAGTAGGAGCAGTACCAGCAGTTGTTGTACCAAATACTATCCCGTTAAGGTTAGCTTGTAGTGTAATTCGTCCTAGATCAACTGCACCTGCGCTATCTGCTGACACTGTAAACCGGTAAGCCTGTGTTCGTACAGACGAAGGAAGTGTCATAGATGGTTGCGTAGCAGAGTGATCAATAGAAATATTAGTTTTGTAGATAACGAAGTCATCTCCTGTAATAGTTCCAGACACTGATGAAGTTGCAGCACTAGTAGTGTTTGTAAGATCTGCACCCGTAGCTCCCGTAGTAGCTACAACATCAACTTGTTTCCCAAGAACAGTGTTCCCAAGATTAATTTGAAGTCGTTTAGCTGTTTGGTTTGCTTCGTTGATAGATCGAGCGTCCACTTTTACTACTGCGTACGTAACATCGTCTTTAGGTACTCGGATTCGATCTTGGTTTGCAAGTTCGAAGTGGAGTTTCCCATCAACCATTTGTTTCGTTTGTAGTAGTTGTCCTGAAGCACTGTAGAGTTTGAAGTCTACTCGGTCTTCAGCGTCTCCTGATGCTGTTCCGAAGAATGGATCTACAAAGTAGAGGTCTTCAACGTAAATTTCATCATCAGCCGCGTCAAACTTAACTCGTAGTATTTCAACATCAGTATCACCAGAGATGATTACATCAGAGTATACTGGAGTTTCTTGTGCAACAAGAAGAGTTCCTGAAGCAATGAGGTCAAACGTAGCTCCACAAAGGAAGTTGCTTGCCGCTCCTCCGTTACAGTCTCCGTCAGCAAGAACTGCTTCAACGTTTCCTGTACCAAGGTTCGTTCCTCCTTCAGTTACTGCTACTTCTTGACCATTTTCAACATTGTCCGCATCTACTTCAGTAACGTAGAATTGGATTTGGTTTGCAGATGGCTCTGTCACTGCAGATCCAGCAGCAGGTACTGCTGCAGCTGTAGCACAAGCAGCCAGTGTAGTAGTGAAGGTAACTGTAGTATTAGCTGTGTCGATAGACGCAACTGTACAAGATCCTCCTCCAATAGTAAGCGTATCACCAGCAGTTATGTTTGCTAGAGATGCTACTTTCACTGTTTTATCAGCGGTAGTGTAAGCAATAGTAGGAGCTGTTTGTGTCAACATTTCTCCGACTGGATGAGAGTTAGTCAATGCTCGGTTGTCTGTACCTGCTGCTCCAAGGAGAGCTAGGTAAGAGTAAGTTCCATCATTAGATTGAACTACTGGAACTGCTACAGTTCCTCGAACCTCAGCGTTTGTACCAGTTGCAGCTCCATCAACAGAGATTGCAAAGGCAGTAAGACCTGTAAGCGCGTTTCCTGTATCAGGAATTGCGATACATGTAGTACCAGCTGGTAGTGCAACAGAAGCAGCAAAAGGAGTTACTACTGCCGCGTTTGTTTGTGCGACAACATTTGCAACAGTGTTAGCATCTGTAAGAGTTGCATCAATTGTTCCAGCATCAGTAACAGTAGACACAATTGTGTGTGCTGTTCCAGCCGTAGCTGCAACAACTGTAACAACAGATCCAGTAGCAGTAGCAGTAACAGCAGCGTTAGCAGTAACTAGTGCAGCAAGTGCAGTAGCAATTCCATCGTTATCTGTATCACCTGCAACAACTGTATGAGAGTAAGCTGTTCCGTTCAAAGTTATAGTGAATATATCACCAGCTTCGAATGTTCCAGCAACTGTAGCTGTATCTTCTTGAGCAACAGCCACAACAGCGTTACCAGTAGAAGCACAAGCTGTACCTACACCGTACTTCCAAGTAGAAGCAACAGTATAATTAACAGAGTTAGCTACCACCGTAGTGTTAGCTGTGTTAGCGTTTGCACTAGATTCAATTGTATCAACTACAACTGTAAATTCTTTTTGACCTGCAGATGGGATAACAACAGAGATGTCGTTAAACGTAGCAGCTCCTGTAGAACTTAGGTTTCGTGCAGATCCTTGTTGAGTTCCGTCTACAAATAGTGCAGCCGTGAAGTTCGTGTAAGGAAGTGCAGATCCTGTTCCGTCAGCTTGGATAGAAACTGAAGTCGCGTTAACGTCTCCTGAGTTATTATTGTCCAATACGAATTGTAGGAATGTAACATCATCTACTCCAGCTACGATACTGTCTCCAGTCGAGCTAAGTCCGTCTGTACGGTTAATGATAAGTACTGATTGCTCAACTGTAACGAGTGAAGCTTCAGCAGATCCAAGGAGCTGAGAAGATTCTACTTGATCACCAGTAGAGATGTATTCTGGAGAATCAACGTCCGTAGCTGCAAGAGCGAATCGGATTTTGTCTCCTGTGTCAGCATCATCTTCGATGTTACCAACCAGTTTTACGATTGACGTACCTGCAAGTTCAAACGTAGTGTTGAATTTGAGTTCGTAATCAGTAACAGCTCCGTCTGTTCCTCCTGCTTGAAGCGAGAAGTCATTTTCAGAATCAACGAGTTTATCATTGATGTATACTCGGAAGTTATCAAATGCAGCGTTGAAATCAGAAAGATTGCTATCAGTAGTGTTAGAATCTGACGTTTTATCAACTACAGCTGATTCAGAAAGAACTCGTAGAGTCATTCCGTCAACGATCATTGGTTGATCAACAACAACTCGCGCTGTCATGAATACCACGTCGTTTGAACCAGGAGCGTACTCTTGGTTTGAAAGAGAAGAAGGATCTCGAGAAACGTTTAGGTCTCCAGAATCAACTGTATAAGCTTTAAGCCGTGCACAGTCATCCTCTGCTGCAGAAGTACCTGCAGTACAAGAAGCTTTTTCAGTTTGAGCCGTAGCTCCAGAAGTGTTTAGCTTGAGACCATTGTCTCCAGCAACAGTTTTAACTCCGAATGAAGTTCCAACCTCAACTCCTACAATGTCTTCAAAGTTATCAACTTTGAAGTTGATCGTGTCGTCTTTTTCAGCCGAAACGATATCAGCTCGCATAGAGAAGATTCGAGAATCTCCGTCTTCTACGATGTATCCACCAGTTACTCCGTTATCAAGTCGGAATGTAACGTAGTCTCCATCAATAATAGTTTCAGCAGAAACTTGTTCACCAGAAACGTAAAGTGCTACGTTTTCTAGAGAGTCTTCAAGTTCAGCTGTACCGTCATTTTTGAATGTAAGAGCTCGAAGTTCGAGATCTTTGTTCGTGTTCGAATCATTTTGAACTCGGAATTTACCGATTTCGATGAAGTTGTCTCCAACATCAATCGTAGCATCAGCTCCAAGAGCAGAAAGTCGAATTTGAGATACTTCGTAATCTGCGATTTCCATTTCTTCACCTTCTACAGGGAAGTCTCCTACTACGTTAGCAGCAGTAGATACAATGTCGTCAGCAGAAACCATTGCGAAACGGTTGTGGTGACCTGTATTAGCTCGATCATCGTCATTAGAGCTAACTCCAACTTCAAGAGAAGCTACAACGTCAGCAACAATAGTTTGTCCAGCAGGTACGATCAACGGTGGGTTGAATCGAAGTTCAACAACGTCGTCATTGTTTACAGATTTGTCGTTTCCAACTTTGAATCCGTCAACTTCGAGCCATACGTTATCAAAATCGTCGTTGTCCCCAAGACCAAGTCGAGTGAAAGTTAGAGAAGAAATCTCAACATCACTGTCATCAGAAGCAGTCATTTCCACTGTAGTAAATGGAACTGAAGTTGCGTTGAAAGGAATATTAGTTCCTCGTGGAGTATCTGGAGAAAGAACTACTTCAAGTGTTCCATCAGCTGGTCCTACTGGAGCAGAGATAACTAGAAGTGAGTCGTAAACGATTTTAACAGTCTGAGCTCGCGTTACCGCGTCTCCAGGACCGAAAGAACCATCTCCGTATCCTCGCATAAGTCCGTAGTTGTAAGCTGTTTCTACGTAACCGTAGAACCAATCAGCAGAATCTACATCGTCAAAGTGAGGAGCACCAGAAAGATCTTGATCGATTTCGAATGCGTTGATAACCATTTTAGCTAGTTCAGCTCGGTTGATTCCAACACCAGGTCGGAATTGTCCGTCTGGGTATCCGTTAATCCATCCGTAGTTGTACATAGTTTCTACGTAGTCGTAGAACCATGCCCCGTCAGTAACATCAGGGAAATGTGGTCCGCCAGTTGTATCAAAGTCAACTCCTGTTGCCAGGACGATCACTTTTGAAACTTCTGCACGGTTAAGTTGTCGATTAGGAGCGAAAGATCCGTCATCGTTACCAGAAATAACTCCCATGTCCATAAGCTCTTCAATAGCTTCGTCGGCCCATGTAGGAATTTCAGCAGCGTCAGTGAAGTCTTCAACCGAAGAAGCCGCTGATGCGATAGGTGCAGCAAAAAATGTTGCAACCATAGCTGTCATAGTAACTGAAGCGATTCCTTTTCGCAGGTATGCAAATAAATCCATGTTTCAGTAATAAAAAATTAATTAGATAAACTCCACTTAAATAGTGTGTCTATCGATAGGTCTATAAGGATGATGATTCATCTCGTTGTTTGTTTTCATCTTTTTGCACGCAACTCTCGTGCCAAGTAATGAAAGACTTGATGTGTTTTTCTAGGAAAACCTATATATGTCACAAACCACTAATGTGCTTTTGATAAACAATACTAAGTTAATCCCGGCCGTTATTTCAAAGATCTAGCTGGAGAATTGTAAGAACACCCACATGGCTGTCAAAACAATCTCGCAACCCTTTAAACGGACGAATGTCACAAACTGTTACGAATAAAATACAAAAAAGAATTTACTGATCATCTTTTTTGTTTTTTTTTACCATTTCGGTGTTTTCTATCTGACATAAATAAAAATTGATTGAGTCTAATATCTGATTCCCTACTATGATAGTAAAATGTTTATTTTTCATTGGATTCGTAAAAGCTTGATCTGGATTGGGATGATACTAGGACATGTAAAAACATTCCTTGTACTCAGTATCATATACTGGATAATATTGCTCCCATATCGAGTTTTGCAATTCATATTCATAATCATCACCAAGCCATTCCAAAAAGCAAAAAAAAGCAATTGGAAATCATACAAACTTAACACGGATATTGAATCACTGAAAAATCAATTTTAATGCAAAATACAAAAAAAACTCATCAATACATACTCGGATTATCCTGCTTTTATCATGATAGTTCTGCCTGCATACTCCTCAATGGTAAAATACTTGCATCTGCCTCCGAAGAACGCTTTTCGAGAAAGAAACATGATGATGGATTCCCTCTCCACTCTATTGAGTACTGCCTCAAAAAAGCAAACATCGATATAAACCAAATTGACGCTATCGCTTTTTATGAAAAACCAATCGTGAAGTTTGAACGAATCTTAAAAGAATTCATTGTCTCTTGGCCTCGGAATGTTAGTCAATTTTATCGATTTATGCCCCAGTGGCTTGGACAAAAATTATTCATGGGAAATACTATACACAATGAACTGAAACAATACTGCAAAAAAAATTATGATAAGGCCTATAAACTTAAAACTATTAGAACTTATTACATCCCACATCACCTATCTCATGCCTCAAGTAGTTACTTCACAAGCCCTTTTGAGGAAGCTGCCGTTGTCACTATCGATGGGGTTGGAGAAAACACTACCACCGCCATATACAAATGTATTGCAAACGAAATAAACCCCGTTCAACACATAACTTACCCAGACAGCCTAGGACTGCTGTATTCTGCTTTTACCTACTATCTAGGATTTCGAGTCAATAGTGGTGAATACAAGATGATGGGGCTCGCCCCCTACGGAACTCCCAAATACACCGAACAGGTAAAAAAGACGCTTACGATTTTTGACGATGGAAGCTACGAACTGAATCAAAAATATTTCAAATATCGATGGGGAGAACGAATGATCAGCAAACATTTTGCAACGCTCCTAGGAGAACCAATACGAGAAGCGTCAGAACCAGTCACCCAGTTTCACAAAGATATGGCTGCCAGCATCCAATCGGTTACTGAAGAAATTATCCTCAAAATAGTAACACATGCAAAATTGCAGACAAATTGCAAAAACCTCTGTCTCTCTGGAGGAGTAGCCCTCAACTGTGTTGCCAATGGAAAAATACTAGAAGAAAAAATATTTGAAAACATACATATCTTTCCTGGCTGTGGAGACGATGGAGGAGCGGTTGGAGCGGCGCTATTTTTACACAGAAAACTAGACACTACTACTAACCAAATCAAGCAATCATCTCCCTCTCCCTACCTAGGACCGAGCAACTCAAATAAAGAAATTGAATCCTTTTTATCAGAGCACAACATTCCTTTTCAAAAAAAAGAAGAACAACAACTTTGCAATACCATTGCACAAGAAATAATTGAGAATAATGCTATCATTGGACACTTCAATGGACGGATGGAATTTGGCCCTCGAGCACTGGGAAATCGATCGATACTGGCCGATCCGAGAAATGAAGAAAACTGGAAAAGGGTCAATCTGCAGATTAAATTTCGAGAAAGTTTCCGGCCCTTTGCCCCTGCCGTACTAGAGGAAAAATGCAGTGAAGTTTTTGACCTTGAAGTCCCAAGCCCCTACATGCTCTATGTAGCCCAAGTCAAACACACAGGACTTCCGGCCATAACTCACGTGGACAACTCCGCTCGAATACAGACCGTATCACGAGAACAAAACCCAAGATTTCATGGACTCATCAAAGCCTTTGACGATCAAACCGGTGTTCCAGTGCTTATCAACACTTCATTCAATGTCCGAGGAGAACCCATCGTATGTGACTATTTGGATGCATGGAAATGCTTCCTCCACACAGGAATTGATATCTTGGTATTGAATGATTACATCATTAATGCCAGAGATTTGAACAGAGAAGATTTTAAGAAGAAGTTCCCTACCAGCGAATTTGCAGAGGACTAAATCTTATGGTATAATTTCTTAATGAAAAAAATTCAACAACACCATCAATTAATTTTAACTAAACAGGTCTACCTCCTCGAAAAGTCTATCGTACAACCATCATTTAGCCCGAAAGAAACTGATGAAGTTGATTCAAAAAACGCACGACAAGAACTACTAAAGCTCTTAGATAAAAAAATTAAAAACGGAGCTCCTCCAAAGAATCTAGAAATCTATGAAGGCCTTAAACGAAAATTAAATAGAGCATTTGAGGACTGGGATAAAGTGATTCATGCCGAAAAATCTGAGAATACTTATTACTTTTATTCTATTGATGATGATATCCCTCAGTTTAATTTTTTAAGACTTTCTCCCGAAAACACTGAAAATCCCATAGGTGGAGAAAGTGGATTCCTTTCTGACGAATTTGAATTTAACCCCAAAGGACACGCACAGTCTTTGTGCAAGAAATACAAAGAAAAACTAAGAATCAAAGAGAACAAAAAGAAACTTGGAGCCCTATCATCTGAAGTTGACCCAAGTTCACAATACGCCTGATTTATCCTGTATTCAAACATAGTTTCTGCTATAGTTTTCAGCTACTGGTTTTAATTTTACAATTCATAGTTTTTTACATCATTAATGCCAGAGATTTGAACAAAGAAGATTTTAAGAAGAAGCTCCCTACCAGCGAATTTGCAGAGGACTAGTTCTTATTGTATAATGATATGAAATGAAATATTTATTCAAGTTCTCAGAGCATGTAAACCATCAATTCATTTTTGATGAAACATCCTCTGAAAAAATTACGACAACTGACGAATCTCCTGAAATTTCTGTTGAAAACATAAATTACGAACTTCAAAAAATACAAATCAATCTCGCCTTGGGACAACTTTCAAAAGAAGATCAAGATGCTTTTAATAACGTTCTCAAAGAAATTCCAAAGGGATGCCCTATGGAGCTAAAAACTATAGGTGATGGAACCCTGATTATTATTTTCCCAGAAACAAATACAAAGAACATTCAAGCACCAATGCAATGCACTTTTATGATTTTATCTCCTAGCATTGACAATCTAAATCAGAAAATATTTCAAAGCATCACCACAAATATCTATCACACTAATCTTGCAGAAGATCGTGTGGACGGAGGAGATGATAGGGATTTCAAAAGAACAAAATCGGATATTCC
Organism: Candidatus Altimarinota bacterium; assembly: GCA_018608565.1. GTDB lineage: Bacteria > Patescibacteriota > Gracilibacteria > UBA4473 > UBA4473 > JABAZT01. Next base: position 93,741 of record JABAZT010000019.1, read on the forward strand.
CCACTGGATCAAAACCCTGGAAGTATCTCCTCAAAAAAAACTGGATCTAAAAAAATTTAATACATTCTTAGAAATATTCTGGAAAAATAATCCTGGCTTGAATGAGGGGTTAATCAAGCAAGACATGATTCCTAATATTGAAAAAATTAACTGTGAGCTCTTACTTCATGGAATAGACAGTGAAGGCATTCAAGACAAAGAATACTTTTATTGGCTTGAAACTACATCTAAAACCCCTGAAGGCAAAGTAAATGGAATCATATACTACATTGCCGCAGACCTCAACAAGGCGGCTGAACACCTCTTTTTTATTGATGACACACAACCAGTAGAGAACTTTTCCCTCGAAGAAATAACCATAGAAAAATTGGATAAAGCACTTGATTCAGGACAAGCACCTCAACTTTTCCCAGCCTTCCCCAAATAACCTAAGTATATTTATATTAATGTGCACACTATAATATAGTATATCAGGTTCTTTTTAGATCCTGTTTTTTGTTTATAGTAACGTAGATAAAAAAAATTATTCCTGCAATCCTTATTAATTTTTCTCTTTTGGGATTAATTTTCTTTGGAGCTGATTTTTTTTTGCGAAGTAATACAAAGAAAAACTAAGAATGAAAGAGAACAAAAAGAAACTTGGAGCCCTATCATCTGAAGTTGACCCAAGTTCACAATACGCCTGATTTATCCTGTATTCAAACATAGTTTCTGCCATAGTTTTTAGCTGCTGGTTTTAATTTTATAATTCATAGTTTTTTACATCATTAAATGCCAGAGATTTGAAGAAGATTAGAACTTGTGGTATACTGGAGGGATGAAACAGTTTCACCAAACAGCACCATTTCCAACTATAAGGTTTATCTATAATGAGACCCCAATGAACCAAGAGATTCTCCCATCCATAGAATCGAATAAAGAATTTTTTACATTTATTCAAAACATGGATCAAAAAGACAAAGCCTTTAAGTACAATACTGATGCTTATAACGCGATTAATGATTTTAATTTGAGATTTTCTGATCAAAAATTCTGCATCGTAGATCATAAAATTGAAGGTCCCGTTTCAGCCTTCCTGTATCACAACCCAAAACAAGAGCCACCGTATCGAGGTTTTGTCTACACCGAACAAAATTTTGCTGTTAATCTGCAAATCTCAGGAGACATCAAACCGGAAGCCGCTCTAGAAAAAATGATTATATTATTTAAAGAAGCGATAAAACCAAAACTCCAAGCCCTCAAAGATGAAGCAAATTCGGATCTAATGTACAGTTGAGCAGGAATATCTATAGTAGCTACGTGAGACCAATCTTGACAGCGGTCGTGGTAAATATTTTCCTTTTGGGATTAATTTTCTTTGGAGCTGAATTCTATCTGCGAAGTAATACCAACACCTCCTCTGTCTCTGCTGTAGGCATACCGATCTATCAAAATAACAATTTAACTGGATATAGCCACAAACCAAATACCCAGGCGGAAAATGGCTATGGAGATCCTGTCCCAACCATCTATATTGATGAACTTGGACTTCGTAATAGCGGGAAAGATGCTAATTCAACTGATAAGACCAAAATCCTTCTCTTGGGCGACTCTTTTACCTTTGGAACTGGACTAAGCTGGGAGAACACCTTTGCGGGACAATTAGATACAGACTATGAAATATACAATGCGGGGATTGTAGGTCACACTACTGATCAATACCTTCTTCGACTCAAACAACTCACCCCAATCCTCAATCCTGATATTGCGATTGTGAATTTTTTTGTCGGAAATGACGTAACGGAACACCGAAGGCACAAATGGTATACCAAGGACAACAAACTGGTCCAAGTAGAGGATCTCAAAGTATTTGCTGATGAATCTGGAAAACTTAGATCTAAAAATCAAATTCCACCCAAATCGTACGTCTGGAATTTTCTAGAACAACGATGGCAAATATTTCATACTAAATTCCTCAAAAAAACACCCTCTCACCTCAAGATTCCAACACTTACTTGGCCTGTTTTTCTTCCTGAAGATCATGCTGGATATGACGATCGAATCCCTCAATTTTGGGAACAAGTATTCGAAAGCCTAGACCAAATACAGACTCACTGTAAGGAGAATAACATAAAACTCCTGCTCAATATCATTCCGATGGATGTACAGGTCTCAGAACACTATTGGGATAAATATGCGATACGATATTTTGATGCGGAAGCGATGAAAGCCGATCGCCCACAGACAAAACTACTCCAATACTGTAAAAAACAAGACCTAGATTGCCTTGACCTACTCCCTTCATTTCGAAATCACGAACTAAAAGATCAACTATATTTTCAAAATGAAGACCCTCATTTTGATACTATTGGACATGAGGTCACGGCCAATCTCATTCGGAATTGGCTCGACTCAAAAGAATAGGTATTCTGACTTCAAACTTATTTCTGAATCATGGAAAAACTAAAAACATTCTACCAATTGATAAAACATTTCTGCAAAGGACATCGAATTGTCTTTTTACCCGCCGTTATAATCCTCGGACTCCTCGGACTCCTCATTGTGTTCACCCAAGGAAGTGCCTTTGCACCGTTCATCTATACGTTGTTCTAGTTGAGCTCTGTAAGATTGTCTCTCTGAACACCATGATCTCTTGTTATTTCTATACCACTGGATGGATTTATAATCGATATTAACAAGTCATTAGCACGCACTCCCCCAAATTCATTGATACTTTCGGCCAATGGACCCATTACTGTCAAAAGATTCGTTCCTTCTTTCAGGGTAAGTGTAACCGCATCTGAAGTTACTTGCACCTGTTCTATCGAACTATAGCCACCCTCTACACGATTTTTTACATTTGGCACAAACTGTTGTTCGAGCTTTTTCAGAGCCTTTTGATCATCTGGTTTAATTGTTACCTGAATCCCTTCCTGATCTTCTCGGTAAGGCAAATGATGAAATTCTCGATCAGAATCTGTAACTGTTCTTTGCTCAATTAATGACATATTGTTTATATTTACAAACTAATAAATCATTTTATCATCATTTTCAATAAAAAGCAAATAGGTATATTTAACCCTTATGTAAATAACTCACAAAATTTCTTTCCCCTATCCCTACTCAAATAACTCACCGATATCTATTCCTCCAAAGTTTTTTACTTCATCAGAAAGCGTTCTCACTTTTTGAGCTTCGTGGAGTCGTTTTTTCTTTTCTAATCTAGTCTCCTGAATTGGAATCTTCATATCTGGACTTTGCTGAGATGGAGTAATTCGGTTTGGATTTTCTATCTGTGCCATCACGTTTGATTCGGTCTTACAATGTGGACAAGTCACTCTAAATTGAGCCCCACTTTCATTCACCTGGGTCATATCCATATCTTCGCCTTTAAATTCCTTCTTGCACTGAGGGCAAGTAATTTTCTTGGTCATTTGACCGATAATCTGTTTCAAGTGGTGAATCTTCATGTCTAAACGTTACTATTATTATATATTTTTTACAAGTAATTTAGTACTTTTTAATCATATACATTTAAAAAATCAAAATCCGTATCGTAACGGATAAACTCCATACGATCACCACTATTATTTTGAGGGGCTACGACGACTTGATTCTGACTTATTTTTGGCGCTGGAACTACATTCACAAGGAACGAGACTTTGTCACTATTCCCTAGCTGATCGATAACTGTTAGCGTTACTTCTTTTTCTCCTGGATATCTAAATGATCGAGTCGTAACCTGTCCTGATCCTGGATAGGTATCCGGCTCTCCATAAATCTTCCATCGATATTGGAGCCCCTGCCCCGTACTCCGACTCGCATCAAACTGAATTGGCTGCCCTACTGGAATTTCCTTAAATGAAACATCGACCGCCGCCATTACGGCTGAAACATCATTGATTATTACTTTCTTTTTGATGGTAGTACTCTTTTTTCCTGGATCGATGATTTGCATTTTTATAGTATGTTCTCCTGGTGTTGGAAATGTATAAGAATACGACTTAGCGTGGCTCATCTTGGTATCCCAAATTCCATCATCATCAAAATCAAACCGAACCTGAAGCTGTGCACTGTTAGTTTCTTGATCATATACCTTTGCGAGTATCTGTGCGGTATCTCCTACAAAACACTCCTTCTCCGGACTGATTTCTATAAACCCTTCTGGCGCTGAATTATCAACTACTTCGATAGTCATCTCCGCCCCCTGTACGGTATCACGATCGGCTGTTCGTATCTTCCGAACTTCAACTCGAGGATAATAGGTACCAGGTCGATCATACACATTCATAATACTACTATATTTTCCAAAAATAGTATCCCAGTCCCCATCCCCCTCATAATCCCATCGGTACTCCAAATCTCCATATTGATCATGTCGGAGGATCTGACTACTGAGCCGAACCTCGTCCCCTCGTACGATTTCGAGGTATTTATTTTGTGGTACAGCAATCGTAGAGCCAAAATTCTTGAGACTCTGCGCCATTAGTTTTACTGCAAATTCGGTCGCCTGATCTGGTACTATTACTTCAAACTCTGCCAGAGCACAGTTTGGAGCGGATCGATTAACACAGGCTCTCACTCGAACTTCATGAACGCCTGGAGTTTTGAATTGTTTTTCTAACTTCACATCAAACTCACGAAACTGTTCTCCATCAAATGACCATTCAAGCCATGCATAGGCTGGGATCGGAGACTGACTTGCATCAAATTTAAATACGGTCGAAACATCTTTCCCCACATATCCCGGAGATATATGAATCACTGGCGCTACTATCTCTGGAGCCAATACTTGGATATCGTCATACTCAAGTGCGTCTTCTTCGCTCCGAGGACGAAAACTAATGTCGATCAATCCTGTCTCCCTCAAAACCTCTCCATCAGGAAATCGAACCTCTACGGTTGGACTGACCGTTCCTTGTTGGTTATAATTTGTAGAAGCAAATCGAGTCGGCTCCCAATCGGTTTCCCACGCCCCATTGGAATCAAAATCCCATCGTACCTGTGCCATCTTCCCCTCTTCTGGACGAGCTGATATCACGACTTCTAATATTACCTCTTCTCCAACTGGCACAGCTGCTAAATCTGACTTTATTCTCACAGATCTTCCGGTTGTTTCCTGAACCCTATACTCGATCGTGGTAGTCGAAACTCTTCCCCTCACATCCATAACCCAAATCTGAGCTGTATGTTTTCCCACTTCAGGATTATGAAATGTAAAGTTTGGCTGAGCGATAAACTGTGTTGGTCGAGCCTCTCGAAACGGACGAAAACTATATCGAAGCGCCCCAGTCTGATCAAAAACGTCCCTTGATCCTGAAACATCAATAGTAAACAAGCTGTGAATTGATCCCACCTTTGGGAACACACGGACACTTGAGAGTGGTAAACTCCCTGGATTGGCCCAAACAAGCACTGGAAAAATCAATATAAACCCTAAGAACCATTTCTTCATAGTTCTTTTTTATAATTTTTCAATCTTTTGTCAAGTCCTTCTATCCTTCTATTACTGGTTTTTTGACCTCCTTTTTTTCTTCTTTTTTCTCAATCTTTATCCCTTGATCGTTTATATAGATGGCTTCTTCTGAAAATTTAGAAATTTTGGATCGTGGAATATGCCTCGATGTTCCAAATATCCACCACCCACTCTTGATCCGAAGACTTAGAATATGAGGCGATATAGTATCAAATGTAAAGTTAGAAACTTTTCCATATCGTTTTTTAGTAAATTTCCCTACGACCGTTGTTCCGAGTACTCGCACCTCGTTGTCTAGTATTTTTGTGAGTTTTGGCAGTCCTTCTGGACTTGAAAGATCTGACTCATCCTGAATAAGAAACTCCATCTCATTCCAGTGCAAAATATCACTCATCAACAGTATTTTCATACCATCTGATGCTTTTACCCATAACCCTTCTAAATGACCGTTATTACTGTTGATTATTACATCTACTACTTTTCCAACGGGCAAATCAGGAATCACTCCATCCCTTGCTGTGATTGAAGTTCCGAGGGCTTTGATAAAATTAGTGAGCATTGATAAAAGTATAGGAAGAGTTTATGAAGAAGGAAGTAGAAATAATATACGGTTATAACCTGGTTGATTCCCCTCCCTTCGTTAATCAATATGTGCTAGTAACTTTTCAATGCCTTGTTCTATAATTCCTGAAAGCTTCTTACGTTCGTCTGATGTAAACTTACTCAGTACGAACTGCTCGGTTGGCATGGTTGACCTATATTCACTTGATATACCAAACTTAATTCGTTGTATTTCTTGGGTTCCTAGCTTTTGAAATATATCCCTTAAACCTCTCTGTCCCCCATCTGATCCCTTGTCACGAAAACGCACGGCCCCAAAATCTTGATCCAGATCATCCGAAAAAATGTATATATTCTCTTTTTCTATCTTATAGTACTGCTTTACAGCCAACACGGACTTTCCTGACAGATTCATCAGTGTTTCTGGCTTGAGAAAAATAACTTTGTGGGATTTTATCTGACCTACGGCCGTGGAGCCAAAAAACTTTTTTTCTTCTTTCCAAGGATTTAACCCGTATTTTTGTGCCAGTAACTCTATCGCTAAAAAACCAAAATTGTGTCTTGTATCTTTATATCGAGGAGGATAGTTGCCGAGACCAATAATAAGAAGCATGATATACCTGAATAATGAACAAGAACAGAGTAACGGAGTAACTAATTCCTGAAAAGCACTTTATTCACTTAAATTAATTCTATATTCTGTTAATCTATTGATCGGTTACTTTGTTATGTAGCTCAAAAATGCGAAACCAAGAAGTCTATTCTGCAAAAAATGTCATCTCTCTGGTGATTATTTTCTGTGTTTTATTTTGGCTTTTGTATTCTATTGGAAGCTTCCTTCACGAATCTAAAAAAATCTCTGATGAAATAGACGCCATCAAAAAAAATAATGTTGAGATAGAAGAAAGCATAGAAGCCAAAAAAGAAGAACTTGAGTATCTCAAGACGCCACAACGAATTGAAAAAGAAGCAAAAATGCAGATGGGAAAGAAAGTTGCGGGCGAACAAGTGCTGGTCTTTATTGAAGAAAAACTCGAATTACTTCCCACTGAAGCTAAAAAGGAAATCCCCAAACGACTTATGGCAAAGCTTCCAAACTGGAAGAAATGGCAGTTGTTCTTTTGGGGGCAATAACAGTGTTTTGACAAAAATATAGTTCTTCATACAATCGCTTGGCTCAATTAGGGCTCCTGGAAATCGCATAAGCCAGAAGTGAATACTCAGATTTTTGGGAAGAGGAGATGAGATGAAATATGACAAGCTTTACGCAGTAACGCGAGTCTAATGAAATCCTCATCGACGACGACTCGGTAGCTCAGCTGGTTAGAGCACAGGATTCATAACCCTGAGGTCGGCGGTTCAAGTCCGCCTCGAGTCACCACCTGAATATAATACTAAAAAAGCCCCAATTTGGGGCTTTTTTCTAATGTACTTTTTCATCGAACTATTCAACAGGTGCAACGGGAACCGCTCCTTCTACTTTCACTTCTCCACTAACTTCTGCTTCAACATCAGATTCAGTTTCAGCTTCTGCCTCAGTATCTTCTGAAGCTTCTTCTGAAGCTTCTTCTTCAGCAGGAACTGCTTCCTCCTCTTTATCGCCAGTCATAACATCCTTAGCTGCTTTTGCTGCTTCTCCAGCTTTCTCAGCTGCTTCTCCAGCCTTTTCTGCTGCTTCTTTTGCTGCATCAGCTGCTTCTCCAGCTGCTTCTTTTACTGAGTCGAGATTTGATCCACAGGCAGTAAGTCCTACCAATAGTAATAGTGCGATAAGTAATTTCATGACAAATTTGAATAAAAAAAATAGATATGTCTCTTTGGATGGTAGGGAAAGCTACAATGTTGTCAAAAAATCGCTCCCAATCAGGCTTTACCAAGATATGAGCTCACTGAACCCTGAAATTTATTACAATGCCATTTCCTGTATATTTTCCAACCTCAAAAACTAGATTTAGATTGTTTTTCTTGGTATAATCACTCGATATGCGCCTAAAAATCAATATGTATAAATTTTATTTGTTTTTGATACAGGGACTTCACTCGCTCAGATATCTTTAATTTTAGATAATTTATGGAAACACTCCTCAAGAAAATTAAATCCATTCAATCATTTTTTACACTCCCTAGAATAATCCTGTTTCTTATTATTTTAACTGGGGCCTTTTATCGATTTCGATATGCCGATACATTTATGACGGAATATGATGACATCGGAACTATTGCCTTAAACATACGTGGACACGAATACTTAATAAACCCTTATCTATACTTCCATAATGTTGCCAATGGGTGGACCTACCCTCCAGGACAATTTTTTATTTTCTCTCTTTTATTTCTTCCATTTGCAGATCTATCCATCCAAGGAGGAAAACTGATTGCAGGAGATATGGATTTTTTAACGATGCATACGGTAGCCCGCTATTTTATAGGACTGTGCAGTCTCATCAATATTTTGTTAATCTGGAAGATTTTGCATAAATATTTAGACCGAGGACGAACAAGTGCCTCTACTCTTTTGTGTATCACACTCTTAAGCTTTTCTTTTTTTCATATTGCCTACTCCTACCACACAGGACCGTATGTTCCTGCACTAACGGCGATGCTATTAATGATGACGCTTGCATGGAGCAACACTTACAAATCTGGTAGATGGATATCGTTCTTTGCTATAATGGCTGTTTTAGTTCATTTTAATTATCTGATATTGATAATGCTGCCAGCTCTGTTAATCAGTGTCTTCTATGAAATCTGCAGACAAACTAATTTCACCACTTTTCTAAAAAAACATCTCTTTTATAAAACCATAGGGATACTCTTGTTTTTACTAATGATTGCCCACTTATTCATTCTCTCATTTCTTTTCGAAAATATAGATTACATTAAAGATAACCGTGGAATGCACGGAAATTACCTATTTGAGAATGGTATGGGGGAAGCTTTTATGAATTTCTGGAAATCTTTGTATGAAATCTTTCATAACCTTTTCAATGTCTCTTATAACCTAAGTCCTGTATTAGAATATTTAATTTATGTTCCATTACTTGTACTTGTTGTGATAGGGGTTGGCGTTGGAATATGGCAACTTATTTCGCCCAAGCATTTAAAAAATAAAAAAAACACCAC
>JABAZT010000037.1:0-2357 GCA_018608565.1 Candidatus Altimarinota bacterium
AATCATTTTTCCAAATTTATCTTGGCTGTTGACCATCGATTTTCCTTCTGCAAAAGCTAATTTTTGTTTGTCATTGAAGTGTAAGGCTACCTCTTGGTTGTCATTAGATTTATTTAGGACATAAACTAAATATTCACCTTCTTTTGTAAGCACGACCCTCTCTTTTCCTTCTGCAGAAAAATCTTTATTAAGCAGCAAGCTCTCTTCAAAAGGAGAAACTCCCTTTGACTGTATCTTGTGTTGCTCAGAGCTCCCAAGGAACACTACTCCAAATAGAAGTAGACTCAGACCAAACGCAATAACCAGATAACTCTTTTTCATTATCTCCCCATTATACCCTTTTTTTGTGCGTTTTTCAAGAGAGAATCGTTTATAACAATGAAAAGAATTTGCTTGCACTTTTGAAAGGAATAATTAAAACATAAGAGAAACATTTCAATATATGAAAGGAGTTATTCTAGCCGGAAAAAACCAAACAGAGGAAATAGTAAATATTCAAGGGAATATTTACTCTAGTCTTATATACGACAAAACTCTCATCCAACACGCCGTATCGACACTCAAAAACTCTGGCGTTCGAGAAATACTTATAATTATTGAAAAAGAAAACTGGGAGGAAACCATCAAGTCAATCGAAAACAATTTCGACCACAACATCGAAATAACCTACAAAATTCAACATAAAAAAGGAGGAACCGCACAAGCATTATTATTAGCAGAAAATTTTAGTAACGGAGGATCTCTCGCCGTAATGCAAGGAAATGTATTATTTGAAAATACATTTGAAGATCCAATAATGATGTTCAAGTCTGGAGCGGTAACTACCATAAAAACTTCCGACGATTCATCTCATGCCATCGTAGAACTAAACACTGATGGTTCTATTCGATCAATAGAAGAGAATCCTATTCTCGCAAAATCAAAACACGCAGAAGCCGGATTTTATCTTTTTGATAACACTCTTTTTGAAACCATCAAAAAACTTGAACCTTCTAAGTCCGGAAACTTAGATATAACTCAAATAAACAAGGCATATCTAAGAAAGAACAATATCACCATCTACAAAATTCCTGGAACTTGTATAGAAATAAACACCTCAACCGACATCGTTGAAGCAAATATAATTGCTCACGAAGCCAATGGAGCAAATCGTACCTATAGTACCGCAAGAAAACAGCTCAATGAAAGTGAAAATCAAGCAAAAATAAGCATCGGAATAGCTTTATATAATTCATCGAGATATCTCATTCCCTGTCTCCAATCATTACAGAAGCAGACCTACAAAAACTATGAAATCATACTGTTAGACAATAATTCAAGCGATGAAACGAGGACAATACTAGAAAAACAATTTACTGATATAAAAGTAATCAGTTCGACCGAGAATTTAGGATTTGGAAAAGCACATAATCAGATAATTAACAGCGCCACAGGGGAATACTACGCCTGCCTAAACGTTGATATGATATTTGAGCCAAATTTTCTATCAGAGCTTATAAAAGAACTCAAAAACAACACAAAACTAGGGTCAGTAGGAGGAAAAATAAAACGATGGGATTTTGATGGATACACAGAAAATAGTGGAACCATAAGAGAAATGGGGAAAACTAACTTCATTGATTCAGTTGGAATCAAGATCCTTCCATCTCATAGATTTGAAGATATTGGGCAAGGAGAGGTCGATCATGGGCAATACGACAAGGAGGCTAATATATTTGGGGTATCAGGCGCCGCAGTACTCTATCGAATGGCAGCACTACAAGACATTTCATTTACCCTTGATGACAAAACCGAATACTTCGATGAGTCTATGTTCATGTACAAGGAAGACGTAGATCTAGCATACAGACTTCAATGGGCTGGATGGGAATCTATGTATGTTCCAAGCTCCATCTCCTATCACGATCGAACCATCAGTTTTACTGAAAAAACCAACAAAATGTGGAGCTGGATACGAAATAGAAGAAAAAAACCAGCCAGAATAAATCTGCTCTCATATCTAAATCACAAGATATTATTAGAAAAAAACTTCACCAAAAAATATTCCTCTGACATAAAACGAGCTACCTTTTGGTATAATGCCAAGATATTTCTCTATATTCTTATCTTCGAAACAGAAACTCTCTGGGCTTGGAAAAAATATTGGGATATTAGAAAAAAAGTAGCACAGAAAAAACAAAACATGCCGCGTCGAGTAGAACAATCAAAAATTGAAGGACTTATAAGTTCGTAGAAAATCCTAAGCTAATATATTTAAGCAATACAGAAAAATTTTTAGTTTTCTGGTCTTCTTTTTTTATCACTTACCCCATAGAAAGCCATCCGTACCTCTCGTAACAGAAATCCTTTTTCTCGAG
>JABAZT010000037.1:2367-26778 GCA_018608565.1 Candidatus Altimarinota bacterium
ATACTATCAAAATAATCTAGATGTATTTCTTCTGCCCAATTAGTTTCATCACAAATAAGGAAATGCCCTTTTAAAGGATTCCCTGGATCTTGTTCATGGTGCCATTTTCCTTCAAATTCATGTACCAACCGAACCTCACTCAACTTACTAAGAATTCGATAAACCGTTACTGTATCCACCGGTCTATTTTTAATAATCAAAGCCTTCTCAATATCCTGAACCGAAAGAAATCGTTCTTGTCCTGATAATATTTCAGAAATATTACGAACCCCTGCAGTGACCCTCCATCCTTTTTCAAGGAATCGATCATGAACGAAAGACAAAAATTCTTGTGTATCCATTTGTATATATAAAGAAAATAATAAAGTGCAATGATTTTGCAATATTATTTTACAATAAGGTTAAAACACCTATTAGGATTCACTTCCTCCAAAAAGTCCTTTAAAGAAGCTCACAATCTTATCCCAAAGAGATACTGAATTTGTTTCTTCCTTCTCAACCTTTCGAATATTTACGGCAGGAGGTCCATAAGACGCTTCTAACAAGTCTAATATCGCATCTGGAATAAATCCTACAATAACTTTCCCATCAATAACATTTGTAGGAACTCCCCCAGCTTCTAGACCTAGTTCTGCCATCCTTGCTTGGAACCGTTGTCTATTTTCAGCATCATTCCATACCTCATATTCTTGAATTTGGATATCTGGATATGCTTTTTTAAGCTCTGGAAACCAAGCTTTCTCCGCATGACAATGAGGACAGGTAGCTCCATGATAGAGTTCTAATGTAGGAATTTTTTGTGCAAAAGTAATCGAACTCAAACCAAGCGTAATAATGAGGCCAATGATAAATTTCTTCATAAAAAAGGATATAATGTGAAAACATTCTCTCGATTTTTAGATTTGATGCAACCTAGATACGTATTCTGTGCAACAAAAAAGACGAATCAAAGATCCGTCTTTTCCATCATTTCAGAAACTAAGATTTATTTTCTAAGTTCAAAAACTACTTTTTAGTGTCACATTTTTCTCCACAAGAACCACAACATCCAAGAAATTTATATACCACAACGGCTAATATAGATCCCAATACTGGTCCTGCAAAATAAGCTGATGAAACCGAACTAATCCCAACCGCAACTGCTGGATTCAAAACTCCATTAGATCCTATTGCTGCTGCAAGTAAAATCCCGAGAAAGAGAGATCCTCCGATTACAATTCCACTTGCGCCTTGAGAAACTTTTCCAGCCACAACGGCTGAAATTCCAAATACAAATACAAACATACCAATAGCTTCAGCCAAGAAAACCGTTCCACTACTCGCAGCACTTACTCCGGTAGCTCCAAATAGACTTCCAATAGCCAATAAAGCTAAAAACCCTCCAATAAATTGGAATACAAGATATGCAACCGCTTCTTTGAGATCTATTTTTTTACCAACAGCAAGACCAATAGTCACCGCTGGGTTAATATGACATCCGCTGATCCCTCCAATTGTATAAACAAAGAGCATCAGAGTAATCCCTGCCACCAACGGTGTAATAACTGGTGGAAAAGACCCTGAAGCAAGAGAAGCTCCTACTGCAAAAGTAAGTACAAATGTACCAATAAGTTCCGAAACCGCTTTTTGCCAACATTGTTTTTTCATTTGAGAATGAGTTAAAAAATTAAGAAACAATTCTATAAATTATTGTAATGATTAGATCAAGCCAGACAAATCCTCCTATCCACTCTGAGAGAATTTATCTGATTACCCTTTGCAAAGGATCTGAAAACTTAGAGGGCAAATAAAAGAAAAAGTTACAATTAAAGACTAAATGTACTCTGAAAGCAATATCTCATAAAATTCAACTTCACCAATCTTTCTAGGAAGCACTAGCTTCACTTTTCCATCTTTCTGTTTTTTATCTGTCTTCATGGCTGCGAATATTTCTGATTCTGGAAAATCACAAAATGTCTCAATCCCAAACTGATGAAATATATTTTCAATTCGATCTACCGTCTCTTCATCACACATCTCCTTGTCCAAAGCAAAATTAGCCGCCATCACACACCCAATAGCCACCGCTCGTCCATGTGGAATTTCATATTTAGAAATATGCTCTATCGCGTGCCCAAACGTATGTCCAAGATTCAGAAATCCTCGGATTCCTGACTCTCGTTCATCAGACTCAACAATCTTATGTTTGACCGCAATAGAGTCCTGCACCAAGCCAAATATACCATCCACGTCTAAATTTTTTTTACTTTGCTTCTCTCCCCTTGGGAGAGACTGAGAGAGGGTTTCCAGATCTTCAAAATGCTTTTCATCTCCCAATATTCCATGTTTTATCATCTCTCCTAGGCCATTTTGAATCTCTTCTTTAGGCAATGTATCCAATGCCTCTCGACAAATAATCACACGCTCTGGAGCGTGGAAACTTCCAATCAAATTTTTTCCTTGAGCACAGTCCACCCCCGTCTTTCCTCCAATACTTGAGTCCACCATCGCCAAAAGTGTGGTCGGCACCTGTATCACTGGAATACCTCGCATGTACAGACTTGCTGCAAATCCAGTCATATCCCCGATCACCCCACCACCAATAGCCACCAGGACTGAGTGTCGATCAAGCTCTTTTTCAAATCCCCCCTGAAGAATAATCTCTATGTTTTTTAGATTCTTTTCTGATTCCCCTGGCTTAATCACAACCGGATCAAAACCTGAGACCCCTTTTACTTTTTCTAAAACATTTTTGTCCGTCACCGCCAGAAACTTACGATCTCCGATCTGCTTTCTTACACTACTCCATAACGAGTCTAGATCTGAAATAAAATCAATCTCATACTCTGTTGTATGATCGGGCACGTGAACGGTGATAGAGTCTGTCATATTCAAAAATACCGTATCTGTTTTGCATTACATCGCAATTTTTCGTATAACCATATCAATGAAAAAATTCTTCACACTATTGCTTTTCGGTGCACTCCTCGTAGGGTGCGGATCCTCTAATTCTAACCCTTCAGACAACATGCCATCAGAAACTTACGCCACCATCGAAACGAACATGGGAAACATCAAGCTCAAACTTGAAGCAGAAAAAACACCAAAAACAGTTGAAAACTTCGTCGGACTCTCAAAAGCTGGAAAATACGACGACACAATCTTTCATCGAGTCATAAAAGGATTTATGCTCCAAGCGGGAGATTATACAAACCATAACGGAACAGGTGGTGACAGTATTTGGGGAGGATCATTTGAAGACGAATTTGATGCTTCACTTACACACAAAAAAGGAGTCATCTCTATGGCAAACCGAGGACCAGCCACAAATTCTTCTCAGTTCTTCATCACTCATACCGAAACACCACATCTAGATGGACGACACACTGTATTCGGATCAGTAGTAGAAGGAATGGATGTAGTAGATAAGATCGCAAATGTAGAAACAGCTCCTGGTGATAAACCAAAAGAAGATGTAACGATCAAAACAATTACGATCCAATAGTCACTTGCTATTTTTCTCTCACAAAAGGCCAGTCTAACCGATTGGTCTTTTTTATTCCTCGACCTCTCCATAAACAAAACTTGTCCCCAAAAATGCAATGGCCGGCAACGTAAACCAAATATTCATATAATCTATCAATACTCGTCCTACAGGCGAATTTTCATATATATTCAATTCACGTGCATAGAGAAGCCCCTCCACGATAGAAATCCCCGAAAGGTAAACCAGTGCCGTTGTAAGCAATAAAAACGCACAGATCAAAGAAAATAAGCTATGAAGCCCCATTCGAACCATCCAGTGATCATGTTTCCCCAGATGCACATGAAATCCACTCTTCACGACAAACAAAACAATAAACAACAAAAATATTCCCAACCGCAGCCAAGCAAACACTTCTATTTCATTTTCTCCCACAAGTCCTTGTACTCCTCTGGAAGGATCAAAAACATACTGTTTTAAAACACTCGCAATCCCATCCGCTGCAAAAATAGACACATACGTACAGATAATCAGCTTTACCGTATCACGCTGCCCAAGCATCATATTGTACCCAAACAAAACGGCAAATCCGACCAATATAACCAAATCCCACGACAAATCTATATCCATAATAATAACAAGATTAACGATCTAACTGATTAACAGAGTAACTGAAGAAGCGGAAAGCTCAAAACCTTCCCCTCTATTCAGTTAATCGGTTATTATTCTATTACTTAGCTCGCTCCACATAGTCTCCATTAAGTGTATTAATTACCACTTTATCTCCTTTTTCAATAAAAGGAGGAACCTTGATCTCATATCCAGTCTCAATTATCGCATTCTTTGTAACACTTCCAGCTGTATTTCCTTTGATTCCAGGCTCTGTTTCGGTAATCTCATAGGTAACTTTAGTTTGTAACTGAATATTGATCGGAGATCCATTGAAGTATTGAATATCAACATCCATTCCATCCTTGAGGAAGTGCTTACTATCTCCAAGTTGCTCCGCCGTAAAGACCATCTGTTCGTAAGACTCATTATCCATAAATTCATATTCATCTCCATTTGCATAGAGAAACTGAGCCTTCTTATACCCAACATCTGCTCCATCTACTTTATCACTTCCCTGAAACGTTTTCTCAATCGTTTTCCCAGATTTTAGGTTTTTAAGCTTTGTTTTCATAACACCTCCCTGTCGACCAGATTTACTAAACTGATTCCAAGTCACAAGATATGGATCTTCTTCGTACACAATCGTTTTCCCCATTTTTATTTCTGCAAGATTTAACATAGTGGTAGAGTTAATAATTTCACTTACAGAATTACAAATTCCCAAAAAAACTCAACCTTTTCATACGTTTCATTCCTAAAACATCAATCACCGTCTCACTTTCAATCTTTCCTATCTCTCAATCCATCAGGTTCCTTCTGCTTCATATCCCAAAAATTCATCCCAAATAACAATACCAAAAGCAAAGATCCAAAAAACGGAAGTGAAACGCCATTGAGTAATAAGAGCCCCATAATCACAAAAATTGGAATCTGAAAGTAAAGATATGAAAAATATCCCTCAGCAAATCCAAAAGATTGAAGTCGTAACATTGATGCCACAGCCCAAGAAAGCAGCGCCACAAAAACGCCAAACAACAAATGCATAACCAACAAGAAAAACCATATACTCAAAAACCCAAATCCAAATAGAAATGGTTTGATAACTGATTTCGTTTCATTAAAAATTTCAGCCAACTTTTCTCTTTCAACCACTATTGGTTCTGGATTTTCTTTTCCTGCAAAAAATTCTGAAAAATAAATTTCTTCATTTTTAGTACTGAGGCCTTTCTGTTCCACAAAAACAACCCTATCTCTTTGTATCAATATTCCTCCAGCACTTCCTAAATCTGATTCAGAATAAGTTTCTCCTTCCGTATCTAATAATATTGGAAATTCATCCATAACTGCCCATCTTTGTGCCTCTGTAAAACTAGTCTTCAACGTCCCATCCACCTCAAACGTCGCCTCAAAAGCAGGAATACTCTTAACCAATCGATTTTCATTTTTCTCAAGCCACTGCCATCCCATCTGCATCAACACAAGACTAAATAGGGAAATCACGGTTCCCCAAAAAATCCAATACGACCATACACGACCTGCAGAACCTTTGATTACATGATCTCCTATAAAACTAGGTTGGAATAAATGTCCCCAGATCGTCACGAAGTTTGGTTGTTTTTGTTTCATCAAAACGGATAATAAAGCATTGATTTAAGAAGCACAAACCCTCCTCCTCAACCTCTTAATCTTTGAACCTCTCAATCTTTCTCTCTTTCTCCTACTCGGTTCCCCTTGAAAACTTTTTCCAATCCCTTACCCTCTCAGAGATGACAAATGATGACACTCCAATCGTAGACGAAACCCTTCTGAGTCGAATTGAAGAACTCGAACAACAAATCGAAACCCTTCAAAACGAAAAAGAAGACGCTGAGACCGCTAAAATGCGAGCCCTCGCCGATCTCCAGAACCACCAACGAAGAGAATCCGAAAACCGAGCCCAATGGGGATCTATGGCCGTAGCTGGATTTATCAAGACCGTCCTTCCCTCATTTCTAGAGCTTCGTCTCGGAGCGGAACATACGGAAGATGAGACAATTCAAAAAGTAATAGAAAAATTCTTCACCGAGCTTCAAAAATCAGGGCTCACCACCATAGAACCAAAAGCCGGAGACAACCTAGATACAAATCTCCATGAGGTTATGATGACCGCAGAAGGAGAATCTGGAAAAATCGTCCAATCCCTAGAACCAGGATGGCAATATGGAGAAACCGTAATCATACCCGCAAAGGTATCTGCTGCCGCTGTATAAAAAAACTAAATACTAAAACCCATGATAAAAAAACAAACTGGCTTCCGAATTCTTGCCGCACTTATTTTGCTCCTTTTCATTGCTTCAAGCATGATCATGTTCTTTGTCTAGATCTTAGTTTCATCCTTCATTTAGAGATTTAAATAGTATTGAAAAACAAAATAACTTTTGACTTTCACTTAACAAATTTGGTAAATTGTATGTAAGAAATATAATAAATGTTATTTTCTCACTGAAAAGAGCCAGCACTATAGTACTGACTCTTAGCTTAACTCTTTCTAAGGAATTAACTCAAGTAATACTTGGGTTTTTTCTTTTATGAAAAGATAGAATCTTTTCAACCAGAAAGCCCAAAACGTATACTTTTTCAGCCGCTCAAAGAGCGATCGAATTCGGCTATTACTATCCATGGATAATGGATTAAAAATTATAGAGATTTGTTAGGGGCAGCTGCCAATTTGCAATTTCCCAACTTCATACCTACAAAACATAACCGATTCACAGATCACTCTATACCAGGCGTTTAACCTTTACAAACATTTGGGAAGAAAAACGATTGATTAAAAGAATGCAACATATTTAAATGTCATTTTGACTTACACAACAAAGGTTAACAAGGCTTTTGCCCAAGGGGAATTATTGCAAAAATTATTTTGTCAATCTTCCCCACTTCCGCTTCCCAACTTTGAGCACTTTTCCTTCGGCAGATCCTTCAACCTCAGCTTTTACGTCTGTTATTTTCTCTCCATCGAGAGAAACTCCTCCTTGTTGGACAAATCGTCGTGCCTCACTTCCAGAGCTCGCAAATCCAGTGATTTCTGTCAAAACCTTCAATATATCCGTAGACTCAGTAACCGTAAACCCTGGCATATCATCTGGTGTTTCTTGTTTGACGAACTTCGTTTCAAAATCCTTAAATCCTTCCTCCGCCGCATCTGCATCATGTAGCCATGTCACAATCAGTTTCGCCAACTTCACCTTAGCATCTCTTGGAGAACTTTTGATCAATTCTTTTACTTCCTCTAGATCTTCTTCTGTGAAGATTTCGTAATACGTCAGCATCTCTTCATCCTTGATCGACATCAACTTCCCAAACATTTCTTTTGGTTCTTCATTCAGCGCGACGTAGTTCCCATAGGATTTACTCATCTTTCGTCCATCCGTTCCGTTTATGATCGGAACACTGAGGACTGATTTTTCTTTGTCTTTCATCTGACGCAGGAGCGTCCGCCCCATCAGCATGTTGAACGTCTGATCGGTTCCTCCTATCTCTAGATCAACCTCCATCTCAACAGAGTCGTATCCCTGCAACATTGGATAAAGAATCTCATGTCCGTGAATCGGTTGTCCTTTTTTTACTCGTTCCTGAAACATATCTCGTTCCATGAGCTGTTGCACCGTCACTTTTCCAAGCAGATTAATGATATCTGGAAAATTCATAGTATCGAGCCAATCTCCATTTTTTACTATTTTAATCTTTGAGAAATCCAATACAGCAGAGGCTTGCTCTTTCCAGCTTTGGAAATTTTCCATGATCTGCTCATCTGTGAGCACTGGTCGAGTGCTATCTCTTCCGGTTGGATCTCCGATCTTCACCGTTCCATTTCCAATCAGCAGGATTACTTCATGCCCAAGATCAGCAAATTGCTGAAGTTTTCGTAGCACCACCCCGTGCCCAAGCGTTAGAAAACTCCCGGTTGGGTCAATCCCAAGATACAGACGTATTTTACGAGTCTGCATGAGTTTTGAGAGTTTCTCCACGGTAGGAAGGACTTCTGCAGCGCCTCGAGTGAGGACTTGTTCTATCGCTTCTGGATCGGTGTTGTGCATCTTTATTTTAGTTATAAAAAAACCGGCGTTCTGCCGGTGAAGAGGAATTGAAATGTTTCAGATACCTAAACTACACCGGAATAGACCGAGTATAGCTATAATAAGAAATGTGAAAATTTGATTGCATCTCCTTACTTGTAATTATTTAGAAACACATTGTCAAAATACTTTTTAATTGACTTAAAAGGAAAACAAATTAAAAGAGTGATAAATTAACAAATCAAGAAAATGGCAGAATTAACAAAACCAGACTACTACAATGGGACCGAAGAACAATTTCAAGCAGCATTACAAGGTATTGATAGATGGATTGTCGAAAAAGATCCTGAAACAAACAAGGTAGAAGTCGAAGCAGCAAGGATAATGCTATATGAACAACTGCCTGGTGTTATCACAAAATTTACCATGAGCAATTCGATAACTGAACCTGAAAACCGAATGCTTACACACTATCTAAGTCACTTCGGAGCTATACAGTATGGAGCGTATAGTATCATCGTAGAAGAAAATGAAGATGGAAGTGGTGGAGTAATCAAAGCAACGTCTAATGGAATACCTGTCAATATCATGCCATGTTTTGTCTTTGGAAAAGAGGCCAAAGCCAGAATTTTCATTCTTACAAATTAGCTTAACATCTAGCATATCTACAGATTCAGCAAGACTATCTTAGTTTTTCTTCAGCTTCGTCTGCAATATCTCGGATGCCCGTTGTTTTTCAAAATCTGAGAACTCTAACAAAATCGCTATTGATCTCTTCTTACTTTCAATCTTTCCCTCCTTCAACCTCTCAACCTTCTCTTCAAAAACAAGCCTAAGAACTAAATTACACATGAGCAACAAGTCCGAACTAATAGGAAGACGTATTGAAGATATAAATGAAGCACTAGTAAATTTCACTGGCGTAGATCCTCAACTTCCTGAAAATGTACGACAACAACTAGAGGATCTATGGGGAGAAGAGAGTATAAATATAACAATTCTGGATGAACAACGAACGGTAAATTTTCATCATGACGTTGCGTGGGGAGTATTCTTTGTTATTGAAGATATTGGGGCTTATGACTGTAAAACAGGACGAAAAACAAAAAGACATGAATATTCCAAAAATCGAGATCCAAGTATTGAAATAACTAATGATGAATTAGCAAGAGTACAAAGAGAAAAAGTAGATGAACTAGAGTATTCACTTGCCATAGAACAAAGAGAAAGTGAAAAACTTCGAAACAAAATAAAGGAAATGCAAAATGCACTACAAAAAGTAATCAAAATTTCAGAAGAGATAGACTAAATTTTTAGCTTCGTTTTCAATATCTCGGCTGCTCGTTGTTTTTCAAAATCACTAAAATCATCCGAAATCTCTATCACTCTTTTCTTGCTTTCCATCTCTCGCCCCTTCCACCCGTCAACCTCCTCGCCAAATACATCCGCCAACGTCACCACCTGTATCTGTGTTCCAGCAATCTGTTGAAGCGTTTTTTGCGTAGATTCTTCACCAAAATTTGCCTCTGGAAAATAAATCACATCACAGTTTGCATGCTTTGCATCACGAATACATTTTCGAGCCAATCTTCGAAACTCCACACTTTCACCATATCCTTCAAGTGACATCTCATACAACACCTGCGTCTCAAATAAGTTAATTTTCAATTCTGTTTCCGCGCGCTTATCAACTCTTTCAATCTTTTCCCCTCTCAACCTCTCAACCTCATTCCCAAATACTTCCAAAGCCTTCACATTCTTCCGATCCATAAAAACACCAATCCGCCCAAACCGAGTTTTCTCCGTACAATATTGCAATCCAGCTTCCCAAAGATCCGCTCCCGTAATTCCATCCTTTTCATCTCGTACCTCAGACCACGCACATTTACAAAACCGTATCTCCGCCTTTGGATTTTTTTTCAAAATTATTCGCCCCAGAGCAAAGATTCCCACATTCGGTCCGTATAATTCTTGCATCGTCGCGATCCTAGCATAGAATAAGGTAAACACAATCGTTTCAAATACACAAAAAACAAAATACTTCATATGTCTAAATTCTTCACTTCGATCCTTATCCTTGTATGTATTGGAAGTCTTGGGTTCGGAGGCTATTTATATTTATCCAGCCTAAATAATAAGCAAAAAATAAGCCAAAACGAACAATCCATAAACAAACAACAAGAAAAACTGACCCTGTTCCAAAACGAAAAGAACACACAAGAAAAACTACGAGCAAAAGAAATCATTGATGCAGTCGAAGCCAATAAAATCCCATGGGCAAAAATGCTCGAGAATACACTAAAATACGAAGGGAGTAATATCCGATTTGAAAATTTTTCAGCCGCAAAAAATAACAATGTCTCAATTAGTGCAAAAGGAAAGAGTCTTCCCTCTATCGCACGACTTTTAGAAGACTTAAAAAAAGACCCTCACATGGAGGATCCTTTTATCAAAGGAGTTTCCGAAGGAAGAATTACTTCAGACGAAACACTCAAATATACATTTTCACTTTCCTTCACTTTTATTGAAAACCCATCATGAATATACGTCTTATTTTAGTAGTGGTTATCGTGTGTTTATATGGATTTTTACTCAAACCTTGGTGGGGAGAATATAAAGAACAAAACCAAGAAATCAATATCCAAGAAACACAGATTTCTGCGATACAAAAAGAACTAAAAAAACTCCGAGAGCAAGAAGCAAAGCCTCAGTCTAATGATGAGGTATCAATCGGTAAAATCCCAAAACATAACGAACAAGAACAAATCATTCGAGATATCGAACGAATTGCAGAAGTAAGCGGATTTAGATTTTCAAGCCTTACATTCAACCGAGGAATAGAAGCCGCATCTAACGCCAAAAAAGTAAATATAAATATTTCACTCAAAGGCCCATATGATAGATTGTTTTTTCTTCTTAGCTCTCTCCAACAAAATGACAGATTCATAGGAATAAAAGATCTACGACTTTCTAGTAACATCAAAGACGGAACCCGAAATGCAGCCATCTCACTCTCTCTCTTTGCACTCCATCAAGAGTAATCCTCCCTATGCCCAAGAAAAAAAAACAGACATCAAGCTGGATTGAACCACGAAGAAACATCATCTACGGGGTAACCGATCGACGACGAGACCCTCTTTTGACAAAGATAAATGATTTTTTGGTAGACAGCTCCCCCATAAAGCTAAAAGAAAAAGGACTACTCTATCACTCTCTTCAATTGATGGTACGTTCTGGAGTAAAATTTACTCGGGCCATCTATATGATAGCCCAAAGAACTCAAAACGTTCGGCTCGCTCGAATCCTCCATACAATCCATCATGACATGGAAAAAAATGGAATGAGTTTTTCTTCTGCACTCGAAAAACATCCAAAAGTTTTCAAATATACGGAGACAAAAATGTTAAAATCCGGAGAAATAACGGGGAAAATAGAAGAAACACTACACGCCATATCCGAACAAATCCAAAAAAACATAAAGCTTGAAATGGAGATACGAAAAGCAATGACCTACCCCATCACTGTCTTCATCGCCATTATCATAGCAACAATGATCGTCATGATCTTTGTCGTTCCAAAGTTTATGAATCTATTTGAGCAGTTTGATTCAGACCTTCCTCTCCCAACACAAATCCTCGTCTTATTCTCAAATTTCTTCACAGAGTATTGGTGGCTTTGTATTCTTATTGTCGTTGTGGCTATCATAGCATTTCGAAACTGGTTCAAAACGCGCCATGGAAGACGAGTCTGGGATGGTTTTTTATTAGAAATCCCACATATCAGAGCCATCATAAGCAATATCCAAACCTTCCGTATATCGAGTCATTTTGCAGTATTACTATCCTCAGGTGTTCCAGTCACCAAGGCCATTCACATCTTAGGAGAAATTCTCTCAAACAAAGTCGTTGCCGATGAAATTTTTCAAATAGAAGACAAAGTTCGAAAAGGAGAAACAATGAGTAAAGCTTTCCGAGACTCAGAATACATTGATCCAGTTATGGGCGAAGTCATCGAAGTCGGAGAACAAACAGGACATCTCTCTGAATCTTTGCTCCGAACCAGCCAACAATACGAAATGGAAGTCGACGCCCAACTCAAAAACCTTACCAGTCTTATCGAACCAGTAATGCTACTCATCGTCGCCGTATCTGTAGGATTTATGGCTATTGCAATATTGCTTCCAATATTTGAGATTCAGAGCTTGTTCGGATCAGTATAGAAATAATAAACAAAATCCCCCAGAATAAATCCGGGGAATGATATGGTTTCGAAATATTAATTATTTCTTAGAACGGTAAATCCTCTGCAGAAATTTCATCTACATTATTGTTTGTGTTTTCTGGTGCTGGCCTATCTGAGCTAGCTCCACCTCCTTCTCGATCACCCGTCGGTTTCCACGTATCTACTTCTAGATAATGAGTGAGACCACTTGGACTTGGTGATCGTCGTTCTTTTACCACGATATTGATCCAGCCATTATCAAGGTTGTCTTGCATCTTTTGTACATCATCAGCGCTTAGGCTGATCCGTGTAAGTTCTCCGTATTGAGTTTTGATAATTTTTGCGTTTCCACAATAAACTTTTTGATTTTGATCATCTGCCATGATTGAGAGGGTTATTAAAAATTCACAGCAAACTCTATCAAGAAATATAAGCGCATCAAGAAAATCAAAACATTGTTTGACAATAACCAAGTAAAATATTTTTGATATAAAAAAAGTTGCAAAAGCCTAATAAAAGGTATTATGTTGTGAATGTCGAGAACCCCATATCGACGTTTTTTTGCTTTTATGCTCCCTATGAAAACTGAACCCCAGTCGGCTTCTTCGATGGTTCTTGATGACCCTATTCTTCAAGAAACACGCTCACTTTCCAATAAAGAAATTAATTGGCTGAGAATGGCTCAGCGCTCAGAAAAACACCATAAGTCTTACTGCCCACTAAAACAAAGGATACTATTGAGAGAGTGCACACTTCTGCTTACCTGGAAGTTAGCAATATGGGAAATATCTTCAACCATCGTCCTGATTTCCAGCTTAAGCCTGATTCCAAATATAACCTTAGACATTCGAGTTCTAGTCTGTTTCCTCATTCTAAAAACAGGAATTACCATTTATCTTTTTTTCAAATGGAAGACTTCCTACTACCAGATAACGCCGGAGAAGGTCATGTTTCACAAAGGAGTTTTTAGTCGTCATGAAGAAGTCTGTGCAATCAAAAACATCGAGTCCATAGACTTAAAACAATCGCTCCTAGGGAAAATATTTCACTTTGGAACCATCAAGCTCTACGCCCCAACACTCAATCATCGAATCTTAATGTTCAACATCCACCACCCCAGAACTCGAATGAAGCTCATTGAAAAATTAATGCCAAAGACAAAACAAGAAAACATGCACAGAGATGACCTTATGATATTACCACACCCCGTATAACATTGACTTTCAATTGATTTCTCAATATATTCACTTTATAATGAATACTCATTCTCGCCTTTCTCCCTACAAAACACCCATTTCTGATGTGGTGGTGGTAGTCGAATAAATACAGCGAGAAATTCTAAACCGAACTCTCGCTTTTCATACAAGCGAGAATTTTTATGATATACACAACATGCAAAAAGCCTACGACCATAACGACTTCGAAGATGACATATACGCTCAGTGGGAAGCCTCTGGAGCAATGCGGGCCGATAACAGCTCTAAAAAAGATCCATTTACAATCGTCATGCCACCACCGAATGTAACTGGACAGCTACATCTAGGACATGCGGCGATGCTCGCCATCGAGGATATCCTTATCCGATATAAAAAGATGAAAGGCCACGAATCTCTTTGGATTCCTGGAACCGATCATGCCGCTATCGCAACTGAGAATGTAGTTATCAAGCATCTTGGTCTCAACAAGCGAGAAGAAATGTCACGAGAAGATTTTCTCGAAGAAGCCAAAAAATTTGCGACCGAAAAACACGACACCATCATCGGACAAACCAAAAAAATGGGAACTTGGCTCGACTGGAGCCGAGAAGCCTACACTCTTGATGAAACTCGAAATCATGCAGTAACCACTATGTTCAAGATGCTCTATGAAGATGGACTCATTGAGCGAGGATATAGAATGATCAACTGGTCCGTCGGCGCTCAGTCAGTTCTCGCTGATGACGAACTGGAGTGGGAAGACAAAGGTGAACCTTTTTACTACATTCGATGTGGTGAATTTATCATCGCCACCGTTCGATCTGAAACCAAATGTGCAGATAGTCCACTGATTCTTCATCCAGAAGGACAATATGCTCGAGTAAAATATATCCCAAATGAAGGAACGCCTGAAACCATGATTTTCGCCAAAGTATTATTTGACGATAAAGAACGTCTCACAAAGCTCTTCAATCTACTAGAAGGAAGATTTGAACTTATAGAAACTCTCAAGGGATCTGAACTAGCAGGACAAGAGTTTGAATCAGAAACTTTTGCTGGAAAACGAAAATTCTACGTCCTTACCGATGAACTCATCGATATGGAAAAAGGAACTGGAGCGATGACCATCTCAGTCAATCATGCGACGGATGATTACGAGTTGGCACAGAAACATGATCTCAAAGATTACTATATTGAGAAAATTGATTTCGAAGGAAATATGACCGCCATCGCAGGACCATGTGCAGGAATGCCAGTCGCGAAAGCTCGAAAAGAAGCTGGAAAACTGATGAAATCTCAAGGACTCCTCGTCGGTCAGGACAATACGTACAAACATAGAGTGCCTAAATGCTACCGATCCAACTGTGTCGTAGAACCAATGATCTCCCCACAGTGGTTTATCATGGTAGAAAAAGAATTTACCGATCGATTCTCAGGAGAACCGACAACGCTCAAGAAGCAAATGCAGGAGGCCGTCAGAGGTGGTCATGTAAAAATCATCCCAGAACAATATGAAAAAGTATACTTTCACTGGATCGATAATCTCCGAGACTGGTGTATCTCTAGGCAAATCTGGTGGGGTCATCGAATCCCCGTCTGGTATGACGAACAAGGCGAAATTCATCTTCCAAAAAAGCAGAAACTTATTTTTGTTCGACATGGAGAAAGCGAAGCGGCAAGAGATAATATATTTGCGGGGACTATCGATTCGCCTCTTACTGAGAAAGGAATATCTCAAGCAAGGGCTACGGCTCAGAATTTGAAAGGACGAAATATCACAAAAATCATCACCTCTGATCTTTCAAGAGCGGCAGATACTGCCAAAATAATTAAAGAAGAACTTGGCCTCACTTCAGAAATAGAAATTTGGCCAGAAATAACAGAATATAACTGGGGGGAATTTGAAGGAACTGTTTTTGAAGACAATGCAGCCCTCCGACATGCGGCCGCAACAAATACAGGCGAATCAAATACTGATCTATTGCAACGAGCAGAAAGAGTATGGAACAAGCTGAAAGAAATTGAAACTGAGGGAGAAATCCTAATCGCAGGACATAGTACTTTTACTGCTGCACTCTATGCATGCAAAGAAGGACGAAAGTCAGAAGACTTTCCAGGATATCGAGAGGCTTGGCATGTAGAACCTGCTGAAGCACTCGAAACTATCGTTCATCAAAAACCTGAAGGACAAAATCTAAGGCAAGACGAAGACACCCTCGATACTTGGTTTAGTTCAGCCCTCTGGCCCTACTCTACACTGGGATGGACTGGTCCTGGATCTGAAGAAAGTGCAGATTTCCAGAAATTTTACCCAAACGACGTACTCGAAACTGGATGGGACATATTATTCTTCTGGGTGGCGCGAATGATCATGTTTGGTAAATACGCGACCGGGAAATATCCATTTCATACGGTATATCTTCATGGACTCGTCTGTGACGAAAAAGGGAAAAAAATGTCCAAATCTAAAGGAAATGGAATTGATCCTCTCGAAGTAATCGAAGAAGTTGGAGCCGATGCTGTTCGACTCTCTCTCGTAATCGGAACCAGCCCTGGAAATCCTATTCCACTTGGAAAAAACAAGATCAAAGGATACCGAAACTTCGTAAACAAACTCTGGAATGCCGGAAGATTTATACAGATGCAGTTGGAAGATAAATCCATCCCCAACCCTTCCTTTAACAAGGAAGAGAGGAGCAAGTCTCCCTTGATAAAGGGAGATTTAGAGGGATTATCTCTCGCAGACAAATGGATCCTCTCTCGACTCTCTACCGTCACGGCCCAAGTCGCAGAAAATCTAGAAAAATACGAAATATCTTCTGCCGGAGATGCCATCTATCATTTCGTCTGGGATGAATTTTGTGATTGGTATATTGAGGCAAGTAAAGTCGAACTCAATCCTGAAATCTTGAAATATGTATACGGAGAGATCCTCAAACTTACGCACCCTTTATGCCCATTTATCACGGAAACCATCTGGCAACAGCTCTTTGATCCAAACGGTTCAATCATGGATCTTGAATATCCTAATCCTCAATTTGGAAGTCCAGAAGCGGAAGCCACATTCACCACCGTTCAGAATCTAGTAACAGAAATCCGAAAAATTAGAGCTGAGAAAAAACTCAATCCAAAAGAAAAAATCTCAGTAAAAATAAAATCTGATAACACTGAAATTAAATCTGCAGGAGATTTACTCAAAGTTCTCGCCAATCTCTCTGAAATAGAAATCGAGGCCAATGTAGCAAAACCAGAACATGCGGCGGTATCTGTAGTTGATGGATATGATCTGTATGTAGAGATTCCTTTTGATCCAGAAGCGGAAAAGAATCGTCTCACCAAAGAAATCGAACAACTACAGAAAAAAATATCAGGACTCGAAGGGCGACTATCTAACCCAAGCTATACCGAAAAAGCTCCACCAGCACTCGTTCAGCAAACTCAAGATGAACTAACTCAGGCGAAGGATGGACTAATGAAAATGGAATCTGAACTCAGTAATCTATAACCAATATAAATCATGCAAGATCCACGAATACACGAACTCGCCAAACTCTTCGTCGAATACTCCGTCAAAGTAAAACCAAAAGAACGAGTACTTATCATTGCCTACGGACTCCAAGGATACCCACTCATGAAAGAGTGCTACAAACTCTGTCTGGAGGCTGGAGCATTCCCTCGATATGAAATCCGAACCGATGAAATGTCACGAATGTTCTACGATCATGCCAACGAAGAATACCAGCTCACTGATTGTCCTGAATACGCCTTCGCAGAGGCAGAGGCAACTGATGCTATGATTCAGATCATTGCCGACACAAACAAGATGGAGATGGCCAAAATCGATCAAGAAAAAGCCGTCAAAAAACGAAAAGCGACCAAGAAACTCTCTGACATATTTCATAAGAAAAAATGGGTCCTATTTGAATATCCAACCGCCGCAGGAGCACAAGATGCGGGACGAAGCCTGGAAGAGTGGGAAGATTTCGTATTTGACGCATGCATCCAGGACTGGGAAGCGGTAAGCAAAGAACAAGAGGTTTTGAAAAATCTCATGGAAGCGACCAAACAAGTTCACATCGTCGCTGATGGAACCGATCTCCTCGTCAACATAGAAGGACAAAAAGCCGTTAAATGTTGTGGAGAGTGCAACATGCCAGACGGAGAGGTTTTCACTTCACCACACAGAACTGATGTAAATGGACACATCACCTTCAATACACCGACGGTCTATATGGGAAAAGAATTTAACGAAATTAAAATCGAGTTCAAAGATGGAAAAGCCATCAAAGCTGAATCAGATATAAATAGCGAAGATCTCAACAAAATCCTCGACACAGACGAAGGCGCCCGATATCTGGGAGAGTTTGCGTTCGGAACCAATAAAATGATCCAAGATCCTGTTAAATCAATCCTCTTTGATGAAAAAATTGGAGGATCTACTCACATGGCCTTTGGGAAATGTTATGATGAAGCCCCAAATGGAAACGATTCCGCCATTCACTGGGATATGATAATCCGTCACAAAGATGCCAATGGAAAAGTATATTTTGATGATATACTAATTCAAGAAAACGGAATCTGGGTACATGAAGATTTGAAAAGTTTTAACTGATTAACTTCAGATCTGCCACTACGGCCAAGTGGTCTGACGAAAGCTTTATGACGAAGCTCCGAACAAACTCAAAGTGCTTACTAAATCCAATCTTGTCTAGCCTCAAGAAAGGGATTGGTAGAAATGCTGGATAGGTTCGTGGAGAAATAAACTCGAACCGATCTCCCAAAACAGGCTCTATATCATCCTGGAAACCATCATTTGTATCAAAGAATAGCAGCGTTCGTTGCTTTTCATCAATTTCCTTGGCCATTTCCATGATTTGGCTCTCTCGATTTTTAGAGTCCAGGCTATACCTCCCTCCAATGATATTTATATCCAACGCTTTTTGTTGCGATCCGGCCGACCCAAATACTGTTTTCGACCTCTGATCAGAAGGAAGTACCTTGGGCATTAATACCTGCTCTATCTCCTGTCGAGCAAAAAGAATTAACCCTTCTCCGACTTTCGCTGAACGATGAGGTGAGTCAAAATAATTGCACGAATATCCAGCAGTCTCAAGTTCAGCAGGAAGACCTTCTCCATTTGGAAGAGCAAAAACTGCTTCATGAATAGCCCCAATATCTGCTCTGGTTCCTTTAATTAATTGCTGTGTTTCGACATATGTCTCAGAGCACCAGTTCTGTAAAAACGTATTTCGAGCATTTATATCTCCATCCTTAAATTCAAAATTACTCGCCTTCCAGGCACTACAAAACTCTTTTGCACTACTCCCTCCTCTTGCGCCCAAAAAGGAATTGTATGTAAGTACTCGAATAAACTCTTCTTCTTTTTCAGGAAGAGACTCGAGCGCTTTAATTCCTTTATATATCATTTACTCCAGAAGTTATACCCCCAGCCCCTCAAAAATGCAAATTCTTACAAAGTAAACCAACCCTTGTTTTTTAGAAGATGAAATTGATCAAGTTGAAATCCCAAAAAGATATTTTTTTTGTAACAAACTCAAATATTTTCCGTTGTTATAACTGAAAAATGGTATTCAACGACTTAGAAAAGCAACTCTCAAAATATTTTAAACAGATCAGCCAGAAAGCCTCTGCCTCTCGAAAGGCACGAGTGAAACTACAGGTCATGAGAGCCTTTGAACTAAACCAGAAAAGAAAAAAACCATTCATGTTACTGATCGGATCTCAATGGAAAAAAGTCATAAGCTCAATAGGAGTTCTAGCTTTGATTGGGGTTTTTGTACTACCACAAAAAAATAATGAAGTAATCGCTGGAGTTGTAAATCCACTCTATGGGCCCGTTGAAATAATTCGTGGAGAAAAAAGCTTTCTGGCAGAAAAAGATACAAACCTATTAATAGGAGATTTTGTAAAAGTAGGAGCAAAAGCACAAGCTCGAATATCACTCCCAAACCAAGTTGTTTCAGTCGCCGAACACAACACACAGGTAAAGGTAACTGATATGGGTGAAATATTTTTAGTTAAAGGAACATTAGACAACACCGTCTTTCGTTCTGGAGAGTTTGCAACCAGTCGTGGAATCATCAAGAGTAGCCCTGGGGCTGCATTTGAAGTTACGGTTACCGAAACAGGGGAAACCACCGTATTATTAGAAAAAAACCAAGTAGAAGTATTTGATCTCGGAGAGGGAAGTCTTTCTCTTTCGGCAGGAGACTCTCTAACGCTTCGAAGCGATACGGACCTAAGTATTATTAAAGAAGATGAAAACTCGCTTCTCTCTGAATCACAAATTCAATCTATAAAAGCAAAACTAATCATCGCTAGATCAAAAGTACTAAGCGGAATTGAAAAACAATTTGCAGGAGACTCTCAACTAGCAAACAAAGATATAAACTCAGCAGAGCAAACATTCCTCTCTATCGCACAAGCACTAAAGACAAATCGACAAAAAGAAATCTCTAGACGAATTAATCTCAAAACCGTTAATCTTGAAGAGGTCTATTCTCTTGTGGCCTCAAAAACAAAAAACCAAGAACTTCTACAGGAGATTAGAGCCGTCGAAAGCTTATTCGTAATTCTTCATAACAATCGAGGAAATCTGGCATTTGGAAAACCAAATACAGCCGTAACCCCTTTTAATAAAATTGTGACATTACAACACCTTTATTCGCTCGGAACACCTGATCAAAGCTCTTACCACGAACTACTGAAAGACAAATACGTACAGAATTTCCTAAACGATATTTATCAAAACGAATTAGTAATAGACCAAATTAGTTATCTTGGAAGTCAGATTGAGTTACTACCTTCTCATCCTTATACTAAAGACTTTCTAAAATCAGTTTCAGACAAAGCTGACCCTTATATACAGCAAGTACTGAACCAAAAAATAGAAAACGCACTATAAGCGCTTGACGTTTAACACTTTTTTATTACCCTCGATCGGCTAACACCGTATATCATGTCAAGAACTTGCCAAATAACCGGAAAAAAAGTTTCAGCAGGAAACAATAGACCTTTCTCGCTCAAAGCGACAAAGCGAACATTTAGACCAAATCTTTTTTCAAAAAAGATGTACAACCCTGAAACAGGAAAAGTAGAGAAAATGAAACTTTCTGCTAAAGCTATTAAAACCCTTAAAAAATGGGCTAAGAAGAATAACAAAGAAATTTCTTATTCTACTAAAAAATTAAACAAAGGAGCTACTTCTGCTGCAGGAGAAGGAAAACACATCAAAAAAGAAAAGCTAACTCCTAAACAAAAAAAGGAAATGGCAGCTGCAAAAGCAGAAGCTGAAAAAACAAAGTCAGTAGCAGAAGAAAAAATCGAAGCTAAAGAAGCATAAATGTCATCTAAAGTTGTCGTACTAGAAAACATAAGATCGCTCCATAATATTGGGGCGATTTTTCGTACAGCAGATAGCAGTGGATTTGAAAAAGTATATCTCTGCGGATATTCCGGTTGTCCTCCTGACAGGCGAATTGAAAAAGTATCTCTTGGCGCAGAATCCTTCATTCCTTGGGAATACAACAAAAACACGGCCTCTTGCCTCCAAACGCTAAAAGATGAGGGATATACCCTTTTAGCACTAGAACAAACCAGTACAGCCCAAAATTTACTAGAATACACACACCAGATAGACAAGCTCGCACTAATTGTCGGAAATGAGGTAGAAGGAGTCAGCCCTGAAGTATTGAAACTCTGTAATTATCACCTCGAAATCCCTCAACGTGGTAGAAAGGGCTCTCTCAATGTCTCCGTGGCAACAGGAATTGCTATGTACCAACTGTAAGAAATTTCTTTAAAAACACCTTCTAAGTCTTTATATATTCTTCTCCTTCTGCCTTGTTAAAAAGCAGATTTTCTGCTACAATTGACCGAATGTCTGAAATAGCCCAACACGTCTACAAGATCATGCAACAAGGAAAAGTGGCTGATGCCTCTGATTTATTTCTCTGTGCAGGTCAAAAGCCAAGCGCCAGAATCCATGGGAAAGTACAAACTTTTGAAGCTGAACCAGTCTATACAACAGAAATGTTGATGGAATATTTATCAATGGTCCTCGTTCCGGGAGATTTAGAAATTTTTAAAAAAGACCAAGAAATAAATGCTGCCGTCGATATACCAAATTTTTCTCGTTTTAGACTAAATGCTTTTTGGCATCTAAAAGGAATTTCTATCGTCATGAGATATATCCCTACCGAAATTCCTGTATTCGAAGAACTAGGCCTGCCGGAGTCTCTGAGAAAATGTGCTCATTTTAAAAATGGTCTTGTTCTCGTAACAGGATCTACAGGGTCTGGAAAATCAACAACACTCGCTTCGTTGATAAATATGATCAATCAAGATTATCAAAAACATATTATCACTATCGAAGATCCAATTGAGTTTGTACATAAAAACAACAAATGTCTTATCGAACAAAGAGAAGTAGGGGAGCACACTCATTCTTTCCATGCAGCACTTGCCTCAACTTTACGTGAAGCAACTGATGTGGTACTTCTGGGAGAAATGAGAACCCTTGAAACCATATCTATGGCGGTAACCGCCGCAGAGACCGGAAGCCTTGTATTTGCCACCGCTCATACAAATGGAGCTATCGACACGATAAATAGACTCGTAGATGTTTTTCCTGCTGGACAACAAAACCAAATACGACAACAACTCGCTGCCTCTCTCCGAGCGATAGTCTGGCAAACTCTTGTTCCCAAGAAAGATGGAAATGGAAGAGTTGCCACCTTTGAAATGCTATTCAAAAACTATGCCGTATCGAGCATGATGCGAGACCAAAAAACACATCAAATAAAATCAATCATGCAAATGGGACTCAAGGAGGGGATGTTTACTATGGAAAGATATCTACTCGACTTAGTTCAATCTGGACAAATTTCAGAAGAAGCAGCAATCGAATGTATCCCAGAAAACACAGAAGATTTCAAAGCATTACTCGATTCTAACTCACAGGAATAGTAGTAAAATAACCAAGCCAATTAAACAAATACAATATACCTCCTGCAGCCAAAGGAACCGTTAGATTGTCATCAATATAATACTTCCCAATACGCCAAGGAACTGTCTCTATAAGCAAAGCGATCACAGTTGCAATAAAGGCAAACCGAAGTGGTACAAAAAACTGAGCCGCAAACGTTCCCGCCACTACACCAAATAAGACTCCCACGATTGTTTTTTTTCTATTCCAAGGAATTGGATATTGAGGAAAACTTTGGGCTACCAGATGATTCAATGAATCTCCAACCGCCAAAATTAAGATCGCACTATAAGCAATCCTAATCTCCGAAAAACGATTATTCCAAATCAAAAAACACAAAAATACCGCCAAAAAATAATAAAAAGCCCCTCTCCCAGGAAAGTCTTTATCTCTCGGGCGATCAAAGCGCTCCAAGCAGTGAGAAATAATTGGAATTTTTTTATACTGAGAAACTAACGAAACCCCAAGACCAGATATTAGAATCACACCAATATGCCAAAGACTCAACAATCCCTTCCAATGAAAATACACACATAAAAAGCCTAAAACAAAATGAAACGTTTGACGACGAAACTCTATACTCTCCCACGCCTCTGATATCATTCTATGAACAATTGGATGAGAAAAAATTGCTCCAATACATCCTCCAACAAAAAAACCTCCGACAATATCCGTCGGATAATGAACATATTCATACACTCGTGCAAAACCAGTTAACAACGCAACTCCAGCCCAAAAAATACCAATTATTCTAGAGATCCGCCACAGAGGAATCAAAATACTAAAAGCAATCGCCGTATGAGCAGACGGAAAACTAAAAGACAACTCTGATACAAGTGGCACAAACTCAAATACCTGATAGGGACGAGGAATCGCAAAAATATACTTCAAAATAGACACCGTTATCCCTGAAACAACTAATGCATAAAGCCCAGGGGCAAGACGAGATCTATGATTTTCATTCGTCCAAAGCTTAAAACACACATAACAAAAGAAAATAGTAATCCATAGATAATATAATTTTTCAGTAAAGAGTATTATCCACCAATCCAAAACTGGCGAGCGAATCGACTCAAAAAAGGAAAATAAGAGCAACCCATAGGTATGAGCAATCCCATAAAAGAAAAGGCTCAAAAACACCCAAACTCCAATTTCTAACCAGAGTGATTTCAAGTGAAAAAACCACTTCGTCCAATGAATCATCGAAAGATATAATAGCAAGACCAAATATAGATGCGAACAAAAAACTTCTTAAACATATAGCTTAAGAAGTTATTGAAGATAAATATAAATTATTATCAATCTCCGAGCATTTGCTTTTTGAGGGCCTCTGCGGCCTGTGCATCTTCATCTTCTACTGCTTTTTCTTCTTTATTTACCTCTGATTTTTCAATTTCTTTCTCTCTTTCAGCCTTAAGTTTTGAAACATCATCTGAAAATTCTTTCTCTAATTCTGAAAATTTTTGCTTCTCCTCCTCAAATATAGAAATCAATTCATTGATTTGCTCTATACTAAGTCGAGGAATAGCATCTATAACTCGCTGCTTTTCTTCCATCGTCAGAGAGATCGAACCCTCTAAAAGAGTAAGAAAATTTTCTTCATCAAACTGAGTGTTTGGATGTGGTGGAATTGTAAAAATATGACCTGTTCCCCGTGTCTTAAGTTGCCCTACACGAGCATTTGGATCTGGTGGAGCTGTAGGTGTTTGGGGTTTAGGTGGTGGTGGCGGAGTAGGAGCAGCTCCTGCTGGCGGATAACCAGGGTAAGCTCCTTGTGGTGCTCCTGCTGGTGGTACTGGTGGATAACCAGGATATGCTCCTTGTGGTGCTCCTGCTGGTGGTACTGGTGGATAA
>JABAZT010000032.1:0-2669 GCA_018608565.1 Candidatus Altimarinota bacterium
TCAAACCGAAACTCACTCTCATGCTTATCCACCTCGCCTGCGACTATCTCTATTTTATACGCTTTTTTTAGAGTGGTGTTGTCAGTTCTGGTTCCTGTTATCGATACTTCATATCTCCCCGATTTGCTAAAACAATCTTCTATCTCCCCCGCATACTCAAAACTAGAAATCTTTTCAGTATTAAATTCAATTTTTAAATTTTCCTGAGATTCGCCATAACAAGTTACTGGCTGGCTGGATCCTTCGACTTTATAGTCAACATGCATCTTCCCTATATCCCAGTTGAATTCACTTCCTCCGTCTAAAATGTAAATCTCTATTTTTTCGTTGGCGACCAGTTTCGTTTCCTTGTCTCCTGCATTCATGTATTGGACACCATCTATTCCAAATAAAACCTCAAACCCATCAATTGGTCCCACATGACCCAATGATTCTGGAAGAACTATTTCCTCAATCACCTCTTCCTCTTCTACCTCACACTCAATTTCTGTTTTGATATTTTTGGTTCCTCCTGACATTCTATATAATTTATCCACTTTTCGAGCATAAATAATCGCATCGTGCGTAAATATCTGATCAATATCCTGAAGATCTTCTGCGGTAAAAACTGAATTATACTTGTACTTAGCACCACTTGAATCAAGCCCATAGGACTCCATCATATTACTATTGTACTTGATGATTGACTTATCATTCTTGAGTACCAACAAACTTGAAAAATCATTTTCAATATCTTGCACTCCCTCGACTACAACGGTAAAGACAAAGCCCTCACTGGCAGATTTTCTTTTCCCTACTAATAAAGTTCCATCATTTTTTAATATTGCCAAATCTCCTGATCCCAAAAATCTAACAGTAGCTATCTCCTCTGTTTTTATCTCATTTCCAATTGAAAACTCTGATTTTCCATCTGTATAGTAGATTTTATTATTTATATCTAAGAATAATACACCAATACCAAGTGACGTATCACTCCATATCTTTTTTACCTTTCGCTCCTTTTCAAATAATCTTTCACATATTTCATCCTTTCCAAGCACACAAACCGTGTATCTGTCTTTTTGTTGCACAAAAGCTATAGAATTATTTCTTCCTAAGTAATGAACAGACTCAATATCCTCAAGATATCCTTGAGACCCCCCTTCTTTGTAGGCTATTCTTCTATCTTTTGTCATTGGAAGCATATAGGCCCCACCCCCTAAAGTTTCGATATTGTTAAATAAAACTTTCCCCTTTGTATCCACTGGCATCATATGATGTCCTACTGGCAAAGAATGAGTGTCACCTAAATATGCTAAAACCTCTTTCCCGTCATCGTTATCTAATATTGCCGTAACCTTACCATCAGCCTCTAGTATTGCTATTCCTTTCGAAGTCCCCCTTATTTCTTTTATACTCGTTTTAGGAATGTATTCTTGATAAATATATTTCCCAACTAAACCACCCTGACCACTTGTATAGGCTGTCTTGTGTGTTGGTTTTGGGAAACGAGTAAAGATCTGTCTACTTGCATGCCTCCAAAAGAAAAATGATCCATCCTCTCGCTCTATTCCAAAGAAATTAAGTGCGTTAAGTCCTTCCGATCCATATATTTTTTTTACTTTCCCTTTATTTAATTCTTTTCGAAGTGGATGATCCAACCATAGCTTGTCATCCGCAAGATAGATGCTTCCATCTTTCTTAAGATAAAGCGTTGCCGCATTTATTCCTGACACATTTAATGATTTACTTAGATACTTCAGTCCATTATCTACCACATCAACAATCTCACTCTCACTGATTCTTGTTTGATATTCTTCTGCCGTGAGATTCTCAAAATTAATTTCTTTTCCTGGGTCATATGGAATCGAACCACTTTCCCATGATCGCACGGTCCGCCCTTCAAAATCACTTTCATGTAGACGAAAAGAAGTCTTATTAAAATGCTTTTTTCTATTCATAAGTGGTTCTCCCTGACGCAGATCTATTACTTTATTATTTTCAGTTATAACTCGAGTATTTTGTATATATCGATTTAGAAATTCTAATGACTGATTTTTATTTTCTTCTTCAAATACTGAAAGTTCAATTCCATTGATACTTTTTATACATTGAGCTGATTTCGAGATATCTAATTGATCTACTTCTATATTTTTTTGAGCTGAATTTATCTCTCTTTCACATTCACAGTAATTTGTACTTCCTATTACTGACAATCCTTCAATCTCAAGCATTATTCCTCCTGAAAAAACTAAAATACGCTCATCCCCCAGACGATAAAAACTATCAATATTATTGAGTAATTTTTGCTGATTTGGAGATGCCTGAAATTGAGCTTCTTTGAGTCCAATATTATGTGATCCATTTGGATCTAAGAGATAGGGTTTAAACGCACCACTAGACGTCTGTATATAAAAATACATCCCTCTTCCTTTGTTTATATAACCCTCTCCCCAGAGAAATGTCATTTCTTCAAATGGCTCTACATCAATAAAATGATCGGCTCCGTTATTTATCGCATTGGTTCCATCGGCATATTTTACATACCCTAACATAGTCTTTTCTATCAAGACATAGTCTTTTATTTTTTTCTTTGCCGTATTGGTTCTCTTGAGAATAAAATCATTAAATGGTTTTTCTTTCTTATTATTTTTATAGATTTTATAAATATTTCCATCCGTATCGAGGAC
>JABAZT010000032.1:2679-3968 GCA_018608565.1 Candidatus Altimarinota bacterium
GCTTATTATTATTTTGCACCAGCACGTAAGATGAAGGAGCTGAAAAAACCTGCGTTACCCCTGAAATTTCTCCATTAAATGGATTTAGTCCTCCAAACCTTACTTTTCCTCCCTTATAAATCCGTAAGAAATATCCTGTAACATTATGTGTATGTATTTTTTCTATTCCGGTACGTGCGCCCTCTAAATCAACTTTATATGCCTGATTTATATCTTTGTATAATTGATCAATCTCTCCATTGTTCTTCAAAACAATTCCCGCTTGTGGATATATTTTTTTACTTGGGCTATCTGGTTTATGAATCTTGAAATCCCCGAAGGAGCCCCCATCCCAAATAATTAGAGTTCCATCTTTTTTTTCAGCAATAAAATAAGTCATTGAACTGTATATTTTCTGAACGCCTGACTCTAAATCTTCTTTTATTTTTGGGTTAACTGGCATCATATAATAATTTTTCAGTGCCAATGCGCCTGAATCAATTCTAAACATTTTCACTGAACCATCCTTATACAAGACAGCTCCATCATTAGCTGTAAAAACAATATCTAGGACATTCACCCCCAACATATTTTTTAAACTTTCATACATCTTTTGATTTGAAAGCCACGCCGTTCCATCCGAACGTTTAAATACTACAGGCTTGTGACCATTATTCTTGCCTGAATATTGCATACGAGGACGAATCCCTGTTGAATTATCTCTCAAAGCTTCATTCCTATCCCAATAATGAGATGGCACTAACTCTCCACTACAACTCTCTATTTTTTCTGTATATTGAACGACTGGTTCCGTTGTTTTATATTCTATTACTGGTTGTGCTGGAGGCGCTGATTCTACTGACTCAATGACTACCGCTGTATCTGAAGCACTGCAAGGCTCACATTCACGATCAATCTGCTCTCCACTACAAGTATCAATCATCCGAAAATCTCGACACCGTTCCCATTCAAACTCTGTCACCTGCTCACACGCTCCATATTCATCATAATCTAGATAAATATTACATTCGCTTGGCACCTCTACGACCGAAGCGGCAAGAGATTTTTCTTCCTTTAGATTTATGGTATTTCCCCAGAGACTTATCGCGACTACTCCTACACAAAGCAGAAGCAGAAATATTTTATGAATTCGTCTAAACCTATTCATTCAGAATATTATACCATTTTTTTCTATTTTTCTCAAGAGTTTAAGATTCCCTGAATAACTCCTATCACAGACCATTAGTGTCGTCAGCTACTGGACCAAATGATAGGGCTGTACACTCGTGAATCCTGGCGGCGATAACTGC
>JABAZT010000017.1:0-17510 GCA_018608565.1 Candidatus Altimarinota bacterium
TAACCTCTACGGTAAATGCAGGCGAATGGAATGGTGTTGGTGAAATTGAAAAAAAAGAAGCAGAAGTTATAGAGACGATGGCTCGGGTTATTTTTATTGGTATTTTTTTGGCTTTTATAAGTGGGGTGTTTCTATTTCTTCCGAAGATGGAGGTATTGCTTGAAACCCCAAAGTTCTTGGTGAAGTGTGTTATTTTTGTGATTGTAGTGGTGAATGGTTTTGTGCTTCATCATATTATCCTGCCTAAGTTAATTCATTTTTCGTTTTTTAAGGATGTTTTTCTGACGAAACAAATACATCTTCGTCATGCCGGGTTTATCTCTGGGGCAATTTCTATTGTTTCTTGGTATAGTGTTTTCCTGCTTGGAAGTTTTAAGAATATTCCATTTTCATTTTGGCAGATGATGGGAACGTATTTTGTGATTGTGAGTGGGGCTATTGTGGTGTCGCTTTTACTTGAAAAATTTATTACGAAACAGGTTCGATAGTCTCTTGGGTTTACGACTTATTTACTTTTATAGTAATTATTTTTAATTATTTATTTAAATTAGGTTTTTATTGGATATTGTTTACACTCTGCTCACTTATCAACTATTGAAAATATGAAATTTGAAGATCTGAATCTAATAGAACCAATTCTAAAAGCTGTAAAAGCGAAAGGATATACTGAAGCTACTCCTATCCAAGAGCAAGCCATTCCTCCAATCCTTAAGGGACGAGATTTACTGGGATGTGCTCAGACTGGGACGGGGAAAACGGCTGCATTTGCTATCCCAACGATCCAACGGATCGATGCTAAGCGAGGAACTCAGGAATGGAACAATGGTATTAAAGCGTTGATTATTACGCCGACACGAGAGCTTGCGATTCAGATCGACGAAAGTTTTGCTGATTATGGGAAAGGAAGTGGTCTGAAACATACGGTGATTTTTGGGGGAGTGAAGCAACACTGGCAGGTGAAGGCTCTTGATAAAGGATGTGATGTTCTTGTGGCGACGCCTGGACGACTCCTAGATCTTATGAATCAAGGAATTGTACGATTGGATCATTTAGAGGTTTTTGTTCTAGATGAGGCTGATCGGATGTTGGATATGGGTTTCATTCATGATGTAAAAAAAGTAATTGCGAAGCTTCCGAAACAGAAACAAACTTTGTTTTTCTCGGCGACAATGCCTCCAGTGATAGCGAAACTTGCGGGGACGTTGTTGAATGATCCTGTGAAAGTAGAAGTCGCGGTAGTTTCTTCTACGGCTGAGACTATTGAGCAACGGTTGTTTAAAGTCGATAAAGGAAACAAAAAACATCTTCTCATGTATATATTGTCAGATGATGTGATGGATCAGGTTTTGATTTTTAGTCGGACGAAGCATGGAGCTAATAAATTGGCTCAATTTCTGGATAAGGCCGGAGTTCGATCCGCAGCGATTCATGGAAATAAATCTCAGGCAGCGAGACAGAAGGCATTGAAAGATTTTAAGGAAGGAAATGTACGAGTATTGGTAGCCACTGATATTGCGGCACGAGGAATCGATATTAATGAGCTGAACTTTGTGATTAACTATGATATCCCAAATGAAGCAGAATCATATGTACATCGAATTGGTCGGACTGGTCGAGCGAAGAATACAGGGATTGCATTTTCGTTTTGTGATAGAGATGAACAGGGATATATAAGAGATATTCAACGATTGATAAAGAAAGATATTCCGCTGGTAGCCGATCATCCGTTTGTCTGGTCGGAACGAAATCGTCCAACGGTGGAGAAATCAGAGACACGACGTCCATATGATAGACCTTCTCATGGAGGTCGAACTAAGAATCCTTCTCACAAGCATTCGAAGCCTTGGAATAAAGGGGGGAAGAAGTATTAACCCTCTCTTAGTCTCTCCCAAGGGGAGAGAGATAGGACGGAGACTTCAATAGAAAGTGTATTCTCGACCGTAGTGGAGAGATCTTTGATATTTGGAATACACTTCTACAGAGATGAATATTAATCTTTAGGTTCTGTATATTTTAGTTCATATACATAGGATTTTATTCCTTTTTTGCTGACCCAGATTCCTTCTGGGGGATGATCTATTTGGGCTTCTGGCATCACCTCCCAGGCTCTTCCCGTGATGGATTGAGATTCTTCGTCGAATGCTATCCAGCCAAATTCATATTTCCAGGTGATCCATAAATCTTGATCACGGCGTTTGTACCCAAATTCGCCATCACTATTAAGCTTACGATCAAATTGATAGATGAGATCATCACTCTGCCGATGTAGTTCAAAATAATCGTAATTCTTCATGGGATAGATTATGATGGTTTAAATTCTATCTACAATATTTATTGGATGATTTATCTGATTGGTGGGCCTCCGAAGTGTGGAAAGACGACTTGTGCTAAGCAATTTGCTAAGTCTAGTGGAATCCCTTGGATTTCGACCGATAGTTTGCATTGTGTGGCTAATGCTTTTATTCCTGAATCCGAAAAAGCAGAAAAATTTCCTTGGTCAGAATTACGTAAGAAAACCAATCGTGTGAATGATGTATTGTATGAGCAGTATTCTGCAGCGGAAATTATAGATTTGTATCGAGTTCCGGTTCAAACGACCAAAATTGCATTGGATGCTTTTGTTGCTTCTGAATTGGCAGAGGAAAATGACTATATAATTGAAGGGAATGTTATTGAGCCTCTAGTAGTAAAGGAATTGGAAGAACTATATGGATCTGAGAATTTTAGAGTAGTTTTTGTGGTGAAGTTGGATTCGGTTCTATTTGTAGAGAATATAGATAAGAGTCAGACTAAGAATGATTGGATTATTCGTCGGACGGAAGATCCAGAAAAAACGTATCCTAGAATTGCGAAGATGATTTGTGAATATGGAAGGATTATCAAGGAGGAAGCTAATACGGATGGGTTTGAGGTGTTTGTGATGGATGAAGGTTTTGAGGAACAGATGAGAAGCATTACTATGTTTTTGAATAGATAATTAAGTATGAAAGACCTAGAACAGATTTTGTCGAAGTATTTTGGGTATGATTCTTTTCGTCCTCAGCAGCGGGAGATTATTGAGTCTGTGATTGATGGGAATGATACGGTGGTTCTGATGCCGACGGGTGGAGGGAAGTCTCTTTGTTATCAGGTTCCGGCGTTGGCGATGGAGGGGTTAACTATTGTGATCTCTCCTTTGATCTCGCTGATGAAGGATCAGATCGATGTGTTGCGAGCTAATGGGGTGGAGGCGGAGTATCTGAATTCATCTTTGTCTGCGTCAGAATTGGATCGGGTGATGGGGCGGTTGAGAGGGGTAGGAGAATTAACTAAGAAACAGAATAACAGAGTAACTGAGAATGAAGTTTTGGGTGGAGAGCGTCCGTTGAAGTTGCTGTATATTGCTCCTGAGCGTTTTTCTACGCCTGGTTTTATGGAGTTGTTACATTCGTTGGATATTGCGTTGATTGCTATTGATGAGGCGCACTGTATCTCTCAGTGGGGGCATGATTTTAGGCCTGAGTATCGAAATATGCGACGGCTCAAGGAAGAGTTTCCGGATACTCGGTTAATCGCTCTAACGGCGACGGCGACGCCGAAGGTGCAAGAGGATATTGTGGCGCAACTACAGCTGGTAGATCCGAATTGCTTTATTGCTAGTTTTTATCGAGAAAATCTTACGATTCGGGTCATTCGTAAGCGTGGAGCTTTTGATCGGTTGGTGGAGTTGCTGCAGAGTCAAAAGGGGGAGAGCTGTATCGTCTATGCGTTTTCTCGGAAGGAGACGGAGAAACTAGCGGAGGATCTGAATCATAATGGAATTGTGGCGAAGGCGTATCATGCTGGGCTTGGGAATGCAGTTCGGAATCAGGTGCAGGATGATTTTATCCGAGATGAAGTGGCGGTGGTGGTCGCGACGGTGGCTTTTGGGATGGGGATTGATAAGCCGGATGTGCGGATGGTGGTTCATTATAGTTTTCCTAAGACGTTGGAGGGATACTATCAGGAGATCGGTCGAGCAGGACGAGATGGTCTGCCGAGTGAATGTGTGATGTTGTATTCGTATGGAGATCGGCGGAAACATGATTTTTTTATTAGTCGGGTGGATGATCCAGAACGTCAGAGGGCGGAGGGATTACAGGTGGAGCAGATGATTGACTACTGTGAGGCGCGCGGATGTCGCTGGGAGCACGTTTTGGGGTATTTTGGGGAAAAAATGGGCACAAAATGTGGAAACTGTGATTTGTGTAATGGAACGGGGATAGAACAGGACGTTACGCCTTTGGCGCTGCAGATTTTTTCGACGGTGGTACGGACGGGACAGTTCTTTGGGAAAAACTATGTGATCGATGTTTTGCGGGGAGCGAATACGCAAAAAATACGAGAACGAGGACATGATGCTTTATCGGTTTATGGAATCGGGAAAACGGTTTCTAAGGATTTATTGGATGAGGTATTTAAGCATTTGATTGTGAAAAATTTTCTAGAACAAAATGAGGGGGAGTATGCGACATATCGAGTTACGAGTGCTGGGGTGGCGTGGTTGAAGACGGAAGAAAAAATTTCTATGGTGATTCGTGAAGAAGAGAAAGAGATATCGTCAGGTGCTGGAAGGAAAGGGAAGAAAGGAAGGAAGAAGGGCGTTTTGAAATTTGATGATGTTTTGTTTCAGCGTTTGCGGGTGTTACGTAAAAGTCTGGCGGAAGATCGTGGGGTACCACCGTTTGTGATTTTTGGAGATCAGAGTTTACAGGCAATGGCGCATTTTTTCCCACGAAATGAGGATTTGTTTTCTCGGATTGTAGGGGTAGGGGCTCAGAAGTTACGTCAGTTTGGTCCTTTGTTTATTGAGTTAATTGATGGATATTGTGAAGAGGTGGGTGGGGTTGTCTCAGTTGAACCTGAGCCGCGAAAGACCAAAGTAAAAAAGAAAAAGGCGA
This sequence comes from Candidatus Altimarinota bacterium, assembly GCA_018608565.1. GTDB lineage: Bacteria > Patescibacteriota > Gracilibacteria > UBA4473 > UBA4473 > JABAZT01. The sequence continues at coordinate 4,920 of JABAZT010000017.1, forward strand.
CGGGGGAACGATATCAAAAGACTTTGAAAATGTTGAGGGATCATCATTCTATACTTGAAATAGTAAAGGCTCAGGGGTTCAAGGAGACGACGATTTTGCGACATATTGAGACTCTGGTGGAAGATGGGGAATCCGTAGATGTGGCGTATCTGATAGATGATGGAACCTATGTCGATGTCCGTGAGGCGCTAGAGGCTTGTGGGGATGGGGTGTTGCGTCCGGTGTATGATTTTCTGGAAGAAAAGGTGAGTTATACGGATATTCGGATTGGGAGGATTTTGTGGAGGAAGGGAAAATAAACCCTCTCGTAATATCTCCTAATAGAAAAGAGATATGATTGTCGGATTCTTAATAATAGGATTGTATTCTCGACCGAAGGAATTTGGTTAGAAAGTTAAGAGTGGAGAGATCTTCGATGTTTGTATTAAATTTCCTCGAGAGGAAAAAAATTGATATTGTTGAATTGAATGAATATTAGAAAATTTAGAACTGAAGATTTACAGGCTGTTTCACTCCTTGTGATGCGGACTTTTAAGTCGTGTTGTGGAGATGATTATTTTGATGAATCTGGAGTTCAAAATGTATTGGATGCTTTTGATTTGAAGAAAAATACGGAGGAAGAGTTGTTGCAGAAATTGGAGAAAACTAAAATTATGTATGTAGCAGAGGATGAGGAGGGAGTAATTGGTTTTGTTCGGGGAAGATCAGATGAGGTTGTTTCTTTGGCAGTAGATGTTTCGTGTCATCGTAAAGGTGTTGGAAATATACTAATGAAACGATTTGAGGAAGATGCCCGTTCTGAGGGGGCTGTATTTATAAAGTTGCATTCGTCTGTTTTTGCGGTGTCTTTTTATGAATCGATGGGGTATGAAAAACTATCTGGAATTCAGAATTTTAAAGGATTGAAGGTGTATGATATGAAGAAGGTCTTGTAGGTAATCACGATATAGAAGATCTTTCGGCTTAATCTCCGTGGGATTTTACTCAAGAATACTGTTTTATCTCTCTCCCCTTGGGAGAGACTAAGAGATGGTTCTACAACTCCCCATTCGCAAACTTCCTCACATATTCATCAACGATAATATCTTTCGGACGGAGTGGTTGTCGAAGAACCAGACCTTCTAGACTAGTGCAACGACTGAGAGCTACATAGGTCTGTCCGTGAGCGAAGCTTCCCCATCCGAGGTCTATGACTACATGCTCAAAGGTCTTTCCTTGGCTCTTGTGTATGGTGATAGCCCAGGCAAGTTTGAGTGGCATCTGTGTAAATGATCCTATCTCTTCTCGGACAAACTGTCCGCCGTTGAGGCTGTATTTGGATATATCCCAGGTGTGTGGGGAGACCTCTACGACGGTTTTGTCTTCGAGGGTTACTTCGAGTACGTCGACGAGGGCTTCGACTTCGTCGTTGTATTTTTTGGTATGAAAGGTGACGGTTCCGATGGTTCCGTTGACCCATCGTCTTTTGGCATCGTTATTGATGAACATGACTTGAGATCCGATTTTTACGGTTACTTTTGAGTCATTTGGTTGGAGTTTTCCGAGCTTTCCTTTTTTGGAGGCTTCAAATTCTATAGACGGAGTTTTGAGTTGTCCAAGCTTGAGAAGGTTATAGGTGTTGGCGTTGGCGTTGGTTGCCATGAGATGAACACATTTTGACTCTGGAGGGGGGGCGTAGTTTTTATCTACATTTTGGTTTAGTTTCTCTAGATCTTCGTCTGTGGCGGTTTTGTCTCGGATAGCGTTGAGGAGTCGGATAAAGTTTTCATCAGACTGTCGATAGATATGTGTGAGCTCAATGTGAGTGAGGCGAAACGCTTCACTGAAGAGGTTTCGTTTGTGGAAAACTTGTGCAGAGAAAAAGTAAGGAGATTGGTATTCAGAAAAATACCTTTCTTTGTCATCGTTGGTCAGAACTGGGGGAAGCTGAAATAAATCTCCAAAGAAAATCATCTGTACCCCTCCGAAGGCTTCGTCGTTTTCTCTGGCTCGTCGAAGAAATATATCAATCGCATCGAGTAGATCGGCTCGAACCATTGAGATTTCGTCTATGAGTATGGTTTTGATAGATTTATATCCTTTTATTTTTTTTTCATCCATTCGTTTATTTGTCGCTTCGTCGAGTTCATAGCCGGGTTTGAGTTTGAAAAAACTATGAATTGTTTCTCCTTTTACATTTATGGCAGCGACTCCTGTGGGGGCGAGGACTATCATTTTTTGATCTGGAGTCATCCGAATGTTCTCTAGTAGTGTTGATTTTCCAGTTCCAGCTTTTCCAGTAATAAAACAGTTTTTACCTTTTTTTATTTGGTCTATGGCTGTTTCGGCTTCGGAGGAAAATTTTATCTCAGGTTTCATCGGAGGGATTGTAGGGGAATCAAGAATAGTTTCTATTTCTGTTTTGTTTTTGTTATGATTTGTATCATGAAAATATGGTTATCGGTTTTGGTGCTTTCGATGGTATTGGTTGGGTGTGGGAAATCAGAGGAAGTGGTGGTGCAGAATGAAATTATACCAGAGGTTGAGACTGAAGCTCTAGTGGTGGGGAAAAGAATGATGGAGCCAGAAGTTATAGAGGAAGAGGTAATTGATCCAATAGACTGGGAGATTGAAAGTTTTGTAGGGATTTTGTCAGAGGTGAATACGGGATGTTTTGCGGATGGGGAGTGTTATATCAAAACAGAAGATGGAAAGCATGTTACGGCCATCATGGGCTGGAGTCGAGAGACGGTTGGTTCGGTTAAGGGGGCTGATGGATTTGGGGATCTTGAGGCTTTTACAGGAAAATCAGTTACCGTCTATGCTCGTAAACTAGATGATAATACCTACACGCTCTATGGGGATGAGAACTTCTATATTGATGTGGAGTAGTATTTGTTTTATCCAAAGAATTGGTTGACCATTCCTGGAGCGAAAATTCGTATCAGCGAAATAATAAGCCCTATAAGAGAAATGAGTATTACGATCACGCTTGAGGTAAGCATTTTCTTTTTTATCGTGAGTGATGGATGGTAGGAAGCGAAGTTTTTTGCTTTTTTCCAAAGAAAGAAAAAATATATCAGTATCCACAAACAGATTAAGGCTCCGAAGCTTGAGATGATTATATTTTGCATGAGTTATATGTTTGATTGTAGTGGGATGTCTTTTATTTTTCGGATTTCTTTGATGACGACTTTTGGTTTGAAGATTCGTTGGAGGATGATGGTAGCTCCAGTTTCTTTATTGGTGATAATACTTGCAAGGATTATGTCTCCGTATCCGTATATCTGGCTTCCCATTCCTTCTATTTTTAGATCGATGGTGCTGATTTTATCAAAAGGGACATTTTCACTGGTAAGCGAAAAAAGATTTCTGGCTTTGAATATATAGAGTCCCTCTCCTGGTACGACGAGGTAGCTGTTGAGTCTCCAGTATATGTATCGTCTGAGTCCGAGGGTAAAGGCTACCAATATCATAAGACTGCTGATATAGGCTCGGTTATTGTTGCTGAGGATTTCTGTGGGGATAAATTTTATTCCTATGATAATCAGGAGAAATGGAATGGTGGTTAAGATTATCTTTTTTATGAAAAAGACGGGATGTTTGAAAAAACGATAGGCTTCTTTTTTAGCTTCTTTTATTTCTTCTGGGGCTACTTTTTCTGGTTTTTTGGATATGATATCAAAAGTACCTTCTTTGACGTCTTCCATTTCGTTGAATATTTCGAGGCTTATTTTGTGACTCATGTATGGGGGACTTTAGAGAAAAGTTTGTAAGAGGCAATAGTCTGAAAATAAGGCTTGGTATCACAGGGTGAAGGAGTTGGATATTGTGTGGTTTTTTGGTTTGGTATGATTAGACTCGGGGCACTTCTAATCTCTCCAAAATGTCGGTAAAAGATCTCACACAAGGAAACGTTATTCGTCAGATCTGGTCGTTGGCGTGGCCGACGATGTTGTCGATGTTTTTCTATACGTTGTATAGTATCGTGGATACGTTTTGGGTGAGTAAGCTCTCGACCGAGGCGATCGCGGCGGTGAGTATCTCTCAGGTGACGTTGTTTATAATGGTGGCTCTGAGTATGGGGCTGGCGGTAGGATCAAGCGTGGTGATGGGGATGTCGATCGGCGCTAAGGATAAACCGGAGGCAGAACGAGTTTTGGGGCAGTCTTTTGTGTTGGCGACTATTTTTGGGGTTTTTTTTACGATCTTGTCATTGGTTTTTCGAGAGCCGTTCTTGATGGCTTCGGGAGCCATTGGAAACATATTTCCTCCAGCACTTGAGTACTTCACTGTCTCTGCCGCGGGGTCGTTGTTGTTCTTCTATCTGATCAATATCATGTTCGCTTTTAATTCAGAAGGGGATACGTTTACGCTGACGAAGTTGTTTGCTTTTTCAACGGCGATCAATGTGGTTTTGGATCCGTTATTGATCTTTGGGTATTATGGATTTCCGGAGTTGGGGATACAGGGGGCGGCGTATGCGACGCTGGTTTCTCAGATTGGATTTATCGTGTTGGGATTGTATGTGCTTTCACGTCCTGGACGAAGTGTTCGGTTTTCTTTTCGGAAGATCAGTATTCAGTGGGTTTCGGTCAAAAAAATTCTCAAGATTGGTATTCCGGCTTCTCTTACGCAAGTTCTTAATCCTCTTGGAATGGCGATTCTAATTTCTATTGTTTCGACGAGCTTCCTGGAGGCGGGCGCGACAGCTTTTAGTCTGGTGTTTCGTCTGGAGATCTTTGCTTATCTGCCGGCAATGGGGTTTGGGATGGCGGCGATGGCGATGGTGGGGCAAAACATGGGTGCTGGAAATATGAACCGAGTCAAAGAAGTGTTTCGGCTTACTTCCATTCTTGGGTTTATCTCTGCGACAATCTTAGGGGTGTTGTTGATTGTATTTGGTCGAGCGGTGATCGGGGTGTTTACGCAGGATGCTGAGGTGATGAGCTACGCGATGTGGTATCTCTATATCGTGGCAGGAACGTATGGATTCCTCGCAACAGGAATGGTTGTATCCAATGTATTTCAGGCTATGGGAAAATCTTGGCCGGGGTTTTGGCTGTTGTTTGTGAAGACGTTTGTGATTGCGGTTCCGTTGAGCGTCGTGGCGACGAGTGTCTATGGTATGGGTATCTGGAGTGTGTGGAGTGTGGTGGCGGTGAGTAATGTGGTGATGGCGGTGGCTGGGGTGATTTGGTTGTGGAGGGGGGCGCTGAGGAAGTGATATTGCATTAGAAAAAAACTACAGTTCTATTCTACTTTTTTCTTTACATAATACCCCCAGGGGGTATAAGGCTTATAATGAAGGAAAAGATAATAAATCGTCTCAAGCGGAATAAGGGCCAAATAGAAGGATTAATTCGTCTGATGGAAGTCGATGCGGAGTGTGATAAGATACTGGTTCAGTTTCAGGCGACACAATCTGCGCTTAATGGAGCTTTTTCGACTTTTCTAGAAGCGAATCTATCAAAGTGTCTCGAAGACGGTGATATTGAAAAAATCAAAAAAGTTCTTCCCTTACTTCTCAAACAATCATGAAAACACTCAAAGAATTCGGCTTCTTTCAATATGGTAAAATTATCCCAGGACTGATGATTCATGGATCTCCAGCTCCTTATCCAGTACTCAATGAGAGAGCTGTACGGGCAGGCGCAGGGATAATGTTTGTATTGGCGGCTTCGGCGTTTAGTCTGGCCTTCTTGGATCAAGATTACTCGTGGCTGAAGATCGTAGTGGTATTCTTTTTTATCGATTTTTTTACGAAGGTTATAATTGGGACTAAGTTTTCTATTGTTTCCAATATTGGGCAGTTGATTGTCTCAAAACAAAGACCTGAATATGTGGGAGCCGTTCAAAAACGTTTTGCTTGGAGTATTGGTTTGATGATGTCGAGCTTGATGATCGTATTGTTGTATATACTTGAGGTGAGAGGTCCTATCAATCTGAGTGTGTGTTTGATCTGTCTTACGTTTATGTGGTTTGAAACAAGTTTTGGGATTTGTGTCGGATGTAAGATCTACTATGGATTTGTTCGGATTGGTTTGATTAAAAAACCAAAAATTGCACCAGCCTGCCCAGGAGGGGCTTGTCCGATTAAACGTTAAGGATTTTTATTTTCTCGTATAAAAAATCTAGAGCAGCTTATTGATATAGAAGGAGGTTGGGTTTACTCCACAGCTCTACTACTATACTGCGGTTTCTTTTTGTTTATATAGAATTCCAATCCTTCTCCGCATTTAGCCAGGCCTTTCATTTTGTTTACGACATATTCACCAGCACTTTTGTTGGTGTAGGTGTAGAGCTTCCATTGTCCTGATTTTAGCTTTATATCTATGAAGTCTTCTCCGCTTTCATAGGCTATGACCTTGGAATCGCCTCCTAGGTTTTTATACTTTCTCATTTTATCGTTTTTTTGGTGATTCATGTTGTATCTTTTTATGAATAATTTTGTTTAGATCTCTTTTCCTAGGAATTCGAGGGGGTGTTTTTATGAAAGATAGAGTAGTGAAAATACTGTTTCCTGCAATATAGTCTGTTTTTTGATTAAATTCCTGTTTTGTGTTATAATTATTAGATTTAAATCTACCAATTATGAAGTTATTGAGTCATTTTACCTTACATACTTATTCAAGATTTGTATTTCAAGAGGTGAAGCGTTTATCTTCAAATGAACCTGCTTCAGTGCAATTACAGAAACGATCGGATGCTTTGAAGGCTTTGAATGATGCCGTTGATGGAGGAGGAGTTATAGTCGGATTGCACTGGCAGAATGGTGTACTTGAGTTTAATGATTCTGACTTTTTTCGAGATACGGTTATTTCTGAAGTGAAATCAGCCGAATGTGAGGATTATGGATTTAATGATGAGCAGGAGATGATACAATGGCTTCAAAAATCTATTGAGGAGCTTGAATCAGGAAAAATTAAAGAAGCGGCCTTTCAGCAGATTGAGAAACAAAGAGTCGTTACTTTACTAGAAGAGTTAACTTCAGATTTAGGGATGGATAAAATGAAGAAGCCTATTACAGAATATCGAGAAATTTTGAAATTAATGACTAAGGCCAAAAAAATTGGGATCTTGGATGAAGAACTTCACAAGTTTCAAGGTAAAATAGATATATATACAGAGCGTCGAGGACGATATCATCTTGCGGTGGTGAAAAGAAGTTTAGAACATTATGAGCAGAAAAAGATGCCAGAGGTAGTTTATAATCAGATAGACTTACATATACAATGGATAAAAGAATTTGGAGTGGATGAAAAAGAAAAAGATTCGGTTCTGGATGATTTATTGATGATAGATGTAGAGAATATGCCTCGAATGACAGAAATTTATCGGGAGAGCTCTGTTTCTCCTGATCCTTTTTTTGATAGAAGAAATTTTCAGTGTATAACAGATTCTCCCGGTGTGGTTTTAATTGTTAATGAAGTTGTTCGTGGGACGCCTTTGGTTATTCCAATGGAAAAAATTGGAGGGTCTCTTGAGAGCATGGCAGCAAGAACTTTGGCTAGTATTGATAAAATGGACTCTTTGATTGTAAAAGCAAAAAATGGGATTGGTGTTTGTCCTTCTCATGTTTATATATTGAATGATGTTATAGAGAGGATGAAGATCGAAAATAAAAAAGAGAAAGGAAAATACAGTGAGGACTACTTGGATTCACTAGAAACAGTGCTAGAAGAATATAAAGAAAAAATAATAACCAAAGAGAAGACAGAACTTATTAATTTATATCAGGAATGTATGACGAAGGAGCTCGGAACAGATGTTATTTCTTTTTCCGCTCAAAGAATGATTGAAAAGCGGCTTGATCAACTTATTAAATATTTGGTTGATACAGGTGAGCAAAATGAAAGTGAGAGGTTTGAACAATATAATGTAGAGATTCGTGAACGTGTTGAAGAGGAGTCCGTAGTAAAAGTAGATATGGATAGTATTCGAGAAAAAGAAATGCAAAAACTGACAACGAAATTACAACAATCTATTGTTGATTTGCGGGGATACCGAGAGGCTGATTCAATGAGTGGATATAGAAAAGACTTTGATTCTGTATTATTTTATCTGAAAAAAGGTAAGACAGCTGGAATAGAATCTGATGTTTTAGAAAAATCGAAGTTGGAAATGATAGAGGTGGTAGAACCTATTGCGGAAAAATATGTTCAAAATCTAGAGCAGATTGATATTGAATCTTTGATAGACAAGAATTCTAAATTCTCACATATAATTGTATTTCGTGCCTTCCGCTATACAGAGATAGCATTTGAAGCGGGAGTGTCAGGTGATACTATAAATAGTCTTCTTATTCGAATTGTAGACCAATCCCCAGAGTCAGAAATTCAAAAGATAATTAATGAAAGTAATACTATTGATCAGGGAATGCTTGATATGTTGAGGGACGTAACACCTGGATTAAACATTGATGTTCATTCAAAAAAATAATTTATATCGAAGATCCCGGCGCTGAGACCGGGAAATTAAATTTTATTGAGCCTGAAGTATTTTGTAGATGGCGATAGCTACTTCTTTTCTGGTGAGTTCTCGTCCTGGAGAGAGTTGATCGGATGATCGTTCTGGGAAGAGGTTATATTGAGTTGCTACTCCTGCGTAGGGAGCGAACCAGTCATTTTCTGATACATCTGTGTAGTCATGAGCGAGATACTCGGGGAGATCAAATGTCTTGGTAATTATCTTGAGGAATTCGACCGTGTTGACAGTGGCCGCTGGTCGAAATGATCCGTCCGGATACCCGCTGAGGATTCCTTGTCGTTTGGCTTGGATTACGTAGGGGACATACCATTGTCCGTCTTCAACATCGGTAAAGAGACCGTTGTTTCGAAGGGTTGGAAGGGGTGTTATTTCTTTGGCAAGAAGGATGAATTTAGCTATCTCAGCTCGGTTCACTGATTGTGATCCTTTGAACTCTCCATCTGGATATCCTTGGATTATATTTCGTTGTTGGAGGACGTTGGCGGCTTGTCCTTCGAGTGTCTCGACGGTTGTATCAGGAAAAGCTGATACGGTAGGGATCTCTATATTTGTATTGGTTGTAGTTTGAGTTTTTGGGCTGGTTGATGTGGTTTGGGTTCGGTATTCATCAAACTCATCGATATTGTCAGAAGGGGAGATAGAAGCCGATGTCTTACTGGCGGTGTGGCTCGTCGTAGAAAAATCTGCTATAACGTAGTTGTTACTTCGGTCTGAGTCGGAGAGTTGTTCTTTTGGGTCGAGGAGGACGGCTATTTGGTACGTCTGGCTGGCGGAGAGTCCGTAGTTTACTTTCATATTATAACATCGATTTTGTCCTAGATTTCCGATGTTTTGTATCTCAGTGACGTTCCAAACACCTTCTCGCATGATACGGATGTGCGCTCGTGGAGTTTTGTTTGGGGTAGTTCCACGGTTACAGATGTTGGTGTGAACGTATCCTGTAGTTCCTTGGTACTGGTATCCAACTGATTCTATATAGAGATCTGTTTGAGCTGATGCAACTTGTGTGGTGGTTAGAGCGATGAGGATGAGGAAGGTTTTTTTCATGTATGAGTTAGTAGTTGATCTATTAGTACGCAATAGGCACTGATAAATATGCAGATTATTGTTTTGGGCTGTAGGCTATTCTTTTTTGATGTTTAAGGAAACCCTGATTTAATAGAAAAGGCCCAAAAAGACTTGAAAGATGGCAGTCTAAAAAATTCATCTTTTTGGTTAAATTTCATTCAAATCCTTTCCTAATAAGGAATTATTGGATAAGCCTTTTCATACAATTTCCCTCAAAAATATTATAATTTTTTAATGACTGATTAAATCAGTGTTTCCTAAAGGAAAAGAAATGAAAAACAGTTTTTTGTCTTTGTTTGTATATTTTAGATTGAAAGCCGTACATCCCCTATGAATGTAAGTTTTTGTTGAAAGAGACTCTTTTTATTTTTCAAATATTTGAGATTGCCCTTTCCCAACACTGAGGAGAGTTTTGAAGACTTCGTTTGGATGGATGTCGAGCATTTGTACTTTTGATTTTTCGATCACGATGAGTCTTCCACTCGATGGATTGGGGGCGTTTGGAATAAAGACAATGATTTCATTTTTATCATTTTGAGATTCTTCGTTGGTGATGAGTCCAAGTTCCGAAAAACTGTTGCCTTCATCTCTGACGAGAACCGCTTTTTTAAATATTTTATCTTCCCCTTCACTGTATCCAAGAATTTGTTTGGTGGATTTGTAGAAATTACCAAGAAGAGGCATTCGATGAATTAGTTGATCAAATTTATTGATCAATAATTTCCCCGCGATAGTCGTGGTCATTAGTCCGATCAGGTATACGACGAAGATGGCTAGTACGATCCCGAGTCCAGGGAAGTAGTAGTTCCAGTTTCGGATTCCGAGTCCGGCAAATTTGGCTTCGAGGTAGTGAATCGCAAATATTAGTCCTGCGATAGGAAGAATAGCAATTGATCCAGCAAGGATGCAGCGAGTGAGATGTTTGGTCATTAGATTATTGTGTGGCTAGTTTCCAGACTATTTGAGCCATTTCTCCACGAGTGAGAACTTGGTCGTTGGCGGAGATAGAGGAGGGGATGGCGTTGTAGTTTTTCAAGACCTCTAGATAGGGAGCAAACCATGGGCCATCGATTTGTGGTGTTTCTAGTCCGAGTGCCATGACGGCTACTTTGGCTCCTTCGACAAAGTTAATGGTGTCTGATGGACGGAATGTTCCATCTGGGTATCCTTCTACGATTACTTCACATGAGGCTTTTTGTATGAAATTTCCATACCAAGAATTCCAGTCTACATCTGAGTAGTTAAATAATTTTTGGCAGAGCCTGTCAGAGTTTTTATTGGCGGCGTTGAGTATGATCTTGAGGAATTCAACTCGATTGATTGAACTGTCTGGTCGAACGGTCTCATCTGGATATCCAGCAATTATGTCTTCTTGTGCCATCCAGAGTATGGCTTCAAAAGCTGGATGTGATGATTCGAGATCTTTGAATATTCGTATTTCTTCAGCTGGTTCTGGAGCAGAAGCATAAAACGATTCTGATTCTTGTGTTTGTGCGAGATGTTGGGGAGAGCCTTGTATTATATAGTTTTTGGATTCTGCCCAGGCGATGGCACAGTCGCTTCCATGTTTGCCTGATGATTTGCAGTTTTGGTAGATTTGATAGTTTTCATCCTGACGAGTTGGATAGGTGCTGACGCACTTTCCGTTTTCACACACTTGTACGATGTCGTTTGATGGAGCGCTTCCTCCACTTGTGCTATTGGTAACTATAGTATTAGAACCAAAGAGAGTGAAAGTAGAAAATTCTGTTGTTTCACAGGTTATAGAATTTCTTCCCATATCGAGTATACAGTTATTCAATTTTTGCCATTCTGTTCCGCTCCATCTATAGATATTTAAACTTGATTCTTCAAGTCCAGTAATAGCACTATTTGGATATTCTATAGTTATAGTGATTGGATTATCAAAACTGGTCAGTCTATTGTATGGAGCTGGTTCACAGAGTGCACCAAGACTATAAGATCGAGCCGGATCATTTTGAGTTATACTGGGTCCTGTTTTTCCGATGACTTCCTCTTCGGCTAAATCTACTGCTTGAAATACAGCATCACAGGTAGTGCTGTAGTTTGTTGAGGGAGTAATAATAATTCGATCACCTTCTGTTCCAAATTCGAAAGAAGCAGGACTTCCATTTTGAATTTCATTGAGACTTGAATCAAAATTATTGACGGTCCCATCACACCCAGTAGTGATAAATGTCGCATAGGGGGTGTTTGCATCGTTTGCAAAGGCATCGATAGATTGAAGCGTAAATGTGTATTGAGAACAGCTCGAAAGTCCGGTTAAGGGGATCGCATGATTTGTTACTCTTGGGGCTGTGTCTAAAACACCCGTAGAAGCAAAAAGACTCGATCCCGTTGGAGCGTATCCCACGTCACTACTAGTAAGAGTGTTGGTAGTCCAGTTGATCGTTGCAGTGGTATCGGTTCTGTCTACCGACACATTAGAAATAACCGGGAGTGGTATCACGGTTATGGCGGATGTTATCGAAAGTGTGTCATTGAGATTGTCATTTGCTCCTTCCTCAGATCCACTATCGACAAGAGTTGTGATAATTACCTCTCGATCTTCTGTGCTTGGGTTCGAATTTTGATTTTCATAGGTGATTCCATTTACCAATGTCTGGAAATCTGCCTCGCTCATGGTCCCATTATCAAATATTATTCTGATACTATTTCCAATAAATCTTCCAGAGGCATAATTCAGACCATTTGTAGCGGTTACCCCCGTGTTAGTATCAGTCAACTCAATAGCTGTTCCATCAATATAGACGTATTCCCCTGCAAATGAATCAATGTAAATAGAAGAATCATTATGATATTCAACGGTGAAGCTTATAATGGTTTGCCCGGACTCCACCGTAGAAACAGCAGCTGTAGAATATAAATTTACACCTCCTCCACCAAAAAGAGCTGGCTCATAGTATGTTGGATTCAACGGAGTTGCGGTAAGGGTTGGTTCATCGTCTGCTTCTGAAACTGAAACGGTTCGAAAATCAACGCTATCATTGTTATTTTTATCTTTTGCCTCAAGACCTACGGTTCTATCAAAAG
>JABAZT010000017.1:17520-22996 GCA_018608565.1 Candidatus Altimarinota bacterium
GGCAATATTTCATAATAAAAAGTTCTATCAAAAGTAGTATTTGGTGGACTGGCAGTATGATTAAATCGGAAAGATTGAAGAACCTCCTGAACATTTGCATTTGTTGCATCACTATCGAATGTTACTGTTAATGCGGTAGAACTTGTTACCACGCCTCCACTTGTACTTAAGTCTCCAATATCAACGCCATTGGCAAAAATATCAGTCCCGCTGATGGTAATCTCAATCCCATCACCATCGGTATCCTCAATACTTATCTGATCAAAAGCATCATTATTTGATGTTACTTGCCCAATAAGCACTCCGCCATCCCAATCGCTATCCCCATCGGAGTCAGTTACTGTCCCGGTTGGGGCAATTTGTACAGCCCCATCTCCTTCTGTATAAGAAAGTGTTGTATTATCAATAGATACTGATGGAGCTGTATTAGAAATAGTAAACTCTATATCATCAAAATAGACCAACTTAGTCCCTCCAGCCGCCTGAAAAGAGGTTACTCCTGTCCAATTTAAATTCACGGTTGTTCCTGCTTCTAAAATACTCACGATCCCTACAGAAGAATTACTACCTCCGGTTGGAAAGAAAGTCCAACCAACATTTCCTTCTCCAGCTTCAGTCGCGAACCGAACCGTCGTAATATCAACGGGCTGACTAAATGAAATAGTAACCCCATTTGTCCCCCCAATAGTTGATACAATACTTCCAGTACTTCCACCCGTATCTCCAAAATTATCCGCAAGAGGATCATTGGTATTATTGGTCGCAGTGGCGGTAATCCCTCCAACTGTTTGAGTTACCGAAGTTCCATTATTCGTTGCGGTTTCCCAGTCAAAAGTCAGTGCTTGGCTATTAGATATAGTAAAAAAGCTAAGTCCGAGAAAGAGTATAGATCGAACGTATTGAGTTATGTTTTTTTTCATGCAATTTTTTTATATTAAATCGAATGTAGTATAAAATGTATTCAAGAACAACTATTGTAGTCATATTACGTTGAGGTTTTCAGTGTTTAGTGTTTAATGTATTGATTTTGAAATAGGTCTTTATTTTTACCGTCAAAGAATGATAGATGAGATTGATAATCAATAGCCATGTTTTTATTTTTATTTATGATGTGATGGATGAAACAATGTTTTGTATTCGCCTTCGGTCTTATTTTAATGGCTTGTGCCTCGTCTCCAGATATTCCTACTGATTTTCCCCCAGGACCAGAAATAGTTGAAAATCCAGAAAATTTGCCGACGGAAAAGTTTGAAGGAATTTTGGAATCTGTAAATACTGGATGTTTTGCTGATGGGGAGTGCTACGTGACCGTAGATAATAAGCATGTGACTGTGATCATGGGATGGAGTCAAGAAACGGTTGGTTCAGTACAAGGGGTTGATGGATTTGGAGATCTGGAATCATATATAGGTAAAAATATTTCGGTCTATGCAGCGAAAGTATCAGAGAAAAAATTTACGTTGTATGGAGATGAGGAATTTTATATTGCGGTGAATTCTGATGCAGTGGACGCAGAGAATAAAGGTCTTTCGTATGAAGGGTTGATGGAAATTCATAATGTTAGATTTCCAGAGGATGTGTGTGACATGGATAATCTAGCTTCGGTATCGGCTGATGAAAAATTTAAAACGTATATGATGGATGGTAATCAACGACTTTATATCGCGATGTGTAATATCCATGCCTATCAATCCAGTTATGTTATGTATACCGAAAAAGTGAATCAAGAAGGGGTATCATCTCTTGTTTTGAATCAGTATAAAGATGGAGAAATTATTGATGGAGATCGATGGATTATTGATCCTGAGTATGATCAGAAATCTAAAACACTCACTACTCGATCCAAAGGTCGAGCGATGGGGGATTGTGGTTCTAAGGCTTTTTATCATTGGGAGGGTCAGGATGGAGGATTTTTTGATCTTGTGAAGTATTGGAGTAAGGACGAATGTGATGGGGATTTTGAAGCTTCATGGCCTCTCCAATACGAAAAAAAATAACCATTAATGAATGGTTATTTTAAATTCCAATGGTTCTTTAGTTTTTTCTAGAGTTCTTCTTCTAGGAATTCCAGGGTTCTTTTCCAGGCAAGTTCGGCTGATTCAGAATTGTAATTAGGGTTGTCTGAGTTTGCGAATCCATGTCCAGAGTTTGGGTATATGTATACCGCATGTTCTCCTGAAGCGGTTTGAAGATTGGCACGGAATACCTCTACGTCATCGACTTTGATTGAACGATCAGTTTCCCCGAAATGTCCGAGAATACTTGAGCGCATATTCATGAAGTCTGCTTCAGGTTCGAATTGTCCATAATACATTATAGATGCTTCTACGCCGAGGTCGTTTTTTGCCATTTGATATGCCCAGCCTCCACCGAAACACCATCCGACTGATGCCAAAGATTCTGTGATAACGTCATCTCTCGATTGGAGATATGCTACGGCTTGACGTAGGTTTTCGAATGCAGGATCTGTATCACCTCGTACTGCGGTGACGAGTTCCATCGCTCGTTCCCGAGTTTCAGTAACTTCTCCATCATAAAGATCTACAGCTAGAGCTACGTATCCTTGTGCTGCAAATTTATCAGCAAACTCTCGAATATTATCGTTGAGTCCCCACCATTCATGGATGAGAATGAGTGCGGGGAATGGTCCGTCTCCTTCTGGGACTGCTATGTATCCCGAAAGGTCTGGTTTTTCTGAGTGATAATTAATGTTGTCTTTTTTTGTGTTTTTTGCTTCTTTTTCATTAATTTCTTCGGTCCAGTTTTTGCCGTTATTGTCTCGACACTGTCGTGGATAGCTTTCCATTATTTCTCCGGTTTGTTGGACACAGTCTTCGAATGAATTAACAGATATGGTTTGATTACATCCGCTGAGAATTAGGCTGAGGGTGAGTAATGATATGTATGTTTTCATGTATTATTTGTTTAAAGCAATTAGAGAGACGCCAACAGTTGTTCCTAGGAGCCATGTGGAATAAAACCCAATCATCATTGCGACTGTTAGATCTAGGTCAGTTTTCATAAGTATGATTGAGGCAATGGTGCAGGTTATTCCTCCAAGGAGAAGTCCTACGCTTCCAATGCAGATTACAATTCCGGCTATGGTGAATTTATTATCGAGAAGTGTTTGTTGGATTTTATGACCGACAATTTTCTTGAACATAGTAAAAGTGTTAAAAATATATCAGATATTATAATAATTTTTTTGTATATTTCTTCAATGAATTACAACTTTGGTTTGTTTTTCTATAGTATTTCGAAAAAATGAAGTATCCAGATTACTCCAATTGTTATTGGTAAATGTAATAGATATATGATGAGTGCTTTTTTTCCAATCCATAATATTGGATGTAGTACTTTTGGGGCTTCAAAAAATGGATAACGTCGTAGTCCGTTTTTGAATATTATGTGAGCGAGGGTGGCTCCTCCTGAAACAGAGGCAAGCCATGGGACAATTGGAAAGTAATCAAGACTTGGCCAGTATCCTGGGTAAAATCCAAGTATATAAGACCAGAGTGATTTGTTAGACCATATTTCTCCATATTGATTTTCGATCCATAGAATTATTATGGTAAAGATGGCAGTGAGGATTCCGTATCGTATGAATGGCAAGAGTAGAATGACGCTTGATCCAATAAAGGATAATACTCCAAATCGAATGATTTGATCAGGAGTGAATTGGAGACTGATCCAGGTTATTGCGAGGCCTATGAGTATTAAAATTCCTGCCTTTTTTAGTTCTTTCAAATAATAGTTTTTATAAGGTTTCTGGTTTGTATTGTATCGTTGTATTGAGAGTGCCATGCCAATCCCAACTACTATGAAAAATGTATTTCGTATCGTATTTCCAAAGGTTTCCCATCCTCCATCAAATAAGGGACTGTTTTCGATTTTCATATAATTAAGTGCATAGAAAAAATGAAAATAAATCATCCCGAGCACTGCAAGTGCTCGAAGTAGATCTATTTCCCAAATTCTTTTTTTTGGTACCTCTTTTGATTGGCTCATATGTGTTTTATTACTTACTTTTAATTTTAGTGAATTTTTTTTCTATTTCATCAATTTCTAAAGTCTTGAAGTTTTCTATATTCGCTCTAAGTTACTATTAATTATTGACAATTTTCTTGACTCAGGTATAATTACCTATAATTAAATTAGTAAAAATGACTGATGATTTCCCCAAACGTAAGGAAGTTCATGAATCTCTAGGAGATATTGAATCTCCAATATTTAAATTAGCACCAGATTTGAAAACTCGGTTGCTGGTTATTTTTTCAGGTAACCTTCTAGGCGATGACTTTCCACGATTACAAAAATTTGATGGTGTTGAATATAAAGTATTGGGAACAGAGTCCCCGAGAGAAGAATTTGAAAAGTTTGAGAGTGCGTTCATGGCTTTGCCTGAAATATTTAAGAACGCTTGGATAACCAAACAAAGACATACTATTCAAAAAGCGAAATTAAAACGTATAGAAGATTTAGAAGGAGGTGAATTGAGGATTTCAGATCTAATGAGTTATGCTGCTGATTCCGATCCTGTGAAGTCAGAGTTACCTGATATAATTATTGGATTAGCAAATGAGTTATCTGGATCTATGAGATTTGATGCTAGAAGGGGTGAAACTACAAATTTAGAAGCGATTCGTCAGTTGATTTCCGGGCTGGGTTACAGTCCGAATTTAGAAGCTGATTGTTCTAGTTATCGTACTGATAAGTATAAATATTCAGAAGAAAATACGAAGGCGTTGGCAGAGTTTTTTCTTGGGGTGTTAGATTATTGTATTGAATGTGCAAATGTTGAGGGTGAGTTTAGTTCTGAAACAAGCCAAGAATTATCATATTTACTAGAAACAATTCCATTTACCTATAAATAGGATTTTTGTTTCTGAAGTAAATAATCCTAGCGCGAAGGCCAGGATTATTTTTTTAGTTGCTCGGTTATTCTATTATTGTTCGTTAGTTTACTTACTTCGTTTTCTTTCGTTCTCTTTTAGGTTTTTCTTTCGGAGACGAATGTTTTCTGGTGTGACTTCTACGTATTCATCTTCCTTGATATATTCAATGGCTTTCTCTAATGTCACGGGAAGTGGTGGAGTAAGATTTACGGCGTCATCGTTTCCTGATGATCGAACATTTGTAAGTTGTTTTCCTTTTGTTGCATTAACCGTTAGATCTGATCCTTGGTTATGTTCTCCTATGATCATTCCTTCGTATATTTTTGTGACTGGATCAACGAAGATTGGTCCTCGTTCTTGGAGTTTCCAAAGAGAGTATCCAGTGGTTTCTCCCGTTTCTCCAGAGATGAGTGATCCTACTTTTCGTTTCTCAATCGGTCCGACGTGTGGAGCGTAGTGAGAGAAAGAGCTGTACATGATTCCTTCTCCTTTTGTGAGGACGATGAAGTGTGATCGAAGTCCTAGAAGTCCTCGTGTTGGAACTTGGAATTCTAGGGTTGTGATCGTATTTTCTGTGGCCA
>JABAZT010000017.1:23006-25689 GCA_018608565.1 Candidatus Altimarinota bacterium
GAGAGGAGTTCTATGATTTTTCCTGACATTTCCTCTGGAACCGAAACAAATACGTTTTCTATTGGTTCGTTTGTTTTTCCGTCTATTTCCTGGAAGATTACTTCTGGTTGAGAGACTTGAAGTTCAAATCCTTCTCTTCGCATTGTCTCAATCAAAACTGAAAGATGCATTTCTCCTCGTCCAAGTACTTTGAATGTGTCAGAGCTTTCTGGGAATTCGACTTGAAGTCCTACATTGATCTCAAGTTCTTTCTCCAGTCGGTCTCGGATTTGTCTTGAAGTAACCATTTTTCCTTCTTGTCCTGCAAATGGTGAGTCATTTACCATGAAGTTCATGGCAAGTGCTGGTGGATCTACGGTAATAGCTGGAAGTGGTTCTGATTCTCCATTACTGGCGATAGTTTCTCCTACGAAGATATCTTCTATCCCGGCGATAGCGACAATGTCTCCAGCAGAGACGGTTTCAGCTGGTACTCGTTGCATTCCTTGGAATGTAAAGAGTTTTGAGACTTTTCCTGTTCGTTTTACTCCTTCAGGAGTAATGATTGAAACAGATTGGTTTACTTTGAGTGTTCCTTCGTGAACTCTTCCTACCGCTATACGTCCGAGGAAGTTATCGTAGGCGAGTGTAGCTGGTTGCATTCGGAAGTCTTCGTCTACTTTTTGTGGAGCTGGTTCTACGTGTTCGAGGAAGAAATCGAGTAGAGGACTGATGTCTTTTT
The DNA here is from genome assembly GCA_018608565.1 of Candidatus Altimarinota bacterium. GTDB lineage: Bacteria > Patescibacteriota > Gracilibacteria > UBA4473 > UBA4473 > JABAZT01. Next base: position 23,728 of record JABAZT010000017.1, read on the forward strand.
TCTCATCACTGAGTTCTCGTACTGCGATACCATCACGTGCGATGGCGTATATATATGGAAAGTCGAGTTGTTCGTCTGTGGCTTTGAGTTTGACGAAGAGGTCGAATACTTGATCCACAACCCAGTCTGGTCGAGCGGCTGGTTTGTCGATTTTGTTGATACAAACGATAACTTTCTTCCCTTGAGCGAGTGATTTTTGAAGTACAAATTTAGTTTGTGGCATTGGTCCTTCGTAGGCATCTACGACTAGCACTACTGCATCTACGGTTTGGAGTACTCGTTCTACTTCTGATCCGAAGTCGGCATGTCCTGGAGTATCAACGATGTTAATTTTTGTGTTTTTCCATTCGATGGCTGCATTTTTTGCGTAAATTGTGATTCCTCGTTCTTTTTCTTGATCGTTTGAGTCCATGACACAGACTTGAACTTCCTGATGATCAGAAAAGGCTCCACCTGCTTTGAGGAGAGAGTCTACGAGGGTTGTTTTTCCATGATCTACATGGGCAATGATAGCGATGTTTCGGATTGGTTGGGACATGAGAGAGAGATAGAAGGGTAGAGAGATGGAGAGGTGAAGATTTTAAGTTATGAAGTTCGCGCGTTTATACGTACTTCTCTATTAATCTCTAATTTTCTACTTAGGTTTTGAGGAATGGCAAATCTGAATGTGTTTATTGTTGTGCTATATGTGAGTTTTTTGAACGAGCGATGCTTCTGAATATTTCATTTATATCTTTTCCTGTCTGATTCTTCATTGTTATGTTGAGGTATGCACCTTTTGTATTCCAGCTAATGGTTATCCCTGCTGCTATTGGGTCTGCTAGTTCGGCTTGGATTTTGTCGGTACCCATTCCTTGTTTTATTGCAGTAGTTTGAAAGTGGCCAACTCTTATAGAATAGGTGATTATATCTCCCTCTTGTTTCATTTTTTCTAATTTTTTTCCTTTCTTCTCCGCTCCTTTCAAGATTATTTGATAAGCTTTTGCTGTATTGAGATCTAGGGTATCACCTAGTAATTCTTGATTTGGAATTATATCGTCAGTAATTTCTCTTGTGAGTTCGCTGAGTTTTAGAGAAAAATTTGAACCAATTTCTTTATTTTTCACAGTTTCTCCTTCAGCGGTTAGATTGCTTTGGCTTCCGATGGAGAGGGGGGTTTCATTTGTTCCTGTCGCGTAAGTTTTGGGGTTTGACTGTGTTTTGAGGATTTGCTTTGTATTTTCTTGAGAAAGTATTTGTTTTAGTTTTTTCATGATTGTAAAAAACTCTTATTTATGATTATATCATATTTATTGTTTTCTGTAAATCCGTTATCAAATCTTAGTAAATATTGAGTGATTTATTTAAATAGTTTTCCTCTTTTTTTCTTTTTCGGGTATCTTGGTTGGGAATGTCTGAATCAAAAAAACAAATAAAAATACAACTAGGAGCGGGGGATAGTCCAAAGGATATTTTTGCTGTTTTAGATTTGTTGGAGGTTGATGAGATATTGTTCTCTGTGAACGGTAATTTTTCGCTTTTGACGGATTTTTCATTTCTCAAAAAACTAAAGGAATGGACTACTAATTCTGATAAAAAAGTTCAATTTTATGCACGAAAAACTTATTTTCGTGAATTGCTTGAGAAAGAGAAATTTGAGGTTACTCAAAAAATAGAGGCTAAATTTGTGGATTTGCCGGGTAAGAAAATATCAGAATTGTCTGGAAAAATAGTGGCTCAGAAGAATAAAAAAGAAGAGAAGCCTGCTGTTGATTTTGCACCGAAGGTTAAATCTGAACTGCCAAGATTTACGACTCATCGGATTGATACTGGAGATGAAAAAAAACCGGTTCGAGGTTGGTTTTTCTTTAGTTTTTTATTTTTGTTGTTTTTGTTGTTAGGGGTTTATTTTTGGATTTCTCCACAGGCGCAGGTCTATGTAAAGACTCGTGTGGATTCTATTCCGGTCACACAGAATATTAT
>JABAZT010000002.1:0-1277 GCA_018608565.1 Candidatus Altimarinota bacterium
TTCTTTGGAAATTTTGAACTTATCTGTGTACACAAAATCTTGACCAGTATTGTAGGGAGGATCGATATAGATCATTTTAACTTTTCCTAGATACGATTCTTGTAATATTTTGAGGACCTCGAAATTATCTCCCTCGATATAAATATTCTCAGTTTCATCAAAATTTACACTGTCTTCGCGAACGGGTCGAAGTGTTTTAGTAATTGGTGTATTTGCCTTTAGTATTGATCTCTTTTTCCCTGGCCAGTCGAGGCAGTATCGTTCATCAGATTCTTCAACGAGATCATCGGATAGTTCCTGCCGTAGTAGATCAAAATCAATCGCCTTAACGATATTGCCTTCGACATCTTCCTTTTCTGTAATAACTTGAGGAAAGAGCTGGGCTATGCGCTCAATATTTTGCTCGGTTAGGTCGGTCGTTTTGAGATCTTGTTTTTGCATGTGTAAAGTGTAGTTGATTTACGATAAATTTATAGATTTTTTAGTTGGATCTTTACTGCAAGTCTTCAAGCTGTTTTTGCAATCTCTGAAGTTCTTGGTTTAAGGCTACTTTTTTATTGAATTGTTTTTCTTTTCTTATCTTAGATTCCAAGGCTTGGATATTTTTTTGTAATTGCTTCTGTTGTTGATCATTTTCTACTTGAGATTCAAAATCTTCTACTGGCCTTATTTTGCTTGGATCTATAAAAGCCGAAACAATGCCCTGATAAATGGTCTCCAGATTCAATCCCTTAAAACTAAAAGTAATAACTTCATCAAAGTCTCTGAAATAGTAAGGTTTCTTGGTGTCTCCGTGGAGCTTGATAGCGTAGGCCAGACTGTCTTGATAAGAAAATACGTACAAAATTGGATAAGGAATACTCCGATCAATTACTTGGAGCACTTTCTTTGGGATTTCTTTTTTTTTTAGTTCAATAAAGAAAACCTGTATTTCTTCGATATTCTTGGTTTTAGGAGTGTTTAATGTTTCTTCCGATAGTTTATAGAGCCATGTAATTCGTTGGATTTTATCGGTGAAAGCTTGTTTTAACTGAGTATTGAGTACGGCTTTTTGAAAAAACTTCGTTTTAGGAATAAACTTATTTACAAATGCTGAATCTGGGAGTGGGAAGGTGAAACTCATTCAATTACAAGAAAAGTTATGAGTTCGAAATCTTCGAGTCCCTTGATACTATTAACTAGAGCGGTTGTTCCCCCTGCAGAGAAAAGACTATCAACATCACCTTCTTCTTTTACATTCAGGATCGATTGGATCGACTGATTGAGAAGACCTGAAT
>JABAZT010000002.1:1287-3831 GCA_018608565.1 Candidatus Altimarinota bacterium
GACCTGAATAGGTATCCATTTTTTTTCCATCGTTCGTTTTATCATTAAATATTTCATAAGCCACTTTCAGCGGCTCATTCTGCCCTTTGCAGAGCGAGCGGAATATATCGAGCGTGTTTTTGACATTCAAATGGTTCGAGATCACTTCTCCATCTGATTTTATATAGACCAGATAAAAAGGATGGAGCTGATTAGTATTATCAATATTTATTTCGTGATTAATGTTCTTAAGAACAAAAATAGCCCCATTCTCAATGCCTTTATCTGGGACTTGGGAGCAAACAGCGTGCATTCCAAGAGGAATATCTGCCAAAGATCCATGCTCTTGCATATAGTTTACCAAATCCATCCTAAAATCATTGAGTCCTAAATCCGTTATAGAAATACCTGAATCCATATCCTCTATATCTACTACTTCATCCTGAAGACGTTCGAGTTGTTTTTTACGGAATGTTAAGTCAGAAGACTCATTGGTTAGGACGTTATCTTCTCCTGTTGCCGTCATATCGAGTATCAACATTCTGTTTTCTACTCGATCTTTGAGCTTGATATAATCATCCAGTGAAAGCTGTGGCCAGAAGTTTATAAGCTGAATTTGCTCATTAATAGATCCAATTCTATCGACCCGACCAAATCGTTGAATAATTCGCACTGGATTCCAGTGAATATCGTAGTTTATAAGAGTGTCACAATCCTGAAGATTTTGCCCCTCGGAGATACAATCTGTAGCGATCAAAACATCAATCTCTGGTTCGTCACTTTTGTTTACATTCCTTTTTTTCGATCGTGGTGAGAAATGAGTTAATAGATTATTGAATTGGGTATCTATTTTGAGGGTGCACTTATTAGTACCAGAACCAGTAATAAGCGCGGTTTCAAGTGACAGTTGATCATGATTCCAATGATTCAAGTGCTTATAGAGGTATTCTGCAGTATCTGAGAAGGCCGTAAATATAATTACTTTTGTATTATTTGGATTAATAGGATTCTTTATTTTTTCTTCAATAATCTGTTTTAGATCATTGAGTTTTGCATCATAAATAGGTGTTACCAACTTCATCTCTGCCAGTATTTCCTGAGCAATCGCTAGATCGCTACTCAAGTCTTCTTTCCATCCACTTGTATTCATGTCTGACAAGTTGATTTTTATTTTGTCTCCAATACTAAAATCCTCATCCAACCAATCATCACTCTCGCTATCAAAATCAACATCGCCAATCTCAGTAGCCTCTGCTTGAAAATCTGATCCATTGATTTCAAAATCTTCGATACTTTTAAGTGTTTTTTCAATAGCACTTTCAAACTTCCCTAGAGTAATTCGAAATGAATCAACCGAACTCTCGAGTCTTTTGAGTAGATTTACTTTCATCAACTTCTGGAGGCTTTTTTCTCTTGTTGACTGCTTAAGGCTTGAGTTTTGACCGAGTTTCGTGTCATACAAGTCGTTATAAAAATCCCTTTTATAATCTAAGATATAATCAAAAGGACTGTAAATACACATCTCAAGCTGTGAAAGCTTTCCATAAAGATCTTTGATTTCCATAAACCCTTCGAGATTTGTTATAGCCGATCTCTGAGTTTTAGGTTTGAGTCGTTTTGGAAACTTTCCAATTTTACTCGCATCATAATAGGTCGTTATGTGCCGACGACTCCGAGAAATCGTTATGTTGTCGAGAAGCTTGAAGAAATCAAAATTCCGACTGAGATTATAGAGTAATTCTTTGGAGCTTCTTTCTTCTGCTGGGAGCTTAGACCAATCATTGAAAGTTTTTTGTGCACTCTGAAGAATCGAATTAATGGATTTTTCAGTATCCATCTTTTGATCAACTTGATCGGTTTTTCCTTCATAGGCCAGTGCAATTTGGTTTTTAAGGTCTGTGAACTTGTTATTAACAGGTGTCGCGGAAAGCATAAGAACCTTTGTTTTTACCCCTGATTTCATAACTTTGTTTAACAGTCTTTGATATCGTGTTTCTTTATCTTTTCTTGGATCGTTATTTCGAAAATTATGAGATTCATCGATAACAACTAAGTCATAATTTCCCCAGTTAACTCGCTCTAAATCAATACCATTTGATAATCCTTTGTCTCTCGATAAATCGGTGTGATAGAGAACATCATAATTGAGACGATCATCCACCAATACGTTGTCTTCATAATTATTTAAGTATGTTTGCCAGTTGTCTCCTAGTTTTTTAGGACAAAGAACCAAAATACTTTTATTCCGTTCTTGGTAGTATTTCACGACACCTAAAGCAGAGAATGTTTTACCCAGCCCAACACTATCGGCTAAAATACATCCATTATATCTTTCTAGTTTATTAATAACTCCTAACACTGCATCTTTCTGAAAATCGTAAAGAGTATTCCACACAGCCGAATCCTTAAATCCAGTTTTCTCGTTCGCTAATTCATCTTCTGTCATATCCTCTAAAAACTCATCAAAAATATGAAAGAGTGTTAAGTAATAAACGAATTCTGGTGAATTTTCTTTATAAAGATTAGAGATGTAATCAATTACATCGTCTGTTATATCTTTCAATG
>JABAZT010000013.1:0-11101 GCA_018608565.1 Candidatus Altimarinota bacterium
CTCATGGGGTGCGGAGTAGTGATTGGGAAGCGGTTTTGAGGTTTATTAAAAATTAAAATTGAAAAAAGTAAAACATCTGGTATTTTCCTTTTGTGAAAGTAAATGAGTCGTTCTCTAGTAATGAAAAAATACCTCCAGGTTGTCCTGAGTTAATTAATGCAAAGAATCCAGAGGATAATTTTGAATTCTTTAAGTATTTTTGGCCAGAATTAACGAATGAAGAGTGGATTTTATTAAATGCCTCCGAATCTTGTGGTCTAGATATACACAGTGTTTTTATAAGTTTTCTCAATAAGCCAGATAGTCGTGGTTGTCTGTTTTATCTTGATAACTTAATACTTTTGCTACAACGATTAAGCAAGGATGAGTTTATTAAGTATTTCGATGATACGGTGATGCTAGAATATGTAACAACGGGTGCATATACTTATCCAGTAAAACATGAGGAACTTATTAAAAGTTTAGATAATTGGCAGGTTTTCGGTCCAGGGGATGTTGAGAGTCGGATAGAATCAATTCCTTCTCTTGAGGATGTGTATGAAAAGTTTTCAAGTGCCTATTCTTTTTTTAAACATGAGTTAGACAGGCCAGAGAGTTTTTTGCACCAAATGGAATATTCAGATGAAGATTTGGCTGGCGCAGGAATGAGGAAGCGATCAGTAGGGCCGGGGCAAGTAGCTCCTGAAAAAAGGCCAATATATTTTACAGATATTCGCGTCAAGGATATCCATAAAATCATCAGTGAAATGGATTCTGCAGAAGGAAGTAAGTTTGGAACACGTTTGAAGACTTACCTTCCTGTCTGGAAAGCAAGAGGGAATCCTCAAGCAATGAAATTGATAAGTAATATTTTTACTCCATTTGCTCCGGTACTTGCTAGCTTCTTGATTAGCTCAAGTCAGAAACAAGACGATGCGGAGGGGATCCAGATTTGTTCCTTAGACGGAACGAGTGATTGGTATAGTAAATATTCTGAATTCCCTATTTCTGACCCAATAACAGTAGATTTCTTAAGATTTGTAGTTCAGTTTTGTACTATCGACGGATCAGATAGGGTGGCAGCAAAAGAAGGGACTTGGAACAATTTGCTAAAGAATTATTCCATTTATGATTTTGATCGAGCAAAAATTCTTCGCTCTGATAGAGGTTGTTTTTTTAACTGTGATAAAGATACATTTAGATTTCCATTGGGAGATAAAGCTCCAAGGGAAAAAGCGAAAGAGTTAGCTAATATACTTTATTTTTTTCGTGGCTATCTGTATTTAATTTGTAGGGAAAATATAGAGAGGCTTGAGAGTGGTCGGCGAGAAGCTAATTTCACAGAGGAACTAGGCTTCTGGAAAAATCTTCGCAGCAGAATTACAGATTTAAATGCACATATGGGGTTTATGAAATTTGATCTGATTACTGAGAATGAAGAAAAAGAAGATCTTGCAATTACTCTGATAGAAACGGATCGTCTTTTGGCAAATATGCGTTAGTTTTTAGACAGGCTCACTTATCGCTCCACATATCGCCGCCAACGCCGCCATCTGCGGGCTCATCAGATGCGTAAACGATCCTTGACCTTGTCTTCCAACGAAGTTTCTATTTGAGGTAGAAGCGCATCTTTTTCCGACCGGAACTTTGTCATCATTCATAGCGAGGCACATAGAGCATCCACTGTAGCGAAACTGTGCTCCAGCCTTTTCAAAGATCTGATCAAGACCTTCCTCTATAGCCTGAGCTCGAACGCCTTCAGATCCAGGAACAATGTAGACGATTACATTGTCAGCCACTTTATTACCTTGCATAACCTCAGCCGCAGCACGGAGATCCTCCATACGGCTGTTGGTGCAAGATCCGATAAAGACATAGTCGATTGGTGTTCCTGCGATCGGTGCTCCTCCAGTCAGTCCATTGTATTCGAGCGCTTTTCGTGCTGCGAGGCCAGAAGCTTCATCTAGATCTTCAGGGCGAGGAATATTTTCATCTATTTGGATACCTTGTTCAGGGTTGGTTCCCCAGGTGACATACGGTTTTTTGTTTGTCAGATCTACGGTTACGATCGTGTCATATGTGGCCTCTGTATCAGAAGCCCAAGAAAGCATTTGAGATTCTTCTGTTGAGGTATCTTCATCTTCTTTAAGAGGAGAATATTTTCTTCCTTGAAGCCATTGGATCGTAGTTTTGTCAGGAGAGATTAGTCCAAATTTTGCACCAGCTTCAATCGACATATTACACATCGTCATCCGTCCCTCCATCGATAGGTTGTGTATATAAGGTCCACAAAATTCCATCGCATGACCGTTTCCTCCCTGAATTCCAATCTGTGCTATAAGAGCCAAGACCGCATCTTTGGCGGTGAAGTGTTTGGTTGGAGTTCCGACGAATTCAACTTTCATTGTTTTTGGTCGGTCTAGTAACAATGACTGCGTCGCCATAACATGAGAGATCTGAGTCGTCCCAATCCCAAAAGCAAGCGCCCCAAATGCTCCATGGGTCGAAGTATGAGAATCTCCACAGACAATAGTTTTCCCAGGCTGGGTGAGTCCGAGTTCTGGACCTACTACATGGACAATTCCTTGACCACCAGAGCCAAAATCAAACAATGGAATATCAAATGCTTCACAGTTTTCTCTGAGTTTTTCTACTTGTTTTCGAGCCATTTCATCTCCATATTCTTTTCGTTCACTATCAGTAGGGATCGAGTGATCTAGGGTTGCAAAGTGTCGATCTCGACACACAAAATCAATATCTCGATCTCGCAGCATCGTAAAAGCTTGAGGGCTCGTTACCTCATGGATTAGCATCATATCTATAAAAAACACATCAGGGGCTCCATCTTCGTGGTTTACCACATGCGCATCCCAGATCTTGTCGATAATGTTTTGTTTCTTTGTCATAGCTTGAAGAAATCCTAGTTTTGTTGGCATTAAAGTCAAAGGGTTGACTTTTATGGGAAAAAAAATAATTTATCTGAAATGTGTATAAAAAATTTGGAAAAACATCAAGTTTCAATCGGCGCAGGATGGGATGTTATTGAAAAAAATCCTGGATTGACGGAGATAATGAGGGAATTATCTCTCTTTATTATGACTTTTCGGGGGGATCGAGATATTCCGGAGGGAGGGACGCTGATGGTACGTGATATTGATGAGGACATAGCGTTGCTAGAGTCGGTGGATTTAGGTCAATTTGTAGAAAAAATAGGGAAACTATCTACTACTATCCCAATTCAAGAGGATGTTTTAATGATGACAACGGTGTACAAAAAACTCCTGCCAACTCTAGGGTTATCACAATTAGAGGAATCAATTTTTGGGAAATTAGCCCAAGCTCTTGCCGAAATTTCACACTTGAGATTTAGTGTTTTGAGACAGTTGGATCTAGATGAATGGGAGGAGGAGGCATATGGAGCGCATATTGTTGAGGCCGTGCTTAAGAATAATGATTTTAATCCTCAATCGTGGGGAGGATTGGCACTCGGTTTTGCTCAGAGTATTACTCTGGTGTTAGGGGGGGAAGAGAGGGAGAATGCTCCATATCTAACATTTTTTGCATCTGGAATTACCTACAATTCTGCACGTCAAGAGATGGTTCTTAGTGATTTTATAACAAATACGCTTACTCGATTGAGGGCCGAGTGTGATCTGGCTTTTCAAACAGAATTTCAGAGGGGAGATCATCTGACCGTTGCATTTTAGGTCGCCCCATCCATATTATTCCCAAAATTTAAAGTCATTCAGAACATCTTTGAAAGCATCTCCAATTTCATTTGGGATAGTTGTATTTGCTTTTATATTACCTCCAAAACCAGAAAAGGTAGATTTCATAGACTCAACCGAATCATTAATCCCTGTCACAAAACTCATAAGTGTCCGTATCTCATCCCACATATGTAACATCGCCCAGGCAATACCTCCAAGAGATAAGATGATGAGCCAGTGATTGGCACTCCATCGAGCAATGCGTCTAAAATGTGATGGATGTGCGGTTTTATCCAGTCGATCTACTTTTTCAATGAGATAGTTGAGTTTTTGGCTGTCGGTGAGTTGAGATATGTCAGTTTTCTTCATGCATTGAACTATATTAGGTTTAAAATTTGGAGCAACTCCTTTGATGAAGGTAACATATTATGAGGATTGAATGAAGGAGATAGGAGGAATAGTTAAATATAGATTGACCTAATGCATAAAAAGGAATAGTTTTAAGTCAATATGGGAATCAAAGATCTTACGCATAGCAACGATCAGGGGCAAACTGCTGATATGAGTAATCCTCGCGCTAGGTATGGAGTGGGAGGGTTGATTAGGTTAGAAGGGGGCACGCATTTGGCTGAGTATGTAGTATTAAGAGATGAAATATCAGAGGCAAGAGCCGAGGCGGAGCTCTCTCAAAAAAATAGTACACGTGGAAAGTTATTTAATGCTGCAGGGTGGGTACTATTAGCCGGCGGAGCCATTAAAGCAGTTCATTTACTATACTCAGAAAAAACGGGGAAGGTTATTCAGGTACTAGAGGAGTTGTCGACCAGGCATTAGTATTTTGTTTTGGTTATATGTATTTGCATAATCAATAGGTTGTGTTATTTTTTGCGCATGGGGTCAAGGAAGAAGAAAGAAATATTAACGGCAATGGGAAAAGCCGACTTGTATGAGGAGGAGGTTGAAACAAGTTTTATATGGATGAGTGTGTTTGGTGGACAGGTGGAAAAAGACGTAGCACATGATGTATATTCCGCATTCTTACTCAGAACAGAAGAACAATTTAAAGCCATAATTCTTGAATTTATTCGGGAAGGAAAATTTCACGAAGACTATAAGAATGAGCTGATAGAGATGTACAATTTTCGAAAGGAGACAGAGAAAGAGTATTCCGCACGTAGACCAAGGTCAGTAGAAATGAATAGTGAATTTTGTGCACAGGTAAAAGGTGCCGTAAAAGCCTTGCTCATATCAACAATACTTGGATGTTTTACGATTCACCAATTTCGGGATGAAAAAGCACAGGCTGCTGCAGATGTATATAGCGACGCAAAAATAGATATGCAAGGATTAGTGCCATTGGTTAGGAATGATCAAAACGCTATTTATAATAATGATAGGGGATTTATGTTTAAGTCTGAAGAGGACATGGAAGTGTTTCTTGAAGACTATAGACAGCAGCTTTTAACTGCGAATGGAGAGAGACTGAGTAAACGAAAATCAAACCCCATCAGAAATAACTGGGTAGAACAACAAGTATATATGGCATTATATAAAGATGCAGATAGACGGGCGGAAGAGATATTAATATCCATCGTTCTTATGGAAAAGGAAGAAAGACGGGCCGTAGTTCAAAAATTTTTGGGAGATGGTTCGATCGATTCCAATTGATTTATGTCATCCATACTTTCTCGCACCACTTTTTTAGTATCTCTCGGTTATCAATAATTTCATTTGGGAGTGCCCAGTAGGGCATGGTTGTGGTTTTCCCTGTGTTTTTAAACGTATAGGTGAATTGGGTAGATCCAGTCGCTTCAAGTTCCTGTCGGAGGGCATCGTTCGGAGCTTTTAGATGGAGTTCTTCCTTCATGATGCCCGCAAAGATTTTGCCGTAACGATAAATCCCATACCCTCCAAACATTCGCCGAGTCGTAATTCCGTCTTCTTCCACAAGGACATCGTTGAGGAGATAGTCGAGGATTGGGGGGAGTGGTTTTGGCATTTTGGTTCAATTATCCTATTATACCTCCTCGATCCTTTGTTGATAGCGAAGAGATTTATTAACGGCTTCGAGGTAGGCAAGGATGGAGGCTCGAACAATGTCTGTGTCACCGGCACGTCCACTAAATACAAAGGCACCATCATGTTCAATTCTCACATTTACGACTGCTTGTGCATCAATTCCCGCAGTAACAGAATCCATAGTGAATTCAGTAAGGTTTCCCGGGTCACCACAGATAGATTTTATACAGCCATAAGCAGCATCTACCATTCCGTCACCGGTAAGAGTTTGGGTGTGGTTCTCACCTGTAATACTATTTTTTAGTGTTATCGTTGCACTAGATAGTATTTCCTCTCCAGATTGGGTAGAAAAAGATACAAACTGCCACTCATCTAGTTCTGTATTTCCTTCAAACATAAGGACATCAAGATCTCCATCGGAGATATCTTTTTTAGAATCAGCGAGTCGTTTAAATGATTCAAATACATCATTGAGCTGGTCATCGTTTATTGTATATCCAAGTTTCTTTAGTCGATCTGCCAGTGCTGCTCTGCCAGAGTGTTTGCCAAGAACTAATTCAGTCTTGGCAACGCCAATAGACTCAGGAGTCATGATTTCGTAGGTTTCTCGGTTGGCGAGGATTCCGTGTTGATGGATTCCCGCTTCATGGGCAAATGCATTTCGACCTACTATTGCTTTGTTCGACTGAACTTTTTGTCCAGTGATTTGTTGGAGCAGTTGAGAGGTTTGAAATAATTCGGTTGTTTCAATTCCCGTATCAAAACCATAGAAATCATGTCTAGTCTTGAGAGCCATTACTACTTCTTCAAGGCTGGCATTTCCAGCTCGTTCACCACATCCGTTGATAGTACATTCGATTTGTCTGGCTCCATTTTTTACCCCCGCAAGAGAATTTGCCGTAGCCATTCCTAGGTCATTATGGCAGTGAGTGGCAAAAATAACTTTGTCACTATATTTCACTTCCTTGATCAAGTGTTTAATAAGATCGCCAAATTCATCAGGAGATAGATATCCAACGGTGTCAGGAATGTTGATAGTGTCAGCTCCTGCCTCAATAGCCGCATCTATGATTCTTACTAAGAAATCTCGCTCAGTTCTTCCTGCATCTTCAGGACTAAAATCAACTCTATCACAGAGAGACTTGGCAAGGGAAACACCTTTGACCGCCATTTCCACAATTTGGTCTGGAGTTTTCTTGAGTTTGTATTCTCTATGAAGGGGGCTTGTCCCTATAAACGTATGAATTCTTGGTTTTTGAGCTTCTTTTATCGCATCCCAGGTAGTCTTTATATCCGTCTCCATAGCTCGTGCGAGTCCACAAATTTCAGGTTTGGTAAGGGTTTGTGCAATTTGTCGAACAGATTCAAAGTCATCAGGGGATGCAGCAGGGAATCCAGCTTCTATTACGTCTACTCCAAGATTTTCGAGTTGGCGAGCAAGGCGAATTTTTTCAGATCTATTCATACTAAATCCAGGAGATTGTTCTCCGTCTCGGAGGGTGGTATCAAATATTTTTACGTAGTGAGTCATGATATTGTGTTTGTGAATAAACATATGAAAAAACCGCTTGGTCTCAAGCGGCTTATATTTCAGATTATTATATCATCAACTAAGCCACTTGAATTTCTTCAAGGAGGATCAGCAGAAGTGGGATAATTTTTGAAAACATTACCTATGAAGATTAGATGATTTAGGTTGAGCGTCAAAATTATTTCCTTATGGGGGGTGGTTTAGCCTCTCATTGACTGTTATATAGACATTGATAATTCCAGAAAAATAATTTAAGGTCTAGTTAACTTAAAATGATCAAAAGCATGTCAAAAACTTGTATCGGCGGCCGACTTAAACTGGCAGATGGAACTCCAGTCCCAACCTCAAAAGGATTTAGATCTGAAGATACTATCTATGTTTCAGGGCAACTTAAGTTTGACGGAGAAGGGGATATAACCGAGCAAACCTCTCACTGTTTGGAGTCTATTCGTGGGATATTAGAGGAAGGGGGAATGTCTATGCAGGATATTATAAAATGTACGGTTTGGATTACAGATGCCAAAAATTTTAGTGCTTATAATGATGCCTACGGAAAGTTTTTTCCAGAAAATCCTCCAGCGCGGACGACTCTAGTCTCACAGTTAGTGGTCCCTGGGGCGCTCGTGGAGATAGAAGCAATTGCACAAAAGGCTTGACTAAATACTTTTCATTCATAAAATCGCGCAGCTAAACTCAAATTTAAACAGATGAAAAAAGACACGCATCCAACACTCAACCCAGTAATTTTCCGCGACGCAAGTGCCGGAACAGATTTTGTTATCTGGTCTACTATGACTACTGAAGAAACAGAAGAAGTAAAAGGAGTAAAACATTATGTCTATCGATTGGATGTAAGTTCTGCCTCTCATCCATTTTATACAGGAAAACAACACCTTATGGATACATCAGGTCGAGTGGAAAAATTCAAGGCAAAAATGGCAAAAGCCAAGGCCTAGTTTGCAAACCAAACAAGAATATAAATAATAAATGCACTACGGTGCATTTTTTTAATAACTTTAATTTTATATGAAGACTTTATTATTAGATTTCAAGCAGGTTTTTAGTCAGACGAGTGATTCTTTTCCTGCATTATGGTGGAGGTTATTAGTTCTACTGGCCTGTACTTGGCTTGGAATGTTTATCACGCTTATAGCCGTGATGACGATTCCGGTGATGAAATATCTTTCTATGCCTCTACCAGAAGCACTAGAAGGACTTCCTTTTGTGGCAATAGGAGAAAAAATACTAAACGGAGATATCTCTATCTTTGAGGTCATTCCGGTATCCTTTGTTATTGGCGTATTAGTAGTGATTATTCTTGTTTCTATTTTTGGGCTCATACTAAATATTGCCAGCTATCTAAGTCTTAAAAACTATGAGTCTAATAAGCCTAATAATCCTTTGAGAGTATATTTTCAGGATAGTTGGAAATATTTTTGGAATTTTGCGTGGTTACAGGTTCGGATGTTTTGGTATTTAGTGTGGCCTCTGTTGGTTTTATTGTTGGTGGTTGGGGCGATATCACTTTCGATTAGTTCTGTCTTTGCAGCGCCGTTATTAGAAGTAACTAATACTATTGATACAGAGATAGAGGCGGCATTAAGAGAGATTCCGTCAGTCTATGATTCAACAGTTTTAACAGAAGGTACTAGTGGCGAGGTTGATTCTCTACTCAAGCAGCGATTATCAACAGGAACGGCATTATTTCTATTATTAGGGGCATTGGGGTTGTTGATCTGGAGAGGAATTAATCTTTCGCTTGTATTGCCCTATTATTTTCAGCATCAGTTATCAGTGTCCGAGACTATGGATAACGCGATCAATGTGGTAAAAAAACAATGGTGGAAGGTATTTGGTTTATTGTGTTTATTTTTTATCCCATTAATCCTTTTGTCTGTTATCGTTCAAATCCTAGAGCCTGTAATTGGAAGTCTTTTTACAGAAATACTTGATTTAATTCTCCAAGTTATTATTTTCCCCCCACTTTCAGTAGCATTTCCGTATTTTGTGACCATTATGTTGGATCAAAAGCAAAAGAAATCCCACCAGAAAGGCTAAAATAGTTCAATAGCCGATATTCCGTACTTGAACTGTAAAATTTAAAATTCTCTCACCATGTCTAAGAAACCAGTACCAAAAAAGCAGCAATCCAAGTCATCATCTAGATCAAGACACAGTACTTGGGTAGCAAAGAAACGAAAAAAAATGGAAAATAAGCTTGTTCTAGACAAGTGTCCTACAACAGGAGAAACAAAACTAAGACATTTTGCATCACTGCTTGGAAACTATAAAGGACGAAAAGTTTTTAAGACAAAAGCAGACAAAGCTGGAAACAATAGTGCACAGCAGATTGAAGCCTAAATAATATTATAAAATATCGTAGTACAAGAGTATAAGAGTTTTACTTTTGTACTCTTTTTCTCTTATCTTTGAACTAATGAGTGATAAAAAAGTGGCTCGTCGTGCTAGTCGTCATCTGGCGGTAAAGACTATGTTTAGTAAGATAAAACTCATAATTCGTGCCTATGCTCCGGAATTTCCATACGAAAAAATAGCTCCTATAAATAAGGCCTTATTAGTTTTAGGAATTGGAGAGATGAAATTCCTAGGTACGCCTCCAGTGGTGGTTATCAATGAATATGTTGAGTTAGCCAAAGAATTTGGAGAAGAAAAATCAGCCTCGTTTATTAATGGAGTATTAGATAATTTTCGAAAACGAGCAGGACTAAAAGGAAGTCGAAAAGAAGAAAAATCAGAAGATTAAACTTTAAACAACCCAAGAATTGGCCCAAATCTTCGTCATGATAAGAAGTCCAAAAAGAAAGAATCCGGCACCAAGAGAGAGTAGTGTTTCTGAGTTTTTCATGTTAGGAGAAAAATTAAACTTTATAAATCACTTTAGTACGAAACTCAAAAATAGCAATTAAATTAAGATGTAGATAAAAAAGCTTCGTGCTTAACCTTCTCTCTTATTGTTGTTTGAGTAATAAAAAATTTGATATTGAAAACACTTTTTCTTATGTATTATTCGTATATAATAGAAAATGTGAAATCAGAACTAGACCGACTTTGTACTCAGATTGGGCTTTCATTTGCTTCTATAGAAGCGTTTGGAGAATTATTCGAAGAAGCATTTACGCATCGTTCCGTTGGGACTGATACGAGTAATGAACGACTTGAGTTTCTTGGAGATGCCGTATTGGAACTAATAACGACAGAGTATCTCTATAACGCCTTTCCGGATAAGCCAGAGGGAGATCTGACTAATTATCGATCTGCACTCGTCAAAAGAGAAAATCTCGCTCATGTAGCTCGAAAGCTCGATATGGGGAAAATTCTAAAAATGTCGAAGGGCGAAGCCGCTTCTGGTGGTCGAGAAAAAGACTATTTGCTAGCCAATGTTATGGAATCCTTCATAGGAGCCCTCTATCTCTCGGTAGGAGTGGAAGAGGTTCAATCTTTTATTGCTGATTGGATAATTGTTGAGTTAGACGATATATTAGCACAGGAGTCACATATAGATCCAAAATCAGCACTTCAGGAGCTGACACAAGGAGATTATGGTATTACTCCGAGCTATGAAACTATAGGAGAAAAAGGACTTGATCATGAAAAAATATTTGAAGTAGCTGTATTTATGGATGAGTTACAGGTGGGGAGTGGAAAAGGAAATTCCAAAAAAGAAGCACAGGCTAGTGCAGCAGCAAGTGCATTGGAGGTGAAAGATGATTGGATCAAAAAATTGAAGTAGTGTAATAATCAATAATTATAAATGAAGGAGATGGATCCTTCCCTGGTTTTCAAAGCATTAGCGCAACAAGAGGAGTTTGTGATTTTTAGTTATCATCATCCAGAGATTTTT
>JABAZT010000013.1:11111-81576 GCA_018608565.1 Candidatus Altimarinota bacterium
AATCAAAAATTATTATTGGTTACGGTCAAAAAACAAAAGCAGATTTCGATGCAGGGCCTTTCCCCTGTTTTACGGTCAATGACTGGAAAGGAGAAAAGCTAGGATGTTGGAATTTTGAGTATTATAAGGAAATTGATCTCGATAGTATTAAGGATTTTGAATTAGAGATTTTATCTCACGATGCCAATATATTAAAAACGAATGTATCTCTCTGGGATTATTCGAATGAAAGCACAGAATCATATGTTTCAAAAGTTAAGGAAATCCAATTAGCCATGAAAAATGGAGAAATGTATGTAATGAATCTCTGTATGGAATTGAGTTCGACCTGCAACATCTCAAAACTCACGTGTAAAAAATTGCTTCTCTCCGCCTATCTCAATTTCCTTAGCTCAAATCCAATTCATTGTGGAGGAATAGTTTTCACTAAAGAACAAAAATATTGTTCGTTTTCTCCGGAAGTATTTTTACATCAACAGAAAACTAAATTTTCTACCTATCCGATCAAAGGAACAGGAGCTCAAGACGAGTTAGAACAATCAGAGAAAGAAATCTCAGAGCTTCAGATGGTGACCGACTTACTACGTAATGATCTAGGGAAAGTAGCAGAAACTGTTTGGGTAGAGCGAGAGCGGTTTTATACTCAGTTAGAGCATTTTTCTCATGCTCAGTCTGAGATTTGTGCGGAGATAGAGAATTTTGGGTGGAAGAAATTTAAAAAACTCCTGCCTTGTGGTTCTATGACTGGAGCTCCTAAATCTCGAGTCTTAGAGTATATCAAATCGTTAGAAACATTTGATAGAGAATTCTATGCCGGAAACTTTGGACTGCGAAGGAGTAAGGACGAGGGAATATGGAACATATTGATACGGACGCTTTTTCTGAAAGAAGAAAAATCAGAAGTAGTCAGTCACAGGTTATCGGCTATTTCATGGCGTTATCCGGTGGGGGCTGGGATTACCGTAGACTCTAATCCAGAGATGGAAGCGAAAGAGTGTATAGAGAAGGCAAAAGTTTTGAAAGTCTTCACAAGTAAATAAGATATAAGTGAATGAAAAAACTCTTTGGAAGATTATTATCTATTATCTGTTTGTTATCCCTTGGGTTCAATGTAGCTCAGGCTTTTACGGGAGGTGGAAATATCGGAGGAGTAACGCAGTTGAGAAACATTTTAAATCAATCAGATCAGGATGAGCTTGAGGCAGAGCAACAGGAACCAAGTACTCCGTCGGTAGCAGAGCAAGACTATCTGAAGGGGGGGGAACTCATAATTCCAAAAGTTAAACACTATGTCACCGATACGGCAGATATATTCAACACTCACGTTGAGGCTCAGCTCATAGAACAGATCAAGAAGATAGAAGCTTCAACGACGGCAGAGATCGGAGTCTTAACAGTCCTAAGTACCGATGGGATAGAAATTGCAGAATATACTATAGAGGTAGCCCATGAGTGGGGGATCGGAAAGAAAGACGTCGACAACGGACTTATGATTGTGATCGCGGTAGCAGATCGTCAATGGTTTATGGCTTCTGGGTATGGAGTAGAAGGAATACTTCCGGATCTAAGGTTGAAAAAAATAGGAGAACGACATTTTCCAGAAAACTTCAAAACACGAAATTATTTTAGAGGGGTATCATCAGCTTTGACGGAAATTGAAGGTTTTTTACTACAGGATCCGGAGGTGATTTCATCCTATGAAAACCAAAACGATGTCTCACTCAAAGAGATAGCCTTTATTTTGGCAGGAATTCATCTGTTTCTGACCTTGGTTGTTACAAGTGCGTATTATTTAAGACGTGATAAAAAAGAGATTCTAGGGGTAGGGAAACCACGAGTTTTCTTTTTCTTAGGTGCTTTTTTATTAATTGGATTATTGCTTAGTGCGGTGTTTTTACCGATCTATTTCTTCTATTTCTTAGCAAGTGTCGGGCACGGAGATAGTGTTGGGACTGGCGGTTGGAGTTCTGGTGGAGGTTGGGGTGGTGGGTCTTCTGGGGGATTTGGAGGATTTGGAGGTGGAGGATTCGGTGGAGGTGGGGCCGGAGGGAGCTGGTAGTAAAACTAAAAAACTAATAATTTAATTACTAATGGAAAAAATACTAAATCAGATTCGAGAGATACTAGGGGAAAATTTAACGTCACTGATGCATTATCAGCGATTTAATGAAGATTTATTAATAATTGTCCTCAGAGAAGCCGATATTCAAGCCTTGATCAAGATTCGAAAGCCACTCAAAAAGACAGGATTTATTGTGTTTTTAGAGCACGACCTAGGGCATGGAGAGGATGTATTTCCGCTTGAGTACTTGCATATGCAGACACATGTAGACGTTATAGAGGGAAAAGACTATTTCGCGTCTATGAAACTTAAAAAAACAGACATTCGAACACAACTAGAATACGAACTACGAAACAAGTTGATTCACTTAAGACAAGATTTTCTCATTGCTCCTAATCAAAAGACATTTCTTAAAAAGATTTTACCTCAGTTTGTAGTCTTCCTAGAGGCTTTGTTTTTTCTCAAAAATATAACGCCTACCAGGGATTTTGAGCCAGATATTCAGGTTATTGAGGATGAGTATAATATCGATCTTACAGCCTTTCAGTGGTTGCTTCGTGTAGAGCAAGGAGTTACAAAGCTTCACAAATCTCAAATCACTGATATGATTCAGTCCGTACATGATCAATTGGAGTCATTGTTACACATTATCAATAAACTTAAAATATGAAAAAATTTACACCTATCATCATCGTTCTTGTTCTGATTTTTCTTTGGATCAATCCATTTGGAAAATTTAATAGTATGGTAACGCTTGATGAAGGCGTTCAGACAGAATGGGCACAAGTTGAAAATCAATATCAACGAAGAGCTGACCTTATTCCAAATTTAGTAGAAACGGTAAAAGGTGCCGCAAATTTTGAGAAAGATACGCTTACACAGGTCATTGAAGCAAGAGCCAATGCGACGAAGACAAATATCAATGTTCAGGACGCAGAAGAATTCGCACAGTTTCAAAAACAACAAACAGGGATCTCTTCAGCAATGAGCCGATTGATGGTGGTTATGGAGAAATACCCACAGCTTACCGCTACAAAAGAATTTGGAGAACTACGGGTTCAGCTCGAAGGAACAGAAAACAGAATCTCTACCGCACGAGACAGATACAACGAAACTGCTAAAGGCTACAATATTTATGTCAGACAATTCCCAAATAATCTTTGGGCTGGAATGTTTAAGTTTAAAAAAGCTAATCTCTTTGAATCTTCAGAAGGATCAGACGCAGTTCCAACCGTAGATTTTAGTGATGAGAAAGAGTAAAAAGATCAATTAAGCTCAAAATAAAAAAGGCATCGAAAGGTGTTTTTTTTCTAGTTATACTTTTCTCAAAACGGGGAAAGGGAGTGATTGCTTAGAGAGTACATTTTCTGTCTCTGATTTGGTTGTTTGTTCAAGCGCTTGTATTTGTTTAGGGGTTCCTTTGGTAGCCTCCATAATTACATCAAATGGGGTGAAGTCTGTGTCAGAGACTTCTTCCTCATTTCGAGATGCAAATACACCATAGGTAGTCCCTTGAGACAAGGTGCTATCAAAGTGATCAAATCCCCTTGGGCGAACTACTATTCCTTGTTCGTCAGTATCTAGGATAGGGTATAGATCAATTACAACATATTTACCTCTGAAAAATAGGGGATAGGTTTCTTGAATTTTTATTAGTTCCTTCGCCTTATTTAAGACCTCATTAAATTCTTCTGGAGATAGTTTGCGCCCTTTTTCCATATTGGGGTTGTTATTCGAAGGCAAAACAGAAGAAATAAGAAAAGTGTCAATAAGTGGTAAGTCTTAAACAAACCTTCATTCGTAATACTTTTCGTACACTGTCTTTTATCTGATTTTTAAATTCAGGATTGAGCTCCATTTCTTGTAGCACTTCATAGATGAGCTGGTTTTCATTGCTTGGAATGAGGACAATGTCATTTCCAGCTTTTAGTGCTTGTAGTCCAGGATTATCAAATGTATCTAACGCCCCCATATTAAGCGCATCAGTGATGGCAATTCCTTGAAATCCAAGTTCGCCTTTGAGTAAATTTGTCACAATTTTTCGGCTGAGGGATGCCGGTAATCCTTTAGTGTCGTACAGTTGATTGTTCGTGATTGCAATATGTCCAATCATTACGAGCGGAATTTGATCCTCAATCGCAGTATTAAATGAATCGAGTTCATCTAGATCCCCATCTATCGTTACCAGGTTGATATGTGAATCACCAGAAACGAGTCCATGTCCTGGGAAGTGCTTGGCAGTCGGAGCAATATTAAATTCAATCATGGCTTGGTTAAATGCCTGGGCAAGTGGGGTAATTTGGTTCGCATTACTCCCAAACGAGCGATTACCAATAATATCAGTATTTACATTGGCGTCGTAGACCGGAGCAAAATTGATATGAATATTTTTAGACGAAAGATCTTGAGCAATTTGGTTCGCATACAGAGAAACGTCGTCAATGGTATTTTGTTGGTTAGTCGGAGGAATTTCACTGAGTTCAGGAATTCGGTAGGGGAGGAGGGATGGTTCTGCATCAATCGAGAATAAAAGTTTGGTAGGATTGTAGAGACTATTGAGTACCTGTAGTTCTTGAGTAAGAGTATGATCATATTGAGGATCTAGAATCATAAGTCCTCCGATTTCCTCCTTTTGAATCATAGTTCGAATATTTTCAATATCAGTATTTCTGTCTATTGCAGGCATGAGAAGCTGAGCGACTTGTTGTTTAGGAGAAAGCTGAATAAATATTTCTTCAACTTTTTCATTAAGTTCAATATCTTCAGGATTGCTGAAATCATCGAGTGAAAAAATGCGAAGAGAAGGGAGAGATTCTTCTTTGGTAAAGCTGGAAATCCAGTGATTGATTGGTTCTTGGAAGAGTTGGAAAGCGGTAGCTCCCAGTAAAATTCCGATCAAGAGTAAGAGGGTTCCAGTAATAGTTTTCATCAAGAGAAAGCCTAGGGGATCAAATAATAAACTCAAGAGAGAGCTGCTAGATGAAAGTTGATAAAAAGGACAAAAAGAATAAGATGTCAACAATGATAGGTAGAAGAGATATACTCAGGGGTACTGGCGCTGCATTATTGAGTTTTTGCGGAGATGATCTGTTTGCAGAGGAAGAACCGCCTCTGCGTGTATTATCTAAAAAGGAAGAAAGATCACAAAATGGTCCTGATGAAGAATCATTTCAGCATCTAGTGAGCTTAGGACAGGGGGCGCCTCTGCCTTTTAGTGTATTTTACAAAACCATGAATACCTATGTTGATTCATTGGAGGGAATTGATTTTGAATCAAATAATCACGGGCCACAACGAGAGGGGAATATATCCATTATTTCTACATCTCAAGGAGAGTTAGGGAGTTACGGTTTGGCTCATACGGGGGAAGTTTTAAAATCAGAGAACGAAGCGCTCAAAGAATTTATCAGTCAGTACGATATTATTTGTCTTGAATCAGCAGATTTTTTTGAAGTGTTGGCAGAGGAGGCCTTGAGACAAGGGAAGGAGATTCGTTGTGTTGATCCACACATGAGTAAGATTGAGGTGGGAGCGGATCATGAAATTAATGTCACGGTAGTCGCAAACTATATAAATTTTCTAATTGGTTTTTATACTAAATTCAATGCGCACAAAGGATTTCATTGGAAGTTAAACCTAGCTTCTCTTTTGGTAGGGCAATATACGGTAATACCAGTAACGTCGCTTGTCAGTGCTTGCGTTGGCTTATGTCTGAAGTCAAAGTATGCGGGGGGGCTTGATATTGCATATTTAACCGATGGTCGGACCATCGAGATATACAATAACACCGAGATCGTTGCTCAAAATAATCCAGGGAAATCAATCGGGGTTATTTCCGGAGAAAACCATCATGAAGGATTACGATATTATGCGAAAAGGCCGAAGCTGCTCGCTCGAAAGAATGAGTTTTATCAAAAGACAATTCCAGGCTTTGGGCGAACCCCAGATGCATTGCTTGAGGGTGAGAGCTTGGCAGAAGGTCAAATATTGAGTGTTTTAAATCCGATTCAATCAAAACGAAAACAGGAGGAGTTATAGGGCTGTGTTTATAGTTTTAGTATCTCAGGCTTTTCAATCAGAGGGAAAGTTTTATACTCGGCGCAAATGTCTGAAAAAAAGAAAAAAGTAGTCGTTATTGGTTCTGGTCCTGGAGGTTCTAGTACCGCAATGTTATTGGCTCATCATGGATTTGATGTGACCATTCTCGAAAAAAATAATGTCGTAGGAGGACGGAATGCCGAACTAAAAGTTGGAGATTTTAGTTTTGATACGGGACCTACATTTCTTCATGTTCCTTGGGTTATTGAAGAACTATTCGCAATAGCAGGAGAAAAAATGTCTGATCATCTCGATCTCGTTCAGGTCGATCCATTTAACAAAATTGTATATAACGACATCACGATCAACTGTTGGACTGATAAAGGAGAAATGAAATCAGAGATAGCATCTCAGTTCCCTGGTTCAGAAGAGCGATATGATGAATATCTCCAGAAAGAACGAAAACTTAATCAGGATATTAATGCCTGTCTGACAGACTCATTTCAGCATATATGGAACTACCTGCGTCCAAGCGTATTTCGAGCAGCGCCACATGTATTTAGTCGAGACTCTATCTATACCAAGCTTGGTCGGTATTTTGAGGATGAGCGACTTCGTATGGCGATGACATTTCAGTCTAAATATCTCGGAATGACTCCTTGGAAGTGTCCAGGTTTTTTATCAATTCTTTCTTCTTGGGAGTACCTCTATGGGATTTATCATGTACAAGGAGGACTTTGTCAGTTGTCCAAGACATTTTCTCGATTGGCGGTAGAAAAAGGGGCTGAGCTGCGACTCAATGCGGAGGTAGAGGAATGCGTCCTAAAAGGAAAAAAAATCACAGGAGTCAGGCTTACCTCTGGAGAAGTCATCGAGTGCGATGAGGTCGTCATGAATGCTGATTTCGCCTACGCTATGACAAACCTGATGGGGAAAAAGAATATTCCAAAGAAAAAGATGAAAAAGAAACCGATGTCGTGCTCTACGATAATGCTCTATCTAGGAATGAAGAAAGAGTATGTAGACCAACCACATCACCAGATTCTGATGGCAGATGACTACAAGGGGTGGACTCAAAAAATAAACGATAATGAGGTCATACCAGAGGACATGGCAGTTTATGTGCGTAACTCCTGTGTTACCGATCCAACAGTTGCCCCTGAGGGTAAAGCAGGGCTGTATATCCTTACGCCAGTTCCAAATAATATCAAAGATCATGATTGGATAACTTTAGCTCCAGAGTATCGGGAAAAAATGCTTGATCGAGTGATTGAGCGGACAGGAATGAAGGATCTACGTGAAAACATAGAGGTAGAGAAGATGATCACTCCAGATGATTGGGAGCAGGATCTAAATGTATTTATCGGGGCGACATTTAGTTTTCGGCATACGCTCAATCAGATGCTTTATTTTCGGCCACACAATAGATATAACAAGTTCAAAAACTGCTTCCTCGTAGGGGGAGGGGCACATCCTGGGGCTGGAATAATCCCAATACTACAATCAGCTCGGATTTCTACCCAATTGCTCTGTAAGAAGCATAAGGTTCCTTACGAGGATGTAGATCTTCATTCAGATAAGTTGTAGGAGGGCGGAAATGTGTCATGTTTTATCCTTTTTTTGCGATAGATCACTTTCAGAGTATATTTGTTCTTGAATGCCACATAACACTTACTGCCTCCTCGATACTGAAACTACTGGGATCTCTGGGAAGAGAGACGAGATCATAGATATTGCCATTATAAAAATTAAAGACGGAAAAATAATAGATCAATACGAAACACTGGTCCGGCCAAACGCCCGGATCAGTTCTTTTATCCAGAACTACACTGGGATTACCAATGATATGGTATTAGATGCGCCACGATTTCACGAGGTCGCAGATAACGTGCAAGAGTTTCTCTCAGACGGCGTTTTAGTAGCACACAATGTCGGATTTGATTTTTCATTTCTTCGACATGAATTTGAGCGGATGGGGCGATTATTTGATACTCCGAGGCTCTGTACCGTCAAACTATCCCGCCATCTTTACCCTCAGTTCCCAAAACACGGACTTGATGCCATCATAGAACGTTATGATATTGATTGTTCTGCTCGTCATAGGGCGATGGGGGACACTGAGGTTTTATGGGAGTTTTGGCAATTGCTGAATCAGGAGTTTGCCCAAGAAGATTTATCCAAAGCACTCAAGAATATCATGACGCATCCAAAGAAGTAATCCACCCCTAGCCCCTCGTTTAACAAGGAGGAGGAAAAGTCTCCCTTGTTAAAGGGAGATTCAGAGGGATTTATTTTCAGATTCTTCTGCGTTATTTGGAATCAAAATATCATAATTGTATCACATGAAATCCTTCAAGTTTATCCATTTATTCTGGCTTTTATTCAATAATAATCCAAAACCTGATCTCACTAAGATTGAAAAAAAAGGGCTTCTCGCCGTAAAGATCGGACAGATGTATGCACTGCGGTCAGATTTTTTGGGGATTGAAAAGTGTAATCACTTATCGTCCTTGTATGAAGCCACAGGGATAATTCCGACGCAAAATTTTGAAAAATTATTTGAAACTTATGCCTCTGATATTTTAAAAGCAGATTTGGATTCCTATGATCCAAAACCAGTGGCCTCTGCCTCAATAGGACAGGTTCACAAAGGGAAGCTGAAGTCGGGAGAAGTAGTGGCAATAAAAATTATCAAAGATGATTTTAAAGAAAAATTTCTGGCGGATGTAGCTTCGGTTCGGAGAATTCTTCGATTGATCGTATTCGTGTATCCAAAACTCAAACGAGTAGCAGATCCATTGGGAACACTAGAAACAATTGAGCGACTAACTGTGACCGAGTTGGATCTAGAAAATGAAATAAAAGGAATACAAAAGCTACAAAAAATTAGAGATGAAAATAACACAAAGTTTCCATATCTATCTGACTTACGTTTTCCTCGAATCTATCCTAAATATACGAATCACAAGGTTTTTGTATCAGAGTTTATGGCGGGGCAATCATTTCGTGCATTATTAGATGAAGGAGCATTGAGTTATGAGCAATTACTCAGGCTTTTTCGAATTCATGGATTTTATCTCTTTCTCAAGGGGGAATTTCATGGGGATTTACATCCAGGGAATGTTTTTTTGGAGGGAGAAGCGATCGTCTTTCTCGACAATTCAAATATTGAGTTGGTTCCTCCTCGATTTGGACAGGGGATTGTGAAGTTGCTCTTTCATCTTTCTGCAGCAGAGTGGAAGGATGGCGCAGCGACATTGCGTGAGATTTCTAAGGTTGAAATATCAGATAAAAAATACAAAAAGTATGAGGAGAAATTTCTAGCGCTTTATGAAGATTTTGACCAAAAGAAGGTTTCAGAAGTCTCCCTGACAAATAAGATGATGGAGACCGTAAAGCTTGCGATTAACTCTGGAATGGAGTTTGAGTCAGGAATGTTTAGTGTTATAAAAACCCTGATGTATCTCGATGGAATGGTGATCAAGTGTAACCCAAATGCGGTTCTACTCAAAGACGTCTCTCGGTTTAGAGATGACTTCAAAGCTTTATAGTATTTATGGGTATCAAAAAGGGGATAGTTAAGATTTCTTCTTAGTTTCTCTTTTGATTTTATAATTATGTCGATGGTTTGTTTTTTCTATATCCCAGGCAAAAATTGCTTTCTTCTCTTGTAGATTATTTCCAAGCATTTCTACGGTTGAACTTTTTGTCAGGATTGGAAGAATGGCGATTATAACTGCCAAGCTAGAGAGTGTTTTTCTTTTGTTTTTTTTCATTTTCACTTCTTATCATACATATTTTGCTCTAGTTTTAAAGTAGTACTTGTAGTTTGTTTTACCTTAACAATGAAAGCACTAGTATATATCTATGAAAAAAAAATCAGTTTTCATATTTCGAAGAGATCTGCGGTGTGATGATAACATTGCAATGATAAAATCAATTGAGGTCTCTGATGAGGTGTTGCCAGTGTTTATTTTTGATCCAGTACAGATTGAAAAAAATGAATATTTTGCGGCAAATGCTTTCAAATTTCTACTTGAAAGTCTGAAGGATTTGGATCAACAACTAAGGGGACGATTAAAAATATTTTATGGAAATCCGGTCGAAATTTTGTCTGAAATAAAAGAAGAATATGATTTTGATGCCGTGAGTTTTACTATTGATTATACGCCGTTTTCGCGAAAACGAGATAAGGCAATTGCAGACTGGTGTACGGGGCAGGGGGTAGATTGTCGGATGATAGAAGGGTTATTGCTCAACTCAGTCAATAAGACACTCAAGGCGGATGGAACCCCCTATATGATCTACACGCCCTTTGCACGAAATGCCAAGCAGTTTTTGGTATCCCGACCGCAAAAGTTTGTTGATCAAAAGATTAGTTCAAAAGATTTTAGTTTTTCCGTAGAATTGAATGAAATTGAAGCAAAAGTTAAAACCACCTACGCTTTGTCTCCACCCTACAAGGGAGGAAGACAAGAGGCGTTGAGTCAGTTGGAAAACTTTGTCGCTGATAGATTTGATGGTTATGGAAACACGCGAGATATTCCTCGGTTATCTTCCACGAGTGGATTGGCGCCGCATCTCAAGTTTGGGACTATCTCGCCTCGAGAGATCTATCATTCCCTCCCATCGACCGACAGCGTATTTGTAAATGAATTATATTGGCGTGACTTTTTTACCCAGATTGGGTGGTACTTTCCGCATGTGTTTGAGGGGGAGAAAAACTTTCGTCCTATGTATGACAAAATCCAGTGGGAAAATAATGAGCAAAAATTTGAAGCCTGGTGTGAAGGTAAGACGGGATATCCTATTGTCGATGCAGGAATGCGAGAGCTAAATACAACAGGATTCATGCATAATCGAGTTCGGATGATTACGGCCTCATTCCTCGTCAAGGATCTACACGTCGATTGGAAATGGGGAGAGCGATACTTCGCACAACACCTCGTCGACTACGATCCAGCCGTCAATAACGGAAACTGGCAGTGGGCCGCCTCTACTGGCTGTGACGCACAGCCCTATTTCCGGATTTTCAATCCCTGGCGGCAGCTGGAGCGATTTGATCCTGAGTGTGAGTATATACAGCGATGGATTCCAGAGCTCAAAGATTCAAATGCAAAGGAGATTAGGAGTCTTGAAAAAGGCCAAGAAATTGAGGGGTATCCAGGATTGATAGTAGATCATAAGGTCGCTTCGGCTCGGACAAAAGAATTGTATCTGGAGGCGCGCGGCTGATCTTTATTTTAGGTAGAATTTAGAGTATAATGATAAGATGATTGATGATGAGCCAATAAATTCACAGCAAGAGATATCAGGTCCTGATTTTACAGAGTTAGAGGTATCTAGAAGGGTCGTACAGCTTTCGGAAGAGAGTTTGTTTGATAGTGAGTTGGTTGTTAGTGTGGGGATAAAGGAGTTACTGTCTAGGGCTTTGCGTAAAAAGTTGTTTCAGATTCAGAAATTGGGTGTAATAGAGCTAAATAGGGACGGCCAAATTAGTGGGATTTATGAAGAATGTGATAGGGAAGAATTACAGGAGTTATTGTTCTATGGGGAGGATGTATTAGATCGAGCTATTGGTGAAGGGCTAGTGATTGGGGGAGAGCGAGTATTGAGTCGGAAATTAGCAGAGATTGAGCGAGATATTCAGGCGGATTCACTTCCAGATTCAGTCTCATTTCCACATGAAAAATGGATGGAGTACTGGAGAGCAGAATCAGGTTCCGATAACGCAATAGCTCGACTATTTTCAGAACCAAAAGGACGGAAGTATCACGATAGATCCTGGTTTCATAGTCTCTATCATTACTCCAAGAAAAATCAGCGTTGTAATCCATTGCAGTTGCATCGCTTGCAAGAGTTTATCGCTCAAAATACACAAGCAGCTCTGTTTCTTTGGGAGGAAGATCATGAGACTGTAGAGGAGCAAGAGAAACTTGGAAATGTTCATGACGCACATACTGCACAGCTAGAACGAATTGGGTGGAGGAATAAAAAGAAGGCGAAAAAAGAATTGGAAGAGAGACCAGATAAATTTCAATTAGTGCTCTATGTGAGAGAAGATCAGGATTCGATGCTTTTTCTTACATTACTTCATTTGGCAGTAGAGTGGGTGAAGCAAAAATATCCAGCGTTCGTAACAAATATAGTCGTCACTTCTTATAGTTATGGGCGGTATCCAGGACATGCAATGCAATCGCTATTTCTAGAGGAGAAGGTTGATTATCAGTGTCCAAGTGGTGATAGATTTGTTCAACTTCAGAGCCTGGGAGGATTCGTGGTTCCGTTTCAGGGGAATTCTGTTGAAAATAAAAAATATAGAGGAGTGGGAGTGGAAATAAATGATTTTAAGTATGATAAAAAATTTAATTGGAGAGAGAAGAAGACGCATGATCCAAGCTGTCTAGTTCAATTTCCTATTAGTAGTGATTGGCATGAATCTGGCCGTCCTAAGCTCGATAAGTCAGTGGATGTTGAGGCATTTTTGGCAAGAAATAAGGGGGCAGAGAATAGTGATCCAGATGGTTATTATGATCGAATAAGTCGTGTGTCTCAGTTGTTTTTAGAAATGTTAGAAGATGTCGAATTAGAGGTGCAGTCTTGGGTGGAGGAACTTTAATCCCGCCCCTTCGCCACATCCCACATCATCTCAAACATAATCTCTCGGAAAAAATACGCGATATCCTCATTTTCAATAATCGTACAAGTAAGACGTTCTGCTGTGTAGGAGAGCAGAGAGATTTTATTATCCCAGGCAAAAATTCCAGATTTCCATTCGTGTTCCGCGGGGAGGTAGCGGATATTCATTTTGTAGTGATCTTTCTTTTTCTCCGTCTTATCTGCAAACGGGCAGGGAGGAAAAATTAATCGCGTATGAATGCCTTTCTTGGATCGTTTTTCATAGTATCCTTCTAGATATTCTGGATCTACGATCTCTGAGAGGAGGTGGACATAGCTTATGACTAGTATTTCTCCTTTGGTTTCTAGGGTCTCGTGCAGCATGTTTCTAAATCCCTCTACATCTTCATAGAGTTTGACATTGGGACGTCCTAGTTCGCTTGATTCAAGTTTTTGGATCAGTGATTCAACATAGTTGATATTTTTCTTTGCGACTTCAAGTTCGTGTTGTTGTTTGTGCCAAAGTTTGTGAAGGATATCTGATTTTTCTGCGACGAGGAGTCTTCGTTTGCCTTTTCGTGATTCATAGCAAAATCCCTTTTCAATTAGCTGTTCTACGGCACTGTGGATAGTGACGCGGTTACTTCGGAGTGCCTTGGCGAGTTCCTGGACGGATGATGGACCGAGTGAGAGGAGTTTGAGGTAGATCTGTGTTTCTCTTTCATTACAGCCAAATCTTCGAAACAAAGCGGTGATATGCGTCTGATCTGAAGGAGAAATCATGTCTGGAACAGATTTAAGGTTAAATATTGGAGGAATCAAATCCTGTACTCGCGAGACCAGCGTAGTGCCAAGCTTTTTCTCTAGGCTGAGTCTGATAAGTCTAAATGTAGAATTATTTTCTACAAATATTGTATCATTATTTTTTGTTTTATGGAAGAGGGTTTGTGAAATTTCATGCCTGGTTTTATTATCTTTTGGGTCGCATTGGTTTACAAGTTTAAGTGAGGCTGTATTATGGTTTTGTAGTAAAGGGAAGAGGGGCAGGCACATTTGTCTGTGCTTATTTCTGGAAATTCTATTTTTTTAAGTTCCGCGTCGCGGCTTTATTTTTTGATGTCTTTTTTATCATGGATTTTATATCTCAATTTCAGCAACTCCTCCTAGAAAAACCTCGATATGCACTCAAGCAAGTCATGTCGGAAAACTGTAGTTATGCTGACACGGCCCTTAAGTCTAAGAATGCCTATTATAGTTTTTGTACCTTTTACTGTGAAGATGTGTTGTATGCTCGTTACAGTCGTAAGTGTGTTGATTGCTGTGGGATTACGCTCTGTTCGGATTGTGAGCTTTGTATTGAGTGTGCTGACTGTGTGAGTTGTTATGATTGCGTTCATTGTGCCAACTGTAGTAATACCAATACTTGTTGGTATTGCACCGATTGTTATGGATGTAGTGATTGTTTTGGCTGTATTGGGCTCTATCAGAAGCGCTATCACATTTATAACCAACCATATTCTAAATCTGACTATGAAAAAATTATCAATTCAGTGGATCTGAAAGATTTAAAAACACAGAAGGGGATCAAGCTGAAACTAGAAGAGTTATCCAAAAGAGCTCCCAGGCTTTCAATTCATCAGACACAGTGTGAAGATAGTATTGGAGAAAATCTCGCCAACTGTAAATCATGCTATCAGTGCTACGACACCTTTAATAGTGAGGACTGCATCTACAATATCGAAACCAATGGAAATAAAGACAGTGTTGATATTTCAGTCTGCTTCGAATGTGAGCAGTGTTACAGCTGTGTCCAATCTACGCTCAGTTATAACTGCAATTTTCTCTTTTACACAGATGTATCCAGTGATTCCGAATTTTGTGCATTTTCACGTAATCTAAAAAACTGCTTCGGCTGTGTCTATCTCGAACACAAGCAATACCACATCCTCAATAAGCCATTCAGTAAAGAGGAGTATGAGATTAAGGTCGCCGAGATCAAGCAGCAGCTCATAGCTCAGAATCAATACTCCATAGACTGTTATTTTGTCTCGGATTACGAACGGTCTAGATTGGCCACGGAGAGTGATCCAGTGATCCAGTCTATGCTTCCTGATTGATAATTAATTCTGATTTCTTTTCTCTGATATCTAATACTACTCATTCATGTCCCATACCTGTACCGATTCCAATTGTAAAAAATTCTTCGTCGTCATTCCTCAGGAGTTAAGGTTCTACGAGGAGAAAGGACTTCCGCTTCCAATGCTCTGTCCATCCTGTCGACATGCACAACGGATGGCTCTTCGAAGTGAGCGTCAGCTCTATCGACGGAAATGTGATCTTACGGGAAAAGATATTCTTTCGGTCTATCCTCCAAAGGCTCCTTATAAAGTGTATTCTCCTGAGGTGTTTTGGGATAATGTGTGTTGATTTATCCGTTTTATTAGATATGAATAGTGTGATTTATTAAAATTGAAAACTATGAAGTCAATGAGTGAGATTCGGGATGATCTGGCTAGGTACGGTGAATCTCACGGTATACAGGGACTTGAGGGGCGAATTCAGAGAGGGCTTGATCCAGTAGGGGTGCTTGCTGTATCAGTGACACGAGAAAAAATTCAGAAAATTGTAGATTTACTAGGTGCGAATATGAGTGATGTTGAGGAGCTTGCGAATGAGTTGCATGTTGGAGGGATTTGGGAAAATGGAGGAAAACTTGAAGCAGGAGAAGATTTAGATGTGAAAGTTTGGATGATTTTGGTGGAGGCTTGTCTTGCAGGTAGAGAATCAGAGAGTGAATTGGGAGAGGGAGAGTTTTTGGATGATGTGGCAAGGATAGGAAAGAAATTGGATGAGGCAGTGGAAAATTCAGAGAAGTTTCTAGAAACGGCTCAGCAAAACTTGATACATTGCTCTGAGGAGAAGTTTGTAGTTGAGGACGGGGTTCCTTTTTCTCAAGTAGATGATGGATTCTTGGCGGCAGCTATTAATGGGTATGAAGCTGCGGTGGTGGAAGATAGTAATAATTTACTTTTTGTTGGATCTAATGTGTTGGATTATTCAGTTTTGTGTGATGAATTTGGGCTTGTAAAAACTAGTATAGAGGACAGGGGGAGGGAAGTTGATTTTTATCTTAATGAGAATGGAGATGAATTGGTGAAAGTTCTTTCGCCTGGTTTCTGTATTGTTTTTGAGCAAAGAAAAGACATTGCAACAAGAATTGCAAAAACTGGTATGCAGTAATTTTTTACTTCTGATAGTCGAGTGAATAGGGTAATATGTGGCAGATGAAACTCTTCCTCTCAATCCTCGTTCTCCTTGGTCTCGATCAATGGACCAAGTCTATTGCTCGAGAAAAATTCATAGAAACCTTTATGGTTATAGATCCATGGTTTCGGTTTCGATTTGTAGAAAATGAGGGAGTAGCATTCTCCATGCCAGTGCCCCAGGGGGTGGTGATTGCGCTTACAATTTTAGTTTTAGTCTGTCTTATGTTTCTACTGGCTGGGTATCAGTGGGGGAGTTGGAAATATTTTCTGAAGCCTATACAGCTCTCCAGGTTGGAAAAAATAGTGATCGTTCTAATTTTTGCGGGAGCTTTGGGGAATCTCATAGATCGGATTTGGCTTGGGAGAGTGACCGATTTTATATCGGTCGGAAATTTCGCCATCTTTAATCTGGCTGATACTTGGATTAGTGTGGCGGTAGGGTTGTATATCTGTTCGGAGGTTTTTGGGAAAAAGAAAATTTAATCAGTCTCGGGGAGTCCTGTTCCTCCTTTTATTGATTTTCCTCCATCGGCGACATATCCATTGATAACGTTGAAGGCGTTTTGAAAGATTCTAGGTACGGCTTTTGTATGATCTTTGATTGTATCATCAAAAATAGCTTCAGAATTTGCTTCTCCTGTTTTGAGGAGTGTGTCTAGGATCTTTGATTTGTAGTATGCATCCCAGTAATCGCTCGCCAGTTCTCTTATTTGTGGGTTTGGGCATCTTTCTTTTGCTGTTTCTAGTCTTGCTTGGTATTCAGTGAGCTTGGCGTCTAGCTGAGCTTTTCGTTGGTTATCATTGGGGCGGATGATGGTAGTTGGAGTTTCAGGCATTTTGAATGTGTTGTATTATTTATAGGACATATTAGCATATTTTTCAGGAAAGAACAATATCCTGAGTTGAGGGGTATGAAAAAAAGGGAGACAAAAAAATAGCCCTTTTGAGGGCTATCTATTTATTAGTTTTCTTGTTCAGTTGTTATTCAGCTTTCTTTGTTTCTTTCTTCTCTGCTTTTTTAGTAGGAGCTTTTTTTGCTGGTTTAGCAGCCAATTTTTTAGAAAGGTTAGATTTCATTCGATCTGCTCGGTTAGCAGGAATAAGATTTTTCTTTACCGCCATGTCGATAGATTTTTGAACTTGTGGGTAAAGTTTAGTAGCTTCGGCTGTTTTGCCTTCTTCTGTAAGTTTTAGAAATTCCTTGATCAATGACTTGTATGTGTTCTTTGTGGCAAGGTTTCGTGCAGTCCGTGTTTTTTGTTGTCGGACTCGTTTGATAGCTGATTTAATGATTGGCATAGTGTTTCCGGGTTCGTTATAGCCGACAGAATCTACTCTAGAAAGAGGATTCGTCAAGATTTATTTATGAATAGGGCTTATTTGTTATGATCACTGTCTGTGATTCTTGGTTATTTTACTTAAAAGTAAAATAAACTTTTGACATTAGTTTTTTTTGGAACAATATGGGTGCATGATTTTACTATCAAATAAGTTTCTAATCAATTACTTCCTCTGGCAGAGGAGGAGATCGAGATAATATAATTAAATTTGTTACGATTTATATCTATCACGGTCCTACCTAGTAAGACCGTGATTTTTTTATAATTTTTATTCCCATGGTATTAGGAGCACCTGGCAACGGAGAATACGACATATTGGATCAACGAACTTCATCTAATCCAGAAATGGCAGAGGCTGAAATGTATAAGATCGAACCACAGTCACAGCTTGGATTAGGGGTGTTGGTAGAAATATTTGGAGATGATGTAGAGGATTCGTTCTCGATAGACAAGACTCTGTTTGACCAAGAAATAAGTCTAGAAAAAATTGATGCAGCCATAGCTACAGTGGTAAATACAACGAGTCTTGG
This sequence comes from Candidatus Altimarinota bacterium, assembly GCA_018608565.1. Classification (GTDB taxonomy): domain Bacteria; phylum Patescibacteriota; class Gracilibacteria; order UBA4473; family UBA4473; genus JABAZT01. The sequence goes on from JABAZT010000013.1 coordinate 28,966, forward strand.
ATATGTAGCACAAGCTATTTCTGAGAATGGGGATGATCCTATTAGTCAGCGATTAGCACAGATCGGTCGACGAGTTGCACTTTCATTGACCTTGATACGAGCCTATACAGATGAAGATGTGAGTGAATCTCAGATACATATACTAGCTCCAGGAGTGTTGGGGCAGTATACGGTTGATTCTCAAGAAGCCTCAGGAATATCGCTTGATGTAGAGGGGGTATTGAGTGAGGATTGGAGAGAGAAAATTGTCCATGTGATGACCCATGAGGTGACGCATTTGCAGACCAACAGTATGATTAATGACATTGAGGATAAAGGGGATATCAAGATAAAAGGACAAATGATAATGACCGCAATAGAGGTTATTGAGGCAATGACAGAGCATGCGGCATCACGAAAGACGGGAAAAAACATAGCGTACAAAGGTCCTCAGTCAGATTTAGAAGAGTTGGTAGGGGCAGAGAACTTAGACTGGATCAACAATGCCTTCCTTGCCAATGATGTAGAGGAATACACCGAACGGTTAATGGTTTGTATTGAGCCAGACATCAATGAAATAGAAGAAGATAAAAAGTCAGAGTTGGTATCAGAAGATGCGTTGGTTGAAATGGGGCCGATGGTACGTCAGAATATTTTGATCGGAGAGAGTCCTCACGAAATATCACTTACCAATACCTGTACGGATGTAGTAACTGACTTGATACAGGAGTATCATGTATATCTTCCAAGTGGGGATATGAGAGAGTTAGAAGAGGCGGCACGAGAAATTGATTCGGGTGTCATAAAAGCCGCATTCCCTGGAATGAAAGATCCGATAGACAATATGATGGGATTAGACGAGGCCGAGGCAATTATAAAAAGAATAGGAAATAAAACGCATGGGATTAAATCAGCATTGGAGTCAGATCAGTCTAGAGAGACATTGCAGGATATGGAGAGAGGTCTTACAGGGATAGATGAAAATGTTCAGGCGGGAGTGAATGCGGTTAGAAGGCACAAGGGGCACATATAAAATAGGTATTTTTTAACTCTATATATCATGTCATATCAACAAGGACTGGCCGGCGCCATCAAAGCACTTCGGAGTGTTGGAGCAAATCCAACCGGGATAGATGAACTGGGGTGGCAGCAAAAAAAAGCAGGAACAATTCTCTGGGAAGGCGCCTGTCGTCACGGTCACGCTCAACTCATTAGGGGCAAAGAAGGCTCCGATAGCTATCAGGTATCCTTTTAGTTATTTCTTCGTTATTAGATGACTCAGATATAGGAATGGAGTATCAATCAATATGAAGAGGTATAGTTTTCCTAGTCGAAATGCAACGAGTGTGAGAAGAAAAAGAACAAGTGCAAAAGCCAGAAAAAGAGTTTCGTTCATAGATAAATCGAATATAATTCCGAGCGACATTACAGATTTTATTAAAGACTACAAAATGACATTTCTATCCAATCTTGACTGGCGGCACGCCACAAAATCTTTCGACTCTAACAAAAAAGTATCTGATGAAGATCTTCAGAAGATTGTTAAATCAATTCAGCTTACGCCCGCTTCATTTGGACTACAGCCATATCATGTTCACGTAATATCAGATCAGGTTATCAAGGAAAAGATTAAATCAGTATCTTGGGATCAGGCTCAAGTGGCCAATTGTTCTCATTTACTGGTATTTAGTTCTCGTCTTGATGCAGAGCAAAGAATTGAAGACTATATGGAAATCGCTTCAGAAGGTTCAGCAGAAGCGAAGCAGGCACTTCTTCCCTATAAGGAGATGATGCAAGGATTCCTTCTCGGAGAAAAAGGGAAAGGGGATTTCAACTGGGCAACACGACAAGCCTACATTGCACTCGGATTCGCGATGGCAGCCTGTGCAGAGTTGGAGATAGATAGTTGTCCTATCGAGGGATCAGATTTTGCTGAGGTAGACCAAATTTTAGACCTCCCTCCACATTTACTTTCTTGTGTACTGCTTCCTATAGGATATAGAGAGACAGAACCACGAGAAAAAGTCCGATTCTCAGAAGAAGACTTATTTACGACTCTTTCCTAGATGGAAGAAAACGTATTATTCGCCTTTGGGCTCACGCTCTTCGCCGGACTCGCAACCGGTATTGGGAGTTTGATCGCTTTATTTGCCAAAAGAACCAATGAAACCTGGCTTTCCCTTGCATTAGGATTTAGTGGAGGAGTGATGCTGTATGTTTCTTTTGTAGAGATATTTCCGAAGTCACAGCTATATCTTGTTGAAAATTTTGGAACACAGATAGGAACGCTTTATACCACATTAGCATTCTTTGGGGGAATGCTCTTGATTGCTTTTATTGATAGGCTCATTCCACACGAGCACAATCCACATGAAGCACGTAGAGTAGAGGAGCTCGATACAGAGGCGAAAGAAATATTAAAGAAAAAACAGCTCCATCGGATGGGGATGTTTACCGCTCTTGCTATCGCCATACATAACTTTCCCGAAGGACTTGCTACATTTGCCTCAGCACTTGCAGATCCAACTCTGGGTATCGCTATCGCTATTGCTATCGCTATTCACAATATTCCAGAAGGAATTGCCGCCTCAATTCCAATTTATTACGCAACAGGAAGCCGTAAACGCGCCTTTGCTTTTTCTTTTCTTTCGGGATTGGCAGAGCCCATTGGAGCGCTAATCGGTTACTTTTTACTCAAGTCTTGGTTCAATGACGTCACATTTGGTCTGCTTTTTGCAGCAGTTGGAGGAATTATGGTATTTATATCTTTGGATGAGCTCCTTCCCACCGCCGAAAAATATGCCTCTCATCATACCGTTATTTACGGAGTGGTATTGGGAATGATTGTTATGGCTGCAAGTCTTATCCTGTTTCTTTAGGAGTTAGTATGTGCGGTTCGTTCTGATTTTTAGATACAAGAGTCTTTCGTGTTCTTCTTTTAGGTATTTTGTCTGGCGTAGTAGTGAAGCAAGCGTGATAGTTGAAAAAATTAAAGAAATCAAAAAGACTTCAGGAGAAATAATTTCATTATATTCTTCTTCTTGAATGAGTTGTTTAGCTCTATTTATATGAATGCTGGTAAATCCTAGGCCAAGAAGAAAGCTTGATCCTGTATATCCAATCAAAAAAGAAATTCGAGAGATGATAGACCTTGTGAGTTGTTTGATTTCCGTTTTGATCGTGTTAGGATCAGGGAGCGTCTCAAATAAATGATCTGGTACTGGAGGAGGGAGAATTGCTTCTGCTTCAGGCATTTGATTGATTAATAAATAAAAAAAATAAATATGTCAAAAATATCAATCTTAGCTCTCGCATCTTCTCCAGAAAAAGGACAAAACTCAGATACACTTCTCGATGCATTTCTAGAGGGTGTAAAAGAAAAAAATCCTGATGCAGTCATAGATAAATATTACATCTCCGAAATTCCACTCAAGGCCTACTGTCATAAGTGTGCGCGAGAGCCGCAACCAGGAGAAGAAGTTTTTGCCGAAGTCGTAGAAAAGCTCAAATCAGCCAACGGACTCGTGATCGCGACGCCAACGTATAACTTCAACATTCCCTCAGGACTTAAAAATTTCATCGATCGAATTGGATATATTTCATTGGATTACGGAAAAAAGAATCTCGTAGGACAACCTCCGGGGAAACTAAAACATCTCAAAACCTATTTCATCGTCAGTGGAGGAACGCCTGCATGGATCCGACGATTTATTTTCTTTCTCTATCCAGCTTTTTATCTCAGTGTCGCATTTAGCTACTACTATGCCAAGCTCGGAGGAAGTTTCTATGCAGGGAAGCTAACATTTAGCACTCCAGCTCGAGATGATATGAAATTACTGAAGAAAGTACGGAAGAGGGGGAATCGATATGTAAAAACCATAGGTTGACGAAATTGCAAGAATTTGTATTTATTTTTTTGTATGAAATTTTTGCAATGTCCACCCGAAGATCTTACCATCTGGCATAATCTATGTGATGATCGAGAGGTTCAGGAGTTATTAGCTTATTATAGTGATCCTCATAATAGGCGTCGTCCTATCCCTGTATTTATGCAGCGTGATAGAACGGGGAAAACAGTGCTTGGCTGTCTAGACGGAAATTTTCAATGTTATGCATCCAGAATTTTTGAAGATCAACATCTCAACGTGGTGGTACTAGAAACAATAGCAGATTTTCGAAAGCTCACGGAGGTATGTATAGAGCATTATTATCTTGATTCTAGGGTTCTTAATGGATTATTAGCTCATAGATTAATTTCCCCAGAAGAGGGGCGATCCATTCAAGGTAATAAGCAGATATATGAATCTGTTTTTTATGAAAATGATAATTGCGTGGAAATGCTAAGAATGTATTTGCGTACATGTCTTACAGTAGAAAAAATTGAGTCAATAATAACAGCTTCTCATCAAAATAAAGAGATGTCATTGTATCGGAGCTCTTGCTTGAGGATTGCTTCAGAGTGGTTAGCGAGTAAGGGAAGAAGACTTGTGTCAGATGGCATCAACTTAGAGGATCTAGTTGATATTAGTGATAATAAGCGTCTGAGTAGCGCTTATAGAGAGAGGGTTCGATCTCAAACAGAAGATGCATTACAAAAACTAGAAATGGAGGTTCGCCCGAGTCAGCAGAGCGGCTTTAATTACACCGGAGTGTCAGATCAAACGTCACAAGCATTAAATAAACCTTCTTTTGAAAACGGCGTTATATATCCACGAGTGGAAGCACTATTAATAAGTGTAATGTATGAAAATGGGTATGATGATGCATTACGAGAAATCCTTTCTATGAGAGAAGATTAGAGTTTCTTTGAGAATTTTTGAAAGAAAAAGATATGGGGCACGTATTACTCCTTGTCAACGATCAGATAGATACTTTACGGAAGCATCACTCACAAATAATTAGAGCGACAAGACTTCACAAGGGTTTCTGCAGAGTCGCTGACACACTTTTTTTTGATATCCAATTTTACGTTTATAAAGGGTTAAGATTACCGAGTAATTCATTTTACCCAAGACACATAACAGCTTAGTTTTATTGCTATTTCTTTGGCACGTAGTTTGTCTTGCTCGGTTATTCTTTTTAAAAAATTTTGGATTGTCACACATCAGTGCATTTTTCGGAGACTGAAGTGTCTGCATAAACTTATATTTAAAACGTATTTCACCTTGCAGACTCCTCAGTCCCCAATTTTTAAACATGTTCAAAGTCCTCTCTCAATCTTTTTAACTTTTTATCTTAATTATGAAAATCTCAAAAATTGCTTTCGGAATGCTCGCTGTGCCAGTTGTATTTGCTTCAAGCGCGGCACTCGCAGATGATCACGTCTCAGAAAATGGAGAGCGAGGAAATCGGATGAAAAAAGCTCGTCATTTTAAAAAAAATAATGATGTAGTTTATTCTACAGAAAAAATATCTAATGGAGTTAAAGTAACGATTACTTCAGATGATTCGGACGTAGTAGAAAAACTACAATCACGAGAGCCAAAATCTCGGGATGAATCTGTGACAGTTTCAAAGCAAGATATTACAAATGGAGTGATTGTAACCAAAATATCTACTGAAACTGAAACGGTCCAGAAATGGCATGATCGAGTCGATAAGAAAGCACTCAAAGACAGCATCGCTAAAACAACAGAAAGTCTTAGTAATGGTTCAAAGGTAACACTTACTTCCGATAATTCAGATGCCGTGGCTAAGCTTCACGAAAAAGCAGATAAAATCTCAGAGCGTGATTCTAGAAACGATGAAATCACAAAAACGGTAGAAAAAATATCAAACGGGATTGTGATAACTATGACTACGGATAACTCTGAGCTTGCAGAAAAAATACAAAAACGATCTGAAAATAGTAAGAAATTTGGAGCTAAACGAAAAGGAAATAGAGGGGAAGGGCGAAGAGGTGGACGAAGAGGGGAAAGGTAATTAATCAAGTTTCGAAATTTCAGAAGTAGAAAGAGAAACCCGCAGAGTAATCTGTGGGTTTTTTATAATTAAGTATTGAATATTAAGCACTCAATACTATATATTAGCTCCAACATGCAATCCTATCTTGATCTTCTCACGTACGTCAAAGAAAATGGAATAGATCGAACCGATCGTACAGGAGTTGGGACACGGAGTGTTTTTGGGCATCAGTTACGAGTAGATCTAGGAAAAGGGTTTCCATTACTTACGACCAAGAAAATATTTTGGAAAGGGGTCGTTGAGGAACTTCTCTGGTTTCTGAGAGGGGATACCAATATTCGTTCTTTAGTTCAAAAAGGCGTCCATATCTGGGATGATTGGCCCTATGAAAAATTTAAAAAAAGTAATGAGTATGAGGAGGAAACAAAAAACGAGTTTGTGCAGAAAATTATTGAAGATGAAGCCTTTGCATCACAATGGGGAGAGCTCGGTCCTGTCTATGGATCTCAGTGGCGTTTCTGGCAAAAAACAGATGGAACACAAATTGATCAGATCAAAAATTTAATCGACCAAATCAAAGCCAATCCAGATTCTCGTCGGCTGATCGTTTCGGCCTGGAATCCCGGAGAAGTAGATCAGATGGCATTGCCTCCATGTCATAGTTTTTTTCAGTGTTACGTATTGGAGGGAAAACTATCGCTTCAGCTCTATCAGCGGAGTGCAGACGTATTTCTTGGGGTGCCGTTCAACATTGCTTCGTATGCATTGTTAACACATATGATTGCTCAGGTCTGTGATCTCGAAGTAGGGGAGTTTGTCCATACATTTGGGGATGTACATATCTATAGCAATCACGTCGATCAGGTAGAGGAACAATTATCAAGAAAGCCATCAGCACTACCAAAAATAAAACTAAATTCAGGTATCAAAAATATAAAGGACTTCACTTCCGAAGATATTGAGATTATTGGCTATGAACCGCAGGCGGTGATCAAGGCACCAGTGGCGGTCTAGGTTATATCTTTTTGACATAAGATTGGGAAAAAGATACTTTTGAGGTAATGGGTAATGAAAAACAAGAATCCAAGAGTCTTTCGGTCGACATAACAGAATTATCAGTAGAGCAACGATCGGCTGCAGAAAGGATAACCACGGGGTGTGTTGTGGCTGTAGGAACTACGGTAGTATTGGTACTAGCAATTCCAGGATTAGCGGCTTATTGGACATACTGTAAAGCAATTGGTCACAAGAGTAGATTATTTCGGCCTATGAATCGTCAAAATTGGATAGATTAATTATGTGCCTTCTTATTGCCCAATTTTGTAGTGATGCAGAGACTGGAAATCCTTATTTTATACTAGGGGAAAATCGAGATGCACCTCTGCGGAGTATGCATCATAAAAATCATGTTATAAAAGGCATTGAAGCATTTCCTGATGTGGGAATGGAGCAAACATGGATAGGGGTAAGTAATACGGCTGTGGCAGCATTGTTAAATAACTATCCAGAAGAGCATCCTCAGAGTAAAACTGGGTCAAGAGGAATAATTGTTCCTCGTTTATTGAGAATGTCAGAACCGTCATTAGGGATGTTAGAAGAACCTAATATGGATCTAGAAAACATTAATCCATTTAGGGTTTTATTATATTCCATTAAGACACAAACTTTAGTGATGCAGGTTTGGGATGGAGAGCAGCTTTCTAAAAAACAAACATTTAGTGAAGGACGAGTTATACTGGCTTCATCTAGTTATGGGGAGGAGATAAGAATGGCACGAGAGAAAAAAGCGATAGATCTTCTAGAAGGAGTAGGGAATGTGACTCGAGAGGGTCTGCAAGTATTTTTTTCAACGACGGGGGAAGATGGATATCCAACATCTGATAGCCCATGTATGGAAGCTAAAAAGAGTCAATCAGTTGCATCACAGGTTATTACCGTTCAAGAAAGCATAGTTCATATAACTGGATACGCAGGTCCTCCAAATATTCCAGAAGAGCAACATGCTCATATGGATGAAATTATAAGAGTGTGATTTTAATTACAAGAAAGAGTTGTGAAATATATAGATCAGTTTATCAAGACCTTAAAGGAAAACCTATGAAGAAAATAAAAAATCCGAAATTAATCCACGATCAAAAAGAAATCCTCGCGGTTATTGATAATAATCTTCATTTTTTAGAGAAATTAGAAAGTGTAGTGCAGCAAATTTCTGAAAGCTGCGAAGAAATTTATGAAGAAGGTCATTATGAAATTGGTTCATTTGTGCGACATGTGATCGATTTTTATAGGGTATTTATTACATATTTAACTTCAAACGAAGAGGTTTTGGACTATCGGGTGAGGAATATAGTATCAGCAGATCAAGTGAGAACAAATAAAGCCATTGAAACTAATCCAGGGACGGGGGTTCATGCGATTCAGGAAATAAAAAAAGAATTTGAAAGAATGAAATTTAATATTCCAGAGGATGTATTGTTCCAAAAAGTAAATGTAACCGCCCAGGGAGATGAAATTATTACTCCAACAACGGTGGTAAGTGAATTATTTGTTCTACCAGATCATCTTATACATCATTTCGCAACTATGGCGGTAATGGCAGTAATAAAAGGAGAATCGAATCTAGATTTCGGAGGAGCAGATTATAATCCTACAACAAAAAGGGAGAATAAATATTAGCTCATCACTCTATCCAAAACGGTATCCAGTACTCCTGTAAACAAAACCGTAGTAATCAAATCAGCTGATAACAATAACACAATATAGATTGAATATTTGAGTCTGAAATATCCAGCTAAGTAATTTGGGATATCAAAACTTAAGCCTAATAGATTGATCATAAATATGGCCTTATATCCACTTTCTTTGAGTTTTGAGAGGATGATGCTTGATTCTGATTTCGTTCGTATGGCTTGGAAAAAACGATGAGAAGCCCCAAATCGTCCAATAAGAAAAGAAACAGTCGCTGACAGCCACATCCCCACCATGAAAATCCAGATTGTATCCCATACGTCATAGATCACCATCAATCCAAGGAGGAAGTAGACGGGCGGAAATAGAAAAAATCCACGAATGATAAATATAATCCAATAGCTAAGCATAAAAATCCATCCAGTATTTTCTATTTGTCTCGCCCATTCCTCGATTGGTAGTTGTTTAGCCAGAAGCCCGATAACGACTAGGTAGGAGATCAATATGAAAAGAAAATTTCCTTCAGATTTTAGAAATAAGGTAATTTTTTTCATAGATTAGTTGAGACGTAATTTTCTAAGCTGATGTATCTGTTTTGCAATACCCCAAAATCCAAGAAATCGTATGATTTCGATCGCCATAGTAAAGTCCTTCCAAGAACCAGAAATCCAGTTCATTTTCTCTGATTTTCGAGTGTGAGAGACATTGTTCATACGGATTATTTTGATTGTATCAGTTCGGTTGATAGCTTGTTTATTGAGATAGGATTCAAGCCCAAAGCCTGAAAGTCTTCGAAGTTCGGGGGAGTCATTCAGATATGATTTGGGGAAAACTCTTTCGCCTGAAACAAAATCTATGCCTAGGAGTTTAAAGATCGTAAACGAATTTTTTCTCAGACTTATGGTCATGGCAGCTTGATCGTGTATTAGTGGTTCGGCTAATGCTTCAATATTTGAAAGATGAAGATTGATTAAATCTGCATCGATAAGCATTATTAAGTCATGTGAAGCAACTTTTACAGCTTTTAGTATGGATTGTGTTTTTCTCAGATTTTTGGGGTTCTCAATAAGTGTAATAGAGGCGAATTCCTTTACAATTTCAGCGGTCCTATCGGTAGAACCATCATCGACGACTATCAATTCTTGAATATATGGACTCTGAACCAGAATTTCTAAGACAGCTCCAATTCGTTTTTGTTCATTATAAGCAGGAACAATACAGGTGATTTTTTTATTCATGATATTTAAATTTTCTCGGCTTTAGTTTGATGTTTTTTCATGTCATAAAAAACCTTATTATTCATCTTAATTATCTGGAGAAGAGAGGGATTATCCATCTTTTGTTTTCTGTGTTCTTGAGCGATAGTTGACCATCGTAGAGCATAGTCCCACTGGATTTTCATCGCCTTCCAAAACCCATATTTTGGATCATACATATGCGTCGGGCGAGACTCGACTCCATTGGCCTCTATCACCCCCAATTCTCCTCGAAGAAACTGTTCGACCGATTCGGATTTAATATCGAGTCTTCCAAAGTTATATCCAGGAGCCCTGCATAGTAGTTTAGTTAGTTTATCTTCTAGTGCTTGTGTTTTGATATGAGTTTCATCCGTAAATACACATCCCATAGTATGTGATCCAAGTGACGAAATTTCCTGAGATTTTTGAGGAGCGAGAACTTCGTTTTTATTTTTAAGCTCAGGGAGAAATGATTCCCATTCGGAGGTATATCGAGGGTGTTTTCGTGCAAGTTCTATAACCGTAGATATTCCATCCCCAGAAACAGTAGGAAAATGTTTTTGGTTAATTCCAGAGATGATGCCTTTCCCTTTGTGTCGCTCCCAGAAAACTCCGTGTTCTATATTTCCAGGTAAAAATTTTTGTGCGAGGTAGTCATAGTTCAGGAGCTTTAAAGCTTTGGGGATATCATCAGTCGTTTGGATCTTTATGATCGCGAATCCCACCATGCCTTTATCTGGTTTCAGAATTACCGGAGATCCAAAGTCTTGGAGTGCCTTCTTGAGAATTTTTATTTTTTCAGAGTCATGTAGTTCTGCATCAATGAGGAAGGTGTCAGGGAAAATCTCTTTTCCAATAGATTCTTGAATTTTAAATTTACTCGCAAAATGCATCCCGCCATAGGGAATTTGGTAATTTGGTTTGAGGAGTGTTTTGATCCAAATTCGGCGAATAAGGCACCAAAAACCCAAAAATAAATGATAGATAACCAGAGCGATCCAGTCGGGCCAAAATTCAAAAGGTCTGAAGATCCAAGGCTTTTTCATCTTGAAGATTCTAAGTTGTTGGGAGAAAAAGAACAGAGGTCTTTGTGTGATGGATTACGGTTTGATCGAAGAAGGAAATCCAATACGATCCTCTCACATGAGAATAGTCATCATTACCGATGCATGGGAACCTCAGACCAATGGGGTCGTAACCACGCTCAAGCATCTTGAAACACAATTGTCCAAGGAGCACGAAGTACTGATTATTCATCCAGGATTATTTAAAAATGTGCCGCTCTGGCCTTATTATCCAGAGATAAAGATGACCTATGATATTTTTAAGGTAGAAAAAGCAATAAAGCAGTTTAAGCCAGAAAGTATTCATATAGCGACCGAAGGGCCATTGGGGGTGATGTCACGAAATTTTTGTTTGAGAAAAAAATGGTCATTTACGACCAGTTTTCATACTAAGTTTCCTGAATACATACGAAAACGAGTCCCAATTCCCGTTACATTTTCATACGAATGGTTTCGTCGATTTCATGCAGCCGCAGATCTAACGCTGGTGACCACAGAGTCTATGAAAAAAGAACTAAAAGATAGAAAATTTAAAAATCTAATTACTTGGACTCGGGGGATTGATCGAGAAATATTTCATGCAGGTCAAAAGATTGATAAGTACTTTCCAACCTCGAATAAGAAAATAAAAAATCTCCTCTATGTAGGACGAGTAGCAGAAGAAAAAAATATAAAGGAGTTTTGTGAGCTGAGTCGGATGAAGCAGTATCAGTGTTGGGTCGTAGGGGATGGTCCTCAGCGTCAAAAACTGGAAGAGGAATATGCAGGGAAAGTACACTTCCTCGGATATAAATACGGAGAAGTATTGGCTCATCACTATGCTTCTGCAGACATATGTGTATTTCCAAGTTTGACTGATACCTTTGGGATTACAATTATTGAGTCAATGGCGTGTGGGACTCCGGTGGCTGGGTTTCCAGTTTCTGGTCCAAAAGATTTGATTATAGAGGGAGTAAGTGGATCCATCAATGAGGATCTAAAAATAGCCGTCAAAAATTGTCTTGAGATTGATAGGGGGCGTGTGCCAGATTACACGATTTACTATACCTGGGAAAAATGTGCGTCTATATTTGAAGAACATTTAGTCCCTCTTAAATCTCGAAAAATAGTCGAGAAAGAAATCCTTAAAATTGATTAAGTATGAAGCTTGGAATTATCGGTCATGGGTTTGTGGGAAAGGCGGTTGATAATGGATTTAATCGAGAGGTTGAAAAATATATTGTCGATCCAAAATACGGAGATAAGACGATTGAAAGTGTTATTGCAGCTGGAGTAAAAACGGTATTTGTATGTGTTCCTACGCCTATGAGTGAAGGAGGAGAGATCGATATTTCTATTGTAAGTTCGGTGCTTGAGCTATTGGATCAGCTCGGAGACCAAGACAAAAAAATTCTTACCATCCTCAAGAGCACGGTGACACCACAGCATGTGAAAAATTTTGAAACAACGTATTCAAATTTAGATATGGTCTACAATCCTGAGTTTTTGACGGAAAAAAATTATCTAGAAGATTTTATAAAGCCGACGATGCATGTATTGGGAGGAAAAGAAGAATTCACGAAGTTAGTTGAAAAACTTTATCTCGAACATAGTCAGTGTCACGAATGTCCAGTGTTTCATATGGATGGAGTGACGGCTAGTTTTATCAAGTATACCATGAATACCTTTTTAGCAATGAAGGTCATCTATTTCAATCAGATGTATGATGTATTCAAAGCCATGAATTCAGAAACTTCCTGGGAGACGTTTATATCTATTGTTGGAGAAGATCCACGAATGGGGAATACGCACATGATGGTTCCGGGGAATGATGGGAGAAGAGGGTTTGGAGGGAGTTGTTTCCCTAAGGATACAGAGGCTTTGATTGCTTTTGCAAAAGAACAGGGGGCTGATTTTACACTATTAGAGGAGGTGATGAAGGTGAATAGTAAGGTGAGAGGGTGATTAATTTGGTAAATAAAAAAGAGCCTGACAAGGCTCTTTTTTATTACTTAAAAATTGAACAATTATTTTACTCAAAGAAGCTTGCAATAGCTTCAAATGAAAGTCCTGATTTGGTTTCTGTATAGACTCCATTTCGAAAATAAACTCCAGTCGTTTGTCTGGTAACTTTATATTTTTTTCGAAGATCAGTGGCACTATCATAGTCAACTTCTAGAACCACCGCTCCTGCAGGGAGTAGGTTGAGATCAGCATTGAGTTTGGCATCGAGGGCACGACAGTTTGGACACCATGAGGCACCGAAGTTCAGTATGAAGTCCTGGTTTGTCGCTACAAGCTCATCGAAACGAGATTTAGAGTATGATTGATAGAGAGGATTTGTTCCTTCGTTTTCAGATTCTTCATGAAGTGGAGATTCAAAACTTCCCTCTACTACATGATCAGCCGGAGCAGGATCTCCATCATCCGGTTCAATTGTCAGAACATATTCAGTGTGATCGGTCAGATCTTTGTCAGAGATATATATATTTACAAATCTTCCATCTTTCCATTCCGCTTTTCCCGTACTGATAACACTGGTGATGAGTCCTTTTCGAACAATCCATCCTTCATAAAAATAATTATTTCCAGGACTGATGAGATTTGAAAATTCTGCTACAAGTTCATACTTTCCGTTATTGTATCGAGCTTTGGCAGTCCCAGTCGCTTTATAGCCTTCGACTGGCGATAGATCAGCTTCTAATTCAAATTTACCAGTAGGAATTTTAACCATCAGATCAGTAGATATAGTGGCAGATACATCCGCTTTAAAGAAAAAATCTTTGTTACGGGCTGGTTTATTTTTCTTCTTAGCTTTGAGTCTGTAGATAATTTCAGCCATGATTCCTCGGTCAACGAGTTGTTCTACTGCGTCTACTTCTTCAGGAAGGGCTCCTTCTGTAGCTAGATCTTCTATATAGGGACGATACCATGGTTCTCCGGTTTGGGTACCTTTTCGGTAGGCAGAGATTATTTTTGCGGCTTCTGCGACATTGATATTATCTCCAGGACGAAAAGTTCCATCTGGATATCCCTTGATCAGGCCTTCTTGTGCGGCCACACATATGTAGGAGGAAAACCATGCATTTGCAGGAACATCAGAAAATGAAATACTTGATACCGCACAGCTATCAGCAAAAGAAGCACCAAAATAGGTTTCAACAACAATCTTGGTAAAAGCCGCTCTAGAAATAGTTTTATCAGGAGCGAAAGTTCCATCAGGATTACCAGCTACAATATTATTTGTCTCAAGATAGGTGATTGCTTCTGCATGAGGATGGCTGGATGGAACATCGGGAAATGCAGCGAAGCTTGGAGTCGCAATGGCGAGCATAAAGAGTGAAAGTAGAAATTTCATAGATCTAAAAAGTTAGAAAGTAAAAAGAGTATAAAGACTTAAACCCAGGAGAGCCAGCAAGAGATAGTAGTATGTGTTACAGAGAGGCTTGATGTACTGGGGTATATATGAAACAATGAATAAGATGAAACATCTTCCTTTTCACATTGCCCGTATTCTTGCCGCCGCGCTTCTGCTTATGACACTTCGTCACAAACTCGGAGGAACTGACGAATCCGTACAGCTCTTCACACAGCTCGGCTCAGAGACATGGAGTCGAATTGCTACATTTGGAGGAGAGCCGACAGGAAGATATGTTGTCGGAATATTAGAACTGATTGCGGGGATATTGCTTCTCGTGCCTCGTGCCGCTTGGTTTGGCGGATTGATGGGGATGGGGCTTATGGTTGGAGCTTTTATCTTTCACGCTTTTATCCTTGGATTTGATGCTCTATTTGTCATGGCACTTATCGTACTCTTTGCTTCCGCCTACGTCGCATGGCATGAGCGGAAAAAAATAATGAACTTCGTAGTAGAAATTGTTTAAAAATTCATTCGCCTGCCACCAGCTATTTATTCTCACATTCTCTAACGCTTCCCTATGCCCCTCGTCGACATCGTTCTCATCGTTCTCGGAATAATCATCGCTATAGTAATTCTTCTTTTAGTCATCGTGACCGTTCATGATCGATTCTTTGAGAAAAAAAATCTCGTCATCGGAAATTTTCCACTCCTTGGGCGTGGACGATATGTGATGCATGAGCTTCGACCATTTTTTCGACAATATTTTGGAGATGATGACGCCTTTGCTCCACGGATTATTATTGATTGGATACTGGATCTGACCAAGGGGAAGAGCGGATACTTTGCCTTTGATAAATTTGACACTACTGGACATCTACACGATGGAACGCATCAGATGATCCACAGTAGTAGTCCGCTCAATATGGATGAGATTAAATCGGAATATCCGCTCATAGGAAAAAAACGAAAACATCCTTTTCAGATGAAATCATTTTTCTATCGAAGCGCGATGAGCCTCGGGTCTTTGAGTTTTGAAGCTACTTCTGCGATGGCAGCGGCTTGTGCTGATGCCGGAGCGGCATTTAATACCGGAGAAGGGGGGCTCAGTGTTCACCACATCCCACGTGTTTCATTTTCAGAGGACAAGAAATTTTTCAAATTCAAGCGCATGCCACTCTGGGGGAAGATACTATATAAACTTCCACTTGGAATAGGTTGGAAGACGAATATCACCGACTGGGTTGGATATGCAATGTTTGGGAAAGAACAACGGGATCTGTATCTGTTTTGTCTGGCCAAATGGGTCTATTACAAGATCGACTGGGACGCGCCAATCGAACACTTCCCAAAACCAGAGGAGCTGACAGAAGATTTTGGAAATATTATTCTTCAGATCGGATCAGGACTCTATGGACTAAGAGAAAAACGAAAAGACGGAACCGTGAAACTCGACTGGGATAGATTTAAAAAAGTAACCAGTTTTGTCCGAGCGATTGAAATTAAACTGGCTCAAGGGGCCAAGCAAACAGGAGGAATCCTCAAGGCGCATAAAAACACCCACGCCATCGCTGAAATACGAGGGATTCACGAAGGGATCGATCTCATTTCTCCAAACCGATTTCCTTACTATAACAAAGATGGAGAATCAGACTTCTTTGACTTCATCGAGAAACTCTCAGAACAATCTGGAGGTAAGCCCGTCGGAGCGAAAATCGTAATCTCTGCCAACAATAATATCGAACCACTCGTAAAGGAACTCGCTTCGCGACCAGTATCACAAGGACTCGACTTCATCACCGTGGATGGAGGGGATGGAGGGTCAGGAGCAGCGCCTATTGCCTTAGGAGTACTCTTTGGGAAAAAGATATTTGAAGCTTTAGAAATTGTGAACGATACACTGGCAACTCATAAAGTTCGAGATCGAGTCAATGTCTTCGCAAGTTCAAAACTCTACGCACCACACATGTCTGCTCGAGCTCTTGCAAAAGGGGCTGATGCTATAGGAAACGCAAGATCGATCATGATCGCCGGAGGGTGTATTCGTGCCGGGAGATGTAGTGGGGAGCATGGAGCTTGTCCAGTTGGGATGGCCACCATGAATAAATACAATCGAAAATCCTATGCCAGGTCATGGGATAAGAAGGTAAACCAAATCACAAACTATCTTCACGGACACGAACACGGACTCGAACAAGTCGCGGCCGTGTGTGGAGTGAAGAGTCCATCACAGTTGGGGGCGGAGCATGTAATGAATTGACATATAAAAATAAAAAAAGTAAAAGTAAACCATGCTTCGTTTTGGCAAAGGAATACCTAGGGCTGCTAAAATTCACACTCATGAAAATGAGTTGGGGGAGTTTGTATGGATGAGTGGTATAGGATGTAGGAAGCAGCAACAAGATGGGTTGCTATTAGATTTTGAATCAGGGCATTTTGCAGCAATTGATGGAGCGACAAAAAGAGGCGGAGTGGCTATGAAAATAATCAGAAAACAGCTAAGAAAAGGAGATTTAGAAGACTATCCGGCTTTGTTGAAATCTGTACGAGATAAGCTAAGTCGAACGAGCGGAATAGCCTGTTTATCTAGTATTTTGGTAGATACAACCGAGAATCGGGTTCAACAGTGCTTGGTTGGTGATTGTGTTATCGAAGATAAAAACGGGATATCAGTTCCACAGAATGGGATAGAATACTATAAAGCAGGAAGGCGAGACTTGAAGGTGATGATAAGGGCGAGATTTGGACCAAATATGGATTACGAGGAGGGAATTGAGAAGCTTGAAACAGAAGTTGCTAATTGGTTGGGGGGTGGGGAAAATAGCGAAGGACTAATGCCGGATCATTATCAAGAATCTTCATATCAGAGTGGTGATGTGGTAAGACTGAAGACGGATGGAGTGTTTGATGAGTTCGGAGCTGATGAGGACAGTAGATTGTTTCAAGAAGCAGGGGAGCTTTATCAATATGCAGATTGGGTTCAGCAAGTAATAAGACATAAGACATTGGGGACACCAATTGAACAAAAAATTATAGACATAGCAACGGATGGAACCGGCATTTTTGAAAAAGAAGCAAAAGGAGATAATTACACCATGTTGGCTCTTAAATTTAAGTAAAAGAAAATAGGCTTCTTTTGTATGAAGATCTATACTTTTGGCATGGACCATCAGATCATAAATTTTGTAGCTCTTATCTGTATTGGGCAGGTATTGCTGATATTACTGCAGCACTACGGGAGAAAAACCCCTATTCCACTAGTAACTTGGGTTATGGCATTGGGGGTTGGGTATGGATTTATACAAGGGCGGCTTTTTGAACAGTTGCCAATAGTAGATCTCAACGCAGATCTGATCTTTTTTATTTTTGTGCCACTGCTGATATTTAGTGCGGCCCAAAACATTTCATTGCCTCAGTTGAAGACGATTTTTTCTCCTGCATTATTATTATCTACTTTGGGGGTTTTGATCACCACCTTTTTGATTGCGGTGCCACTCAGGTTTATCTTAGATATTAGCTGGTTAGAGAGTTGGTTATTTGGAGCCATTATGGCGGCAACCGATCCAATAGCCATCAATGCGATCCTCTCCGAAAATGGATATATAAAAGAACGAACAAAACTCCTTATAGAAGGGGAGTCACTCCTCAACGATGGGACAGCCGTGGTATTGTTTGGAATTATTTTTTCAATGGTTTTTGGCGGTGCAGATTTAAGTGTTATCAATCTTAGTGCAAATTTTTTGTTCAACTTTTTTGGAGCTTTAGTGATAGGAATAAGTTTTGGTTTTTTGGGAATAAAAATAATTCATATCTGGCATGAGACCAATCCTCATCTTAAGGTTACATTGAGTTTTTTGGTGGCATATGGATCTTTTTTTGTAGCGGAGCACTATATACAGGTATCGGGGATACTTGCTGTTTTTGCCTCGGCATTAGCGTTTCATTTTCCAGACTGTGATCGTAAGGCTTGTACTGGGAATCCAGCCTTTGATAGTATTTGGGGCTACGCACAATATCTGGCGAATGTTTCACTATTCTTTTTGGTGGGAATCGAATTTGTCCGTCACAATTATACAGGGGTAAATCTGTGGTGGCCCGCATTAGCATTGGCTCTATTGATAGTTCCTCGAGCGATTGCGGTATGGAGCTGTAATGTGCTCTTGCCGGTGTCTGAGCAACTAGATAAACACGAGCGAACGATTCTCAACTTTGCGGGGGTGAAGGGGGCGGTATCAATTGCATTATTGCTCATGCTCCCAAGCAGTTACGAACAGAAAGAATCGTTTATCTGTCTCGCATTTCTCATGATTTTGATATCAATGGTAGGCTATCCGATTGAGATTTATTGTCGGGCTCAAAAAAAACCTCTCAAGGACTGAGAGGCTTTCTTATAAAAGGTTCTATTTCAAAACTTATTTCACAGAACAAGCTTCTTTGTTACAACAACATTTTGGTTTGAGTAACTTGCAGTAAGCTTTTTTGTATTTGATCAAAAGCACAAAATTAAGTGCGGTAACCAAGAATGCTGCTCCGATACCAGTCGGGTCTAGGAACGCGTGAAAGAAGAAAATATTCACAGAAACTGGAGCAAGGATAACTAGTGCCAATGGAACAAAGAATCCAGAGAGAAGCGCTACTCCAACGGCCAAGAATACAATCCCAAGAGTCGGCATAACATAACCAGTCTCAACAAGAGCCATCATGAAGCTCTGAGCCGCTTCAGGAAGAGGGGGCATCTCCATAAATTGAAAGAATTTATTGAGTCCGAAGATAACGCAGATAGCTCCAAGAAGGTATCGAAGTACCATTCCGACTATTTTGCAGGTTTTTCCATTTTTGCATGACATGAGAAAAAAGTGTTAAAAAAATTTTATTGTTAGTATAGTGATCGTGCGACAAAACCGCAATCTATATGTTATCAAGACTACGATATGGCACGATGGGATAAGATCCGGCACCGAGGAAATGTACAAGATCGACGAGGAATGCGGCCAGCGAAAGTCGCCGGAGGTATAGGAGGTATAGGAATATTACTAGTTATTGCGGTAGGGATTATGGGCGGGGAACAAGAAGCCTATCAGGTCTATGATGTGCTCTCTCAGATCAATCAAAACTCAACTCAATATACAGAAGAGGGAACTCAATCATCAGAATTTGCTGGAGAAGATAGCTATGAAGTTTTTGCCTCTACCGTACTTGGATCCAATAACTACTACTGGGATCGACTCTTTAAATCAGGGGACGCTCAATACGTCGAACCAACGCTTGTACTATTTCGAGGGTCGACAGAATCAGCTTGTGGCGGAGCGACTTCTGCGATCGGACCACACTACTGTCCTACTGATGAGACAATCTATCTAGACGAGACATTCTTCGACGAGCTACAGCGACGGTTTGGTGCCAAGGGAGGGGACGTTGCCGAAGCCTACGTAATAGCTCATGAGGTTGGACATCATGTACAGACAAGACTTGGAACCTCTACTCAAGTCAGAAAACTTCAACAAAAAAATCCATCTAAAGCCAATGATCTCTCCGTCAGTCTTGAGCTCCAAGCGGACTGCTACGCAGGACTCTGGGCGAACTCTATCCGGGATCAGGGCGTCTTCGGAAGAAACGAGATCTCAGAAGCCATCGATGCGGCGGAGGCAGTAGGGGATGATCGGATTCAGGAATCCGTCAATGGTCGAATCAATCCAGAGTCATGGACCCATGGATCATCTGCTGATCGGAAGAAGTGGTTTAATATCGGATATGAGACGGGTGATGTGAAGCAGTGTGACACGTTTTGATCGAAGCATTGACATTGCTGCAAGTTCTGGGTATTAAGTATTCATGGGATCAGAAGAATTATTACATGGAACTTCGAGTCATTCGATACAGCTTAGAGAAATAGTGGAATGGTATAAAGCCGAACCAGAAGGGGTAGAGTATGATGGATATTTTCAAGGAGGATCAACGAATGAGGGGGTGAAAATGTCCGGAGGATATAAATACAAATGTCCGAGGGAAATAATTACAGAATCCGCCTCTCGTCTGGGAGCGCGGTTGGATTCAGTTATTAAAAACACTCAGCGTTGGCAAGTAGACATCACAGACGGCGTGATTTTTATCCGAGATTTAGTTGGATATCCAGATCACCTTAATAAGTCTATTTATAGAGCCGGAAAATCTGTGATAGATTCAGTGAATGCTTTGGATGCAATAAACCTTCACTTGATAGATTGTACCCATCCTCGATATTTGGCTGAATTTATAAAAGAACTAGGGGATTCGTTTTCAGAGGAATTTTTTAAAAACAATCTAGAGGTGTTAGATATATATTTTACCTATTCAAAAGTGATGAAAGCTTTTGTGGAAGAGCGATCAAAAGTAGAAGAAGAGGGAAGTTTTCTAGAAGAGGATTTTGAAGATCATAAGAAAATGTTTTTGGAGGGATATTCAAATCCTATAGGTCTGTACTGGTACGGATTGATGTTAGATAACTTTATTGCAAAGCCGAGAGGAATGCAGTTTGATTTCAAGTATTTTTATATTTGTTTTTGTAAGGCGCAAGAACCAAGTGTTTTTGGAGTATTTATTCAAAATGAATCAGAAGAAGAACATGAAACATTTGATTTTACTCGTTTATTGCTTTCGGAAGGGCTTGAGGGGGTGGAGAATTCAATCAAGTCAATGAGTGGTGCAAATAAATGTCCATTTTTGATGGCTGCGTTTGATAAAAATCCAGTCATGCTTGAGCTTTTTGAGTTGGTGGAAGAATTAATGAATCACTTATTTTCTGCGGGAATACTAGACATCCAAGCATGGTTGAGTGATGAAGAGCGGATAAAAAAAGAATTCGATATCGAGCATATTGATCAGCTATGGGCGAGAGAACCAAATTTAGCCTTCTTTGTAGGAAAAATTTACAATCCAAATACGGGAGAAATAATAAATTTTGAGGATATTTCGCTCGAGGGAAATCCATTTTTTAAGCCAATAGAGGAATAAAAGTAACACCATTTACAATTTTCCGTTCATAGGGTAGACTCTATGTCCTGTTCTTTAAGGCTTTCGGCCAATCATAGTATATAAAGCAGCTAAGAATTATTTTAGTTATCTCATATACTTTTCGTTTTTTTTCAGGTTTTCGGCAAATAGTTTGCCACTCAGGCTTCGCCTTTGTAGGGGGTGTTTGGATTTGACAGGGAGAATCGGAAGCAAATTCTTGCGTTTGAGGCGAGGTGTGAATCGTCTCCAATATAACATTACACAACTTATAAGTGCTACTTATAAACAAGCTAAAGCAAAAGCTTCTGCTTTTGCTCTTCGATTTAAATCTCCTCAACTTGCTTACGCTGGTTTAGTTTAATTTTTTACGAAGTTTAGCAATAGGATAAACCCTACTTGAGCGTTTCGCTCGTAGGTGGTAGAGTCAGAAGCCGTGGCTGTCTCTATCCATTTAGCGGTGTAGATCTTCTTCGCTCCCTCGGAGATAGATTGAAATTTTTGGGAAACTTTTTGGGTATTTTGTTTATTTTACAGCTCAGATCGTAAGTAGATAAACTATAAGCGTAGATAGACCTTGATTCCCTCTCTGGACGCGGGTTCGAGTCCCGCCACCTCCACCACGTCGCCACTAATGGCGACACTTCATTTCCTCGAAATAGGAAATTCCGTTTGCATCTCTTTTTAAAAACAACTCTTATTGAATACAAAATAACTTTGTCGTTATTTTGTACTTTTTGAGGTAAAAATTCATAAATATAATTTAGATATCAATCACTGTTTCTGTTGCACATACACCGCCAGAGACAAGATAAACGCAGCCAATACAATCCGTATCGTAAATCCTTCCCCCAAGAGAAAAAAGGCAAACACCGCAGACCAGATTGGTTGAAGGCCTCCGACAATCCCTACTGTAGTAGGAGAAAGAAGTTTCAAACAAGTGATATAGGCATAATGACCGATCACGGTTACTAGCGCTGCACCAAAAACCAATAACAGATTCCCATTCATCAGTATTGGAAACGAAGATGTGGCAAAAGGAAGAAAGCATAATACCAAGACTCCAAATTTTACGAGATTGATACTCGAAGGAGAAAATCCATTGGTCACACTCCGCTTTGACAGACACATCTCTAGTCCAAAACAAAGTGCAGAAATCAATCCAAGACCAATACCAATCAAGTCAGAGTCAGTCAGTGTCGTGATGGGAGCCATGCTCCCAATACCAAGGATCACAAGTAAAGAGGCAAAAAGATCATTAGATCGTAATCGTTGAGAGGTGAAGACTGGCTGGAAAAACGCTGTAAAAACTGGATACGTAAAGATAGCAATCATCGCATACGCCACAGTGGTATGAGTAAGGGCCTCAAAAGAAATCCAAGCCCCCAGTCCATATACAATTCCACTCAAAAACAATATGAAACGTTTGGATGTTGGTGCCTCTCGGATTTGTCGTAGATCACGACCACGAATAAAAACACCAAACAATACAATCGCCATCAGAAATCTCCAGAACAGATATCCAGGAGTCTCAAATCCATCCGTAAGACGAAATAACACAGGTCCCATCGCGAGAATAGTTGTCGCAATATGAATGGTGATGAAGGCGGAGGTATTAGATTTCATTTATTTTTAATGAGGAATGGTGTTTTGTTTCTCTCCCTTTGGGAAAGATTAAAAGAGGGGAAACACAAAAAAACCACTCGGAATCCCTGAGTGGTGAAAGTCGAGCGGTGAATATTAGTCTATTGACGAACACGAACCAAGCTCACACCACAAGGGTATGGAGACAGGATCCAGAGTACAAATTCAATACAATTCATTATGAAAAAATATTAAAGATTTTTAGTAAAAAGTAAAACTATCCTCTGTTCAAAAAAAAAATACAATTCTAAAGAATTAATGAAGTAAAAATGAAGATATCACATATTTTGATTATCCTTGCAGTATTTGTTACGGGGTGTTCTGTCCAAAACGATAGTGATATCAGTTTTCAATCAAGTCTGATGGGGCATGCCGTCAAAAAAGGGACGGGGGTAGCAGTAGAGGATGGAGATAGTATAACGCTTCATCATGTCCTACGAACACAGGAGGGAGAAATCATAGACTCTACGCATGATCGAGATCAACCTATTCCCGTCACGATAGGATTTGGACAGGTGGGGGAGACCATAGAACAAGAACTAGTAGGGATGAAGCTTGGTGAAAAAAAAACTATATCAGTTCCTTCATCCGAGGTAAGTCATTTGTTAAAAGGAAAAACCTACACGGATACTCTAGTATATGAAATTGAGTTAGTAGCAATTCGTTAGTGTAGAGTTGGAAAAATGTGATAAATGTCCTAGTATTACTTTATATTTAATATCGGTGCTATATATGAAAACCACAAAAACAATCTTCGGAGGACTAATAATTGCTTCTTTATTTGTGTTGCAAGGATGTAGTCAGTCACAATCACCAACCAATGAATCATCTGATTTAGAGGTAGAAGCTAAAGCAAAAATGCCAACCATCCAAACAAGTCTTTTTAAGAGAGATAAGTAAATTTTAGAGAGCTTATTTACCAAAAAAGACCGATCCAGTATTTAAAGAGTCTCAAACTAAATTTCTGAATGAGTGGTTCCTTTTTTTGTGTATCCGGGGTATATGCTTGATTGGAAATAGAGCTATGGTCAATAATTTCACGATCAATAGTGATGTCTTCAACATTTGGATCCAGTACAAAGTATGAAGATTTTGGTGCATGATCTTGCTTGACCTCTATCTGTAGATATTGGTGGAGAAGAGGGTCAAGCAGTAGTGATTGGGAGATCCCTGCATGGACTACAAAAGATCCATTTTTATCCGTCACAAAAGCCTGTTCTTCTTGCCAGAGAGCCCCAATTATTTGACCATTGACGAGGTTTTTTTGAGGATCAAAATCAGCGGTTTTCCAAATCGAAAGACGAGCCAAAAAAGGCATGTTAGCCGCAGTTTTTTGGTTTGCTCCAATAAGATTTCCAGTAAACGGAATCGTATGAGTCGCCGTAAGTTGTGCAAAAGTAACAACTGGGAAAAAAAGAGAGGCTATAATGGTGAAAACGAATTTCATTGCACACTAGAGATACATTCTTTCGCAGAACGAGTCAATGTAAGGATATTTTTTATTCTGTATCAGAAACTTGTGATTCAAGTGGAAGGGGAAGCTGATCGTGATCAATTTTATATGGACCTTGAGATTGATGTGAAAATCCAGGAAAGATAAGATTGAGAATCTGATGAAGCCATGAATAGGAATGATAATTTGGAGAGGCATCTATATATGTTCCGTTTAGTGGGATTGTAGAAAGATAATTTTGTTTTCGAAAAAGGAGGAAGAACCCTCCAAGTAAGAGAAGCGGTATATACCAATAATCCATCACATCACCACTACCACAAGTTCGATTACGATTATTTATAGAGGATCCTTGGAGTGAAAATGAACGCATTTTTTTCTGAACCTGTTTTTTCCCCATAAGTTGAGTTTGCTCCGAATTTCGTCCAAAGAGGGAGCTTTGAAAGCTGAAAGGAGCCCTATTTTGGTTAGGTTGAGCCTCAAGTGATAAAGACTTAAATGTAGTAGCTGGAGGAACTTGATACTGATCGGAGTTGGAAGTCGTAGTAACAGATTTTAGTTCAGCTTCCAGAGGAGGCGTAACAATGACCTGGTTAGTTGAAGTATTGGGTTCAACCCGCTCCGTCTCTGGAGAAGTATCTACTTCAGTCTCAATCGTATCAGAGGCGGATTGTGTATACGGGGTATTTTCAGTCGAAGGAATGGATGACTCATCCGAAGAGGGTTCAGGTGAATTGGCTGAATCATTGTCAGCCGTATTTAAATAGTTGTCTTGAGATGAATTTGGTTCCGTAGAATTTTGTGTTAGATCTTGATTTGATTGATTTGTATCTATGGATTCTGGAGAAGAATTATTGTTTGGTGGAGATTGTATAGCGTTTGTGGGAGGTACTATTGATTCGGAATCTATAGCGGTAGTACTATCTACAGGGGCTTGAGTAAAA
Source organism: Candidatus Altimarinota bacterium (assembly GCA_018608565.1). Classification (GTDB taxonomy): domain Bacteria; phylum Patescibacteriota; class Gracilibacteria; order UBA4473; family UBA4473; genus JABAZT01. The sequence goes on from JABAZT010000013.1 coordinate 54,201, forward strand.
GGGGAGTCAGATGCATTATTTGTTTTAGATAGAGAATCAGGATGAGGATTGCTTGGTTGAAGAGTGGTTTGAGGTTCTAAGGCCGATTGTTTTTGTGTTTCAAATAAACGAATCAATTCCTCGATTTTTTTATTAATAGCTTCATCACTGAGTATCTCTTCAGCTTCATTGATCTGAGTTTTGGTAGTATTGGTTGTCGGAGGTGGAATGGACGGAGCGATAGGATCTTGTTGTGGTTTTATGACTGGAGTCTTTGTTTGAGGGGGGGATATTTTTTTTAGGGGTTGGCTTACACTATTAGGCTTAGATTCTGAGTCTTGTTTACTTTCAATAATAGGAATTGAGAAACGGCTTGGGTTACTTATGTTGGATGGTGCAGGATCGGCGAGAAGGAAAACATCAGGAGAAGAATCTTCTTCCGAGGGCGCATCAATAAAAAATGGGATAGTCCAAGTATTTTCAGTTGTTTCTAGGATTTTTTTATCATTTTCTGGCGGCGGACAGTTGTGTTCTGTCTCATTAGCCAATGCAGTAGATATAGGAATAAAGAGCACTATGAGACTCAATATATAATTCCGAGAAGACATCAGCTGGATATACATCAGGTGATTATATCATTTTTCAACTCTTTTTTCAATAAGAAAACAAAGAATAATAGTATAAAAACTTGCATTCTAGGGTCTTAATCTGTACAAAAATATTGAACATAAAAATAAAAAAATGAGAAAATTATTCCTATCTGTAATATTAATCCTTCTTCCTGGGGTAAATATTCACGCCGTCAGTATTTCAGAATTTATTGATATAGATCCAAAGGATCCAGTATGGAATTCTTTTGTTGATTATACAGAGCGAGGGGTGTTTAGTGGGATGCTCAATAAAAAAACAGGACAGAGATTAGTCGCTCCTGATGATGTGATATTAAAATCTCATGCAGCACTATTTCTTTCAAAAGTACTAGGAAATCCAAATCCAACGATGGAGTTAGTATTGGAGGCGGGGATTTTGTCTAAACTACCAGATCCAAAAGAGCTAGTCACACATGCAACCTGGATAAAAATGCTCTCAAATGCATTTAACGTTCCCGTAACATCTCTTTCTGGCAAACAATCATGGTACGTTGCCCCATACGCTCTTGCTAAGACTATCGGAGCGGTAGAAGGAGAAGATCCATTTGATTTTGCATCTCGTCGATTTGTATTGATGACGACACATCTATATGAAGAGTTTTTTGCAGTAAATAGTTTGCATGGTCTGCTTTCTCAGCGAGAGCAAACTTTGATGGAGGTGCGAGATTTGATTGTCGAAACAAAGATGGATTTAGAAGGGGTTGAAAATAGAATCTGGCAGAATATTATTACCGGTCAAGATTTACCACTTGTAGGGCGAGCTGGTGCTATTCAAAATTTTAATTTTGCGTCTTTATTACTTTTATCCATGCGTTTGGATCCTCATATGAATCAGCGTGATCATAGAAAAATTCAAGTATTTTATTTTTTGGATCGGGCAGAACAGGAATTACCTGACAGTAAAGCTTTTGCTGATGATTTGCGAGCAATAGCCGATAATTTTTAGAAAAAAAATAGGTTTGAAAACGGCAGGAAAATAGTACGATTTGTCAGATGAATCAACGAATAGAAACCTCACGACTTTACCTTCGTCCTTTGCAGATAGAGGAGTCTCCATTTATCACAGAGGTGATGAATACCTATCCAGAAATGTCTCAATGGATGACCTGGAGTCCACCACAAACTGAGGAACAAGTAAAAAAATCACTCAAAAAACAGTTGGATGAAGGCTCAATTCCCTATGGAGTTTTTTTGAAATCAGACGATAGTTTTATTGGACGAATTACGCTTCGAAATTTTGTGTGGGCGGAGCGAGATGCTCAGAAAACATCAGCATTTCTCAGTTTTTGGGTGTCGCCAGAGTTTGGGGGAAAGGGCTATGGAACAGAGTTGTTAGAAGTCGTGTGCAGGCATGCGTTTGAAAAATTACACCTTCGAAAAATATTTGCTGGTGTGTTTGTTCAAAATATTCCATCTCAAAAACTTTTAGAAAAAGTTGGATTCAAGGAGATTGGGGTCAGTCACAAGCATTATCTCAAAGAGGGAATTGAGTATGATTCGGCTCGATATGAGCTGTTAGTAGAAGATTTTTTTGGGAAAAAAGTAGCCATTCCAAGTCAAAAGAAAAAACGAATATTTCATCATGTTTCTGATAAATCAGTAACGCTAAAAACTAAGAATCTAGAATTTAGAACTTTGCAGGAAGAAGATTCAAAAATAGTATTTGACGCCTTGCAAGAATTTCCTGGCTTTGACACCTATGTCATGTGGAATATGCCTCAGAATAAGGAAGAAGTCGTAGAAAAAATTATAAAAACAAGAGATCTTCCAGATCTTAATTTTGGGGTATATCAGAAGGATCAATTTATCGGGCGAGTTATTATTCGAAATTTTAGGTTTTCTCAGGAATCAGCCCTCAAAAATTCTGCATTCATAAGTTTTTGGGTTTTGCCTCCATATGAAAAGTACTCGCTGGAACTTCTGACTGAAATTTGTCGATATGGATTTAAGGATAGAAAGTTAAGAAAGATATTCGCTCCAATTTTTGCTGAAAATGTTAGAGTAAAAAATGTGATCAATCAGTTGCCATTTAAGCCAGTGGGTCGTCTCCGAAATCATTATCTAAAAAATGAAGTAGAACATGATTCTCTTCGGTATGAAATACTGGCAGAGGATTGGGATAATAAATAGCTTTTAGAAAGTATTAATAACGGAATACTTGATAACATGAGGTTAAAAAATCATAATATTTATAATGACAAATCTCATACGGCTCACAGAGGGACAAAGAGAATCGATAAAAGAAGATTTTCTTTCTATCGCCTCACTCGATAATCCGAGTCATCATGAAGACTTGGTGATTCAGTGGATTCATGATTTCTTAGAAACACATGATCTTGGACAGGCTGAAGTCGATAATGAAAAAAACATGCTTCTTCGAATAGAGGGAGAAGGGGAGTGGCTCCTCCTCAATGCCCATACAGATGGCGTTGATATTTCAGTTGGAAAAGAACCATGGTTTGATGGAGAATATTTTCGAACAAATGGGAAAACCATTCTTGGGGCGGATGATCTAGCGGGTGTCATTCCTATTCTTCATACGGCCAAGATTCTCAAAGAGCAGGGGATTAAGCATCGACCGCTGGAGATTCTTTTTGTAAGTCGAGAGGAAATATCTGGGGAGGGGATCAAGGCTTTTGATAAAACAAAACTGAAATCAAAAGAAGGACTTTTACCAGATTTTGTCGGACCGGTTGGGTGTGTGGGAATTAAGGCACCATCCAAACATATTTTCTCCATTCAAGTGCACGGAAAACCGGCCCATGTAAAAGAAATTCAAGAAGGGGTTTCCGCCATTAAGATCATGTCTGAATTTCTTCATACCCTTCCAATTGGGTATATAGGAGAGGATATGACACTCAATGTCGGATTTATAAATGGAGGAAGAGGATTAAATATCGTTCCGGATTTTGTAGAAGCAAAAGGAGAATTGAGAGGTTTTGATGAAACAGCCTGCCAGACGATCCTGGATATGCTCAATCAAAATATAAAAACCTGGCAAATAAATCACTCAAACGCAAAACTAGAATTTACTTCAAAAAAAGTAAGGACTGCGTATGGACATGACACATCAGAGCCAATTTTTGAGAAATTAGAAAAGGTTACTACTGATTTGGGATTAGAATTTAAACCTCAAAAAACACAAGGGCTCTCAGATGCATCAGAACTTACAGAAGCAGGAGTGATGACACTTTGTATCGGAGTTGGGTATGAGCATCCTCATACGACAAATGAGACGGTTTCTTTACAATCTATGGTAAATCTGACAGAGCAGATATTAAACTTTAGTAAGACATAGATAGTTCGGACTGACAAATCCTGATTGGCATTTTTAAATACTTTCGTGAAGAGGGTTTTATTGATTTTTCTTTATCTTAAATATATTTTTTTTGTAAAAGATAGTTCGTGAGATCAGAATATCGATAACACTTTTAGTTTAAAGTTGAATTAATCAATTGACTGAAGGCGGTTACGATATTTATTAAAATTTAATTTTCAAATGAGTGGAATAGATAGAGCAAAACTACCTCCAGTAGATGGATTTCGTGAATCTCTTGATGTAGTAGCTTCCGAATGGCTTGATGTAGAGCGATTTCAGGCATCAAATAAGATGATGGAAGAAATGAATTTTGAAAGAGGAGATCCTAGTGCGGCTGAGCTTTGGATAAGTTCATTGAGAGATCAAGAATATAATACTCTTAGAATAGAGCTGCATACGCGAATTGGAAATGCTTGTAAGATGGTTTTAAATAGTACATCTAGCGATGAAATGACACGAAATGCGGTTTTGGATATTTTAGAAACATATAAAGAGAGGCCTACTTTTTGGCAGAGGATAAAGGGTAAAAAAAGAATACCAGCGGACATTAATTCGGCTCCGGATGATTTTTTAATGGCGGTAAATATTATCCTAAAAGACCTGTCTGAGTTTTTTTAGATAGTCAATATAAAGGAGTGGGGGGAGAGTCAGGTATTTAATTTATAGATTAGAAGTATTGTAAGTATCAATAAGTAGTAAAGACTATGAGACAGAGTAATGGAGAAAATGGTTTTCGGACTAAGACAGATAGGGATGGAGATAGAAATAGTGACGGAGGGAGAAATGGTTTTTATCAAGGAAATGATTATAGAGAGTCTCGATCGTATCAGGAACAAGCAGCTAAGTTGGAGTCTAGAAACATAAGAAATTCGTTATTAACCATATTGGGTGGTCTTGCGGGAGCAAGTCTTGGTATTACCTCAGTTGCCGTAATACTCAATCAACCAGAGTTATTAGAGTCTTCTGGGCAAGAAGTAACAGAGTACATTAAGGCTGAAATTAGTCGTGTAATTATTATATTGATAGCTGGAGGGATTGGTTTTGTGGTAGGAAAAAAAGTGGCGGAAGCTGTGGTTGAAAGATAGAGGAGGTAATGAAGATTAGTTTTTTATATGCTTCACTAGCATCTCAATCACCGCTGTATTAAAAGTTTCATACGTACTTGACCAGTTTGGATGTTGGACTCCTGGACGAGAATTCAATTCTATAAGTTTCCATCCTCGTTGTCCGAGCATAAAATCTGCAGCATATATATTGGGCTCAAAAGGTTCGAGTTGTGCATGAATTTCAGAGACAAAATCCAATACATCTTTTGGAACTTTATCGATAGGAATAGCGAGGCCAGATCCTCCTTGGCTTACATTGGCAAGGAGGCTTCCTGTTTTTGGAGTTCGAACGAATGAATTTATAGGAGTGCCTTCAATAACGGTAACTCGTAAGTCATGATATCCATCTATAATCTCTGGAATTCCTCCAGAACTGTCGATGAATTCTTGTACGAGCAGATCACTCCAGTCATCGTAGTCTGATTCAACAATATCTTTCCATGGCTTGATAACAATGCCTCGTCCTTCCGCTTCAAAATTTTTCTTCAATACGATACGTTCTTCTGGTGGAAAATCCCAATCCTGAACTGTTTTTAGATAGGCTTCAAAGGTATGAATTGTTTCACTCTTTGGAGAAAACTGTGGTAAGAATTTGAATGTTTTTACTTTATCAAGACACAAGTCATCAAAATCAGCTCGATTGATAATTGGGCAATCAGTAATGAATGGAATCGTATTTTTATCATCTCGGTTAAAGATGAGATCCGCTTGCACGGTTTCAACTTTTTCAAGCTTATTGTCAGCTCCAAATTTCCATCCATGAGAAAATACACCATTTCCCTGATAGCTATTTCCACGAACAATAACACTGTGGATATTGTGTTTTGAGAGTCGATCTATCAGTCCTTGATAAATTTCAAGATACTCAGATTTATGAAACGGATAGTCCATCTCCCTTGGTTCGGAGAAGTATATAGCAAGTATTTTAGTCATGGTTTATAGTTTATAGATTTTTCAAAACCTCCTCAATAGCAATAGCTCCAATCTCGGCACTTGCATAGAGTTCCGCTGGTTTTCCTGAGAGTTGATATTCTTTTGGCGAAATATCTACAAATTTCTCAAGCGTAATACCATTTTCTGCAGCAAAGAGAGCGACTTGGCTGGCAAATCCAGAAAGTCCATTATGATCTTCGACCACCACGACTTTCCCAGTTTTCTTGAGTGAAGTTTTCAATACATCATCAAACTGTTTGAGACTTGCCGCAATAACAATATCAGCACTGATTCCAGCATTTTCTACGGCCATGATAGATTCAATCACCATTGGACCACTGGCTACGATGGTTACATCAGAACCAGATCGATAGAGATCACATTTTCCATATTCATATTGGTAGTCTTTGTCATAGAACAATGATCCATCTTCCTTGAGTAACGTAGGGAGTTTGTGTCGTCCCATCCGAACATAAAAATTTCCATATCGACTCGCGGCATATCGGATGATTCGATCACAGTGATTTGGATCTGCTGGTTCTATCACATGCGTATTGAACATTCCGAGGAAAGACCCCATATCATCGATTGCCTGATGAGTCGGTCCATCCTCTCCTACAGAGAGTCCACAGTGAGTAGAAACCATCTTCACATTTGTTCCATTAATATCATTCACTCGTGCCTGATCTTTGGCTCGACTAGACGTAAACGCTCCAAACGTAGAAGCAAATGGAACAAATCCGTCTAGAGACAGCGCTCCAGAGACCGAAACCATATTCTGCTCACAGATACCGTATTCTATATGTTGTTCTGGGAGTTCTGCTTTTACAAACTTGGTCATCACTGATCCACCTAGATCAGCCGTCCCCGCTAAAACATTGGGGTTAGCCTGGGCTAAATCCAAAAGGGCATATCCGTAGGCAGATCGACAATCAGTGATTGTTTCTGCATCGTATTCTCTGGGAGTTCCTGTATCGATATCATCTTGCACGGTTAGGTTATCCTCAAACACATTGGCTGGTGGTTGGAAATTTCTATTTTTTCTAAAAGCATCAAGTGCCGTATCTTCTTCTTTACTAAGTGTTAATTCTGGTAATGCGAGTTGTGCATCAATTACATCTGGTTTTGGAGCTTTTCCATGCCAAGCAGGATTATCAGCCGCACCATCAGGTTCCATGAGTGGAACTCCTTTTCCCATGATCGTCTGTCCAACGATCATAACTGGTTTATCAGACTCCATCGCTTCACTAATCGCGCTCCAGATCGCCTCAAAATCATGACCATCAATATCGATCACATGCCATCCATGTGCCAGAAACATGGCTGAAACATCTATGGGTAAAGTATTTTCTAGGCTGTCGGTGAGTTGGACTCGATTGTAATCACAAAACATGATCAAGTTATCCAGTTTTTGCTTCGCAGCGAAGAGTGCCATCTCGTGCACTTGTCCTTCTTGGGCTTCTCCATCTCCCAGAACTCCAAAAACTTTCTTGGCATTCCCTTCAGACTTGAGTTTTTCCCCGTAGGCAAATCCGGCAGTTGCACTGGTTCCAACTCCAAGCGGTCCAGTTCCAAAATAAATACCAGGAATATGTCGTGTCACATGACCTTCGTAGACAGATCCGATCTGACGAAATTCATTGCAGACAGTTTCCTTATCTATAACTCCACATTCAGCTAGAACAGAGTAAACACCAGGAGAGATATGTCCGTTTGAGACGACGATCTTTTCTTCAGTTTGAGTCAATCGAAAAGCATATACCGTTGCTAGAAAATCCAGAGAAGAGAGACTTCCTCCGGGATGACCTGATTGCGAAGTTTTGAGCATTTCCAAGATTGAGCGAGCACAGCTTTTACGAAATGTAGAGAGAAAATCCACTCGATCTGATCCGAGAGGTTGTCCAAGTGTAGGGAGAGAAAAATCCATAGAGAAAAAGGCTTAATTTACTCTATTGTAAAAAGGAATCATAGAGAGACAACTGTTTCGGTAGGAAAAGCTACTTCTATGATGCTAAAAAATTAAGCAGTTGTATAAGATGTTCTACTAAGTCTTTCTGCTTCAAGGGCAGGTAGGTTCATAATAAAAGTCAGATCATTATCTGGTTGATCCGTGAAAAATAGAGGTTTCAACGTGTTTGTGATTACTGATCTAGAACGAGGAATATTTTTTCCAGAGATCAATATTTGGCCACTTACCAGAATAGCGTTAGGAGGAATTTTCACATCAGTGCATTGGGCAATCTCATCTGCCGTAGCTAGTTTTGCAATGAGCGGTTGCAATGATGTATTTCCATCAGGTTCTGTTTGTACATAATACTCAAAGAAATACCCATTTTCATGCATAACAGTCTCTAGGTAGCCAATAACTTCGTTAGGATTTCTAGGAAGTGGAATATGTGTTGGGATATCATCTTGATTGGCGAGTTTGTCTGTATAAAAATCCCATAGACCAAGTCTTATGTCTTCAGGCGTTTGTCGTAAATCCTGTGTCTTTTGGAGTAGGACGAGCATTTCAAAATGTGAAAATATCTGTGATGCAGAAGAAGAAAGACCTTCGATGTTTGTTGTTACGATTCTATCAAAGTTAGCATCAACTTGTGCATGGGGCGGAGTTTGGTTTGTGGGGGGTATCTCTTTAGTGTGGCCTCCCATGGTTGCGATTACAAGTCCAGCGAATAACGTTGTCCCAGTAGCAATTTCTCCAGCGGCATTATCAGTTTCAGTAATTTCTGTAGAGGGAGCACTAGTGGTGTTTTCTTGAGCCGATTTTGAAATAAATGGCTCTTTATTAAATCCTGATAAAAAGCTCTGGTGGTGATGGTGATATACTGAGTATGGATCTCCCTGTTCTACAGTATAGTTAATCCCAAAGATGTAGGCGGTAAGTTCTTCGGACGGTGTTTCAGATCCCATTATAAGCTCAGGAGAAAGAGGATTGTTTTCTCGTCCCGCATTAAAAGCATTAGTAAGTTTTGGATCTACTTCTAAGATTGCTTCAGGGTTGTCAGTGTTTTGACATCCCAATAAATACGCATCTATTTCTGGATAATCAGATTTAATTATCAGTTCAATTCTATCTCCAAGTTTTCTGTATTTTTCATTAACCATGCAGATAAATTAAATTAAAAAACAAAAAAGTCAACTAAATAATTGAGTCTGAAACACTAGTGTATTAAGCACTGATTGTTCTCAATTATAGCATGAATCGTTCAATAACGGAAATTTTGGAACTACTGGAGGAATTAAAAAACTCACAAAAGATAAGAATAGATACAAATTCTCTCTCAGAAGAAAAGATCGATAGTTATCTCCTCTACGGTCCTGCAACGGCTCAGGCACTCAATGCAGGCGAGATTGATATCCTCGAACGTGGAGAGCGAATACGAGTAAAAGAGGGGATGCTCATAGTCAAGGAAGCCTGTGCACTCGCAAATCAAGAGTTGAGAAAAGGAGATACAGGGAAATTGGAACTTGTGGCCGAGTGTGCAAAAGAGGTAAGAAAAAATATACCAGAGTTACTGGATCATTTTCCACTGGGAGTATTTCATACCGGATCAGGAACAGCCACTAATATGAATGCCAATGAAGTCATATCCAACTATGCACATATAAAACAGGGAGGAAGTTTGGCTGATGATCAATCTCTACGGTATCAAGCCGCGCATCCCAACGACATCGTTAACGCGTCTCAGTCCTCAAATGATACCTATCCAACAGCAATGCGAATCGCCGCTGTGTTGGAGCTATCACGCATAACTCTGCCTGGGCTACATACGCTTCGGGCTTCACTCGAACAAAAAGCAAAACAATGGGAAGACGAGCAAGTCATACTTCCTGGACGAACCCACGGAATGGATGCTATGCCGATCGGGGCGTGGCAATGGCTCGGAGGATTTGTAGGGAGAGTGGGGGAACAGATTGAAAATCTAGAAACAAGTCTAAAAGCAATGTTGGAACTCCCAATAGGAGGAACCGCGGTCGGAACTGGGATCAACTGTCCTGATGGGTTTGATGACTCGGTTGTGAAATATGTGAATAAAATTACAGAATTAGAATTTAAATCATCGAATAATAAATTTGTTCAAATAGCAGCACACGATAGCTTTGTCTCTGTGCATGGAGTATTGAATACCATTGGGACTATTCTTCTAAATCTCTCCAATGACCTACGAGACTACAGCGCAGGGCCACGAACTGGGATTTCGGAGATGCAACTCCGAGCCCTTGCACCAGGGTCTTCAATCATGCCGGGCAAGGTAAACCCAATCCTACCAGAAATGGCACGACAAGTCGCTTGCTCGGTCGCTGGAAATCATACCACTATTACAATGGCAAACGCGAGTTGTGGGCACACGCAGTTGGGCGTCGGGAATCCAATTATCATTGATGATTTTTTGAGTTCTGCCACGGCAATAGGGGAGATAGCTACGGCTTTTGCCAATAACTGTATCAAGGACTTGGAAATCAATATCAAAAACGTAGAAGCTCATCTCGGACTTTCTCCATCGCTTGCGACCGTGCTCAACGAAAAACTTGGATATGATCAGGTTGCTGCAGGGGTAAAACTCTCTATTGCCAAGGATATGCCTCTCAAGCAAGTGTTTTGTGAGGAGTTATCTCTGATCACATCAGAAGATTACGATCAAATCGTAGATCCGAGGAAGATGGTCTAGGAATTATAAATTCGAGGAAATAAGTGTAAAAAAACGTCCTGGGAAGTTTTTGTCATAATATTCTTTAAATGCTTTTGCTGCATTGGGATCAAGCAGTACATGAAGTTCTGATATGATTTCAGAATCTAGAGGCGCCAGTCTCCAAGCTCTGGCAAGATTTAATGACTTTGTTGTTTTAGAAGAGCTTTGTTGTGCTAGATAATGATAATAAAGAGGAGAAGGAGATCCTGGTTCTTTATTATGACTGGAGTGAGAAGGCATGGGGATAAGTTCATCTCCCCATGTATCGATGAAGTTTTTACATAAAGGCAGTAACTCTGATTTTTTTTCTAGACCGGTTCTGAAATATGCTTTCGCTTTTTCAGTATCCCCTTGAAGTGAAAAAATATTCCCCATAATAATACAGTGGTATGCAGAACGTTCATTGACAGGTATCTGGGTAAATTCTACCGCAAGGTGATCCGCTTGAGATTTTGTTTCTAGAGAGGGAGCGTTGGTTTGTGCTACAATATTTGAGAGAAGTGTTTCAGATTGAGATAGGTGTTTACGAGACTTTCCTTCAGAGGATTTTTCATCAGCCTTAGAAATAATATTAAGAATGACATCTGGATTGATGTATAGTTCTTTATATCGATTTTGAATGTTCCTTATGGTCTTGTCTTCGGGATGAGTGAAGGACGCCAAAATGAGTTTTGATTCAAGTAATTTTAGTAGTGTATGGGCTTTGTTATAATGGTCTGGGGTCTGGTAGAGGGGGGTGAGTCGATCAAAAATAGATTCTCCTTGTTCTAGAATTGACGTATCATTTAGGTCAAATATTTCTTGTTCTAGCTTTATTAGTTCTATTTCAGGGAGTGATTGAAGTTCGGTAGGAATAGTATTTATAGCCTTAATTTTTTCTTCTAGTGTAAGGTATTCATTGGTTTGTATGAAGGAGAAGAGAGCGTCTGTTAGTATTTCTGGGTGTGCGGATTGGAGTGCATAGTTTAAGGCAAGGTTAAGATCTTGGTGGCTACTTATATCAACGAGTAATTCTTTAAATTCAGCTCGATATTTTTCTTTAGAATGAGGAACAGAAGAAAGTTCGCCTCTTTCTTGAATTTTATCGGCGTAAGTATCTACCGAGCTAACTCTAAAACCGGAAGTAGAAGTATTCCACTCAAGAAGAATCGAAAATGTATTGGCATTATCTAGGTAGGATTTCATTGCTGTGTTGAGTTCTGGGGGGAGGGGAAATGTTCCATTGAGGAGGAGGTGTTTGGGCATACGCGTGATATCGAGTAGGATATTATATCGGTATAGAATTTCTGCCGCGATGATTGAGCGTGTATCACAATCAGAATGACCTTCAGTAGCCATTTCATGTAGGTTTAGAGTTCCAGATTCTTGGAATGGGAGTGTGTCTACAAATTGCTTTCCTAAAAACTCACAAACTTTCACGGTATCCGTAAAATTTTCTGGTCCAGGCGTTAGATTCTCGGTTACTACAAAATGATCTACTTGAGATTGAAAGCTAGATTTCATTTTTTCAATATCAAAACGTCGAGGATCCTTAGTTGCCGTAAGGGTTCTGATTAAATCTTGATAAGTAGTCGCGGTTTCTTCTAGAGGTCTTTTGTTATTTTTATCAGAGCTGGAAGGAAGAAATCCAAGGGCAACGATAGTTCCAACAGTAGCTAGTCGATTTCGAATCCTCATTAATAGTCTTATACACTAAGGCGATAAATTATCAATAAGAGTGAATTGTTCTTATATCTTTTTCAATACTTCATTACAAAATTGAATCACCTTCTTTCGATCTAGTTTTTGGGCGAGTTTCTTTATAGTTCTTAGTTCTGATTTTTTTGATTTGTAGTCAGTGATGGTTTTGCAGTCAGCGATCTTGTCGAGATAGTATTTGAGTTCATATTGATCTGCTGATTTGAGGCCAGAGACAGAGTTTATCTTTCGGAAGTTCTTACGAGCTCGGCTAAATTGATCCTTTTTGAGAAAGGAGATAGCTTGGTCGTGAATAATTTTTTTGATCAACTTTTTGTTTTCTGATGCATGAGCATATTTCAGCGCTTTCCCAAAATTATCCTTTTCCAGTTGTTCAATAGAGCAGTTGTGGTAGGCGACGCGGAGATTGTGTTCGACGAGTTTTCTTTCCTTTGAGAGTTGGTAGGCGAGTTCTGCCGCCTTGAGTCTGGTCATGGAGGAGAGCTGATGTTGTCGCTCAGATTGATCTGAGATATCGAGAAGATTGATAGGGATTATTTCCTCTATATTAGTGATGCGTTTGTATTTTGGGTGAAGCGTCCATTCTCCAGCCGTTGTCTCCAAATCCTCGCCATTAGAGTGGAGGCAGACATGCCCTTCGGGGACTTTGAGTTGGAGATCCGTGATGGAGTGTCTGAGGCTGTAGAGATAGATATAGAGGGTAGTGATTTGATTACAATCTCCAGTCAGTGTTTCCTTCGATGGATCTCTCAGAAGATGCTGAAAACTACTTCCAGCTTTGTATTTGAGGTTTCGAGAGGGGTGGAGGTATTGTCGAATCAAGTCGAGATATTTTTCTGGTTCCAGTCGTTGGTTCTCTTCAAGTTCATGGGTTTCATAAAATTGAACAAATCCAAGGAAATCTTCAGTCAATAGCTTCGCATTACTATAGAGCTTAGCTCTGTGTCTTTTTTTTAGATTCTTATAGCCTTTGAATTTCCATTCGAGTAATAAATTTGTTCGAACTAAGTCTTCCTCCATAAGAGATAAAAGTTCTTTTTGTATTTTTAGATGAGAAGATTTAGTAGAAATTTTATGGAAAAATTTATACACTCTTTTTTCAAAAGGATCGGTGAAACGGGAAAACAACATATCAGAATATAGTATACCATATTTAGATATTCTTGGTATATCCTCTTAAAAATACAGAGAATAAAAATTAATTAAGCTTCTATCTAAGGTGTTTTAAGTTTGCTTCAGAGGGGTAGTGAGTGCCTTTACTCTTGCTGATAAGTTCTCTTCATCCCAGGTCTCAAGAAGAAATTCAGGGTTCATATTAGCATCAAAGCGCTCAAAATCAGGGTCTTGTCCTTCGCAAGAATCTACAAGAAATTGGCGATCGGATTCTGCCGTCAGTTGAAACTTATGTGTTTTTTTCATGTTCAAAATATTAAAGCGAGGGAATGGTTAATGGATTTACGTGAATTGTCAATTTTTGATTGCCTGATATTATTAATGATGGAATTGAGTTGTTATGGCGCGCCAAAATATTTCACAGATCCAGAGGATTCTCGTCGTTTTCGAGGTTTATAGTTTTGAGAAAATCGTTGTCTCAGGCTGGATACTCTACTTGAGAGCTGACCTGGAGGTGTTTCTAGTGTATTAGGTTCAGTGGTTTGAGCCGGAGTGGTAGTGCTTCTTGTATAGGATCTACGACTTGGAATAGATCGTCGAGGGGACGTTCTTTTTGGTTGCACCTCGGCTACTTCTTCTTTTTGGGATATTTGTCTAATGTATCGGCTTTTTCTAGAGGTGGTAAGTTTTCTACTTGAGGTGCTTTTTGGTTTTTGTTCTGTTTGAGACTTGTAGTAATTGAGTATTTCTGAGGATATCTTTGTTTTTTGTTTTGATTGTTCTTTTGCCCATGACTCAAGTGGAGAAAAAGCAATAACGCCACTATAGTCTTCGGCTATTTTGTAGGTTGGAATTCCAAAATACTTTCCAGTCCGATCAAACGCACCACCACCGGAAGAACCATGATCTACTTTTGCATCAGTGAGGTAGATGATATCTTCTCCTGTGGCAGTCGAAACACCTACCAGTTGGATGGTTCCTCGGGTAATGGTGAGTTTATCTCCGAGGGACGAGTTTTTCCATTGGTCGGTTCCAAAGGTTTCAAAATTGTTATAAGCCTTATTATCTCCAAATTCACCTTTTTCTGGAGAGTAGGGGAATCCGTAGATGCGGAGGGGATCTCCTGCAGAGAGGCTTGAACGTTTTATGGCGGCTTCTGGGTATAGTGGTTTTTTATTAAGTGGATGAATGATCGCCACATCGTAGTCAGGGTGTGTAGCTGTTACGCTGGCAGGGATAGTGCATTGGCTATTTTTGGTACGTCGTCTATTGGCTTTGCAGAGGAGTATGAAGTCAGCTGTTTTTCCATTTGCTTCGACTACATGTTTATTAGTTATAAGGCCGATTCCATGGACGGAAGTTCCAGATCCAAATCCGGTAGGGATGAGTTTTTGTTTGGTGGAGTCCCATTGGAATGCAATTACCTGATAGAGTTCGTCGGCACTAGCAGCAAGGGTCGAGAGCGGAATTAGTGTCAGGAGTGTTAGGAGTAAAAATTTCATTGAGTTAAGTATAATCATCAGGTTCTAATACGAAAAGTAAAACAAAAAAACTTTCCGTATTGGAAAGTTTCATCTGGAGCGCGTGGTGGGAATCGAACCCACGTCCTCGGCTTGGAAGGCCGTAATAATAGCCATTATACTACACGCGCGCCGCTTGAGAAGAACAAGCTCTATTTAATTAGAGCTCGGAGATCTTAAAAAATATTTTTTCCTGGTCAAGAAATTTATTATATTAGTTTCAAATGTTTGAAAAAAATACTATCTGGGCGTACCCAACTGATACGAGTTTTGGGCTCGGAGTTCGTTCGGATGATGAATCCGGAATGGAGCAGATGCACGCACTCAAGCAAAGAGAGGTGGGGAAATTCTTTTCTCTTATGGTGCGAGATGAGGCTATGTTGTATGAATTTGCAGAGGTGGGGGATGATCGTGATTGGTTGGGGTGGTTTATGGAAAAACCCAGAACTGCGATTTTTGCCCCTACCAAAAAACTATCTCAGTCAAAATATTGGCCTAAGGAGAAAGTCGCATTTAGGATCTGTACGATTGCGGATATTGCTCAGTATATAGAGGTTCCAGTGACGGCCACATCAGCTAATTTTTCGGGAGAGCCGAGTATTTATTCGGTATCAGAAATACAAAAAAAATTTGGTCATCAGGTGAAATGCTATGATGAAATTTTGGAATTGCCCATAATTCCGGCTTCGGAAATTTGGGATTTTACAGAAAGGGTTCCGAATCAGCTTCGATGAAAAAAGCTATTGGCTTTTTGGTAGAAGGAAATCAGTTGTAAGTGAGTTTTAGATAAGAAATCATTTACTCGCTTTGTTCGTTGTAAAAAGCGATCTCTTTCGTGAAGTCGTTTTCTGAGTTTATTGAGGTGGTAGCTTGTATTGGTTACTTTTTCAAAACGATTCAAGTCTTGTGATTCAATAAAAGGAAGATGTTCAAGATTTTCAATTCCTACTTCGAGAGTGATTTCTTCGGGTTCTATGTCTGAATCGTATGGCATGTTTTAATATAAGTTGATGCATATGTAAATATATTAATTAGTAGTAAAATCAAGTTTTTTATTCAATATCTATTTTTTGAATTACTTTTGTGTCCACAAAGTCTATAAAACCAATATAGAAAAGATAAAACAAGTTGTGCAAACACATTTTTTGTTCTAAATTTAGGTCAGATCGTGGTTTAACCGCGGTGCTAAAACAAAAACAAACACAAACCCCTTGTGTTTAAGTGAATACAAAAAATATCCATCATACTAAAAACTTGTTCGTAAAATGCTAGATGGAGACTTACATCATGATCCAGTGCTACTAAAAGAAATTAAAGAAACATTAATTTTACCAGAGACTCGTTATTTTTTTGATGGAACATTAGGTTTAGGAGGGCATGCACAGTCAATTTTAAATTCACATAAGGATCTTACGACCTATATCGGATGTGATCTAGATAGACAGCATCTTGAATATGCAAAACAACGACTCTCTTTGTACAAAGACAACATACAACTTCATAACATGAATTTTTCAGACATTGGTCAGATACTCCCAACAAACCGAAAAGGGGGATTGTCGGTGTTGTTAGATTTGGGAATTTGCTCAAATCATGTAGATGATGCGGCAAAGGGTTTTTCTTTTTCTCAGGATGGCCCCCTCAATATGAGCTATGCCTCTAATCCTTTAGAAAATGCAGAAAGTATAATAAATCATTATGAAGAACGAAGTTTAATGAAGATTTTTCGAGATTATGGAGAGGATCCTGCTGCATTTAAGCTTTCGAAGGCGATTAGCCGACATCGAACACAAAATCCAATTCGGACTACCTATGAGCTTCGAGATATTATTTCGGAGACAGTTAGACCTCAAGACCTCAAAAAGACATTAACGCGTGTTTTCCAAGCCATACGGATGGAAGCAAATGAAGAGCTTCATCATTTGGAGAAAGCACTAGAGGATGGAGTAGCCTCTATGGAGTCAGGTGATCGAATGGGGGTTATATCATATCATTCACTGGAAGATCGGATCGTAAAAAAGTTTTTTCTACAAGTATCTAAGCCTGAAACAAAAGAAGGTTTATATTCTCTTCATGAAGAGGTCGCCCCACCACGGGCTGATTTGTTGACACGAAAGCCAATCGTTCCGACGGAAGAAGAGACTAGTCAAAATCCACGAGCTAGAAGTGCAAAGTATCGGGTTATAGAGAAGCGGTAGGCGGAATTTATTTTAAAAAGAGCGTATATCGTTTCTATAATATCTCATGAATGTAACACATCACACACTCGATGGAAAAACTGCGGTCAATGCCGCAGAAGGAGGAGTGAAAGTGCAACAATCAGTAGAAGAGCTATTTAGTTGGCTGATTCGGATCGGGATTGTAGTGATATCTATTCTTGGTTTTGCCTATCTGATTATGCTCAATTCTCTGGCAACGCTTGGGTTTGATCTTGAATCCTTGAAGCAAGAAGGATTAGTATTAAAGAAATCAGTGGAATCTTGGGATATAGAGCTCGCAATTCCTTCGAGTCTCTATGCACTCGAAAGTACTGAGCAAATTCAAAATATGGCAAACATAAAAAGAAGAACTTTCTTTGAAGTAGCAGAGGGAGAGGTGGCAATGATACGAACCGTTGATTTGATTCAGTAGTCGGTGTGACCTAATGTCCTTTTTTTAGGATCTTCCAGGGGAATATAAATACCGCATTCAATATCCGTTTGATACGACTTGGTTGTAATATAAGTCTCCAGAGCCATTCAAGGCCGAGTTTTTGTAACAGTTTTGGGGCTCTTTTTAGATTTCCGGCATAGTAGTCAAACGTCCCGCCAATTCCCATTGCAACTTTTACACTTGGGCATTTTTGGAGATTGCGTTTGATCCATAGTTCTTGTTTGGGGCAGCCATAGGCTACAAATAGGATGTCAGGTTTAAATTCGTTAATTTTGTTTATAGTCTCATCGTCACCAGAGTTTGATCCATCTCCACTAAAGGATTGGATGCAAAGTCTTGGGAATTTATTTTGTACAAAATACTTGTTCTTGTTCGAAATTTTTGTGCTAGAGCCAAGGCAGAAGATTGATAAATCATTTTGAGTCGCTTGTTCGCAGATTGAGAGATAGAGGTCAGATCCAGTAACCGTCTCAGGAAAGGTGTTTTTCCAGTATTTTTTTCGTATAGGAAGAAGGATGAGTTCAAGTACAGCTCGAAATCGAGACCATTTATTAGAGGTATAGGCTCCAGCCCAGAGTTGGCTGACTGAATCCGCAAAGTTTAGAATAGAGTCTTCTTGAAGAAAATGCTTGAGTGCGTCATCTTTTTGAGCTTGGAGGCATATCTCCGCATTTGGAGTGGCGGTGGCGGATTGGTTATTGCTTCTAGCAAGATCCATAAAAGCATGACAGGCCTGTTCTCTGGTGAGAACATTGAGTGGGATGTCGAGGAGTTTTATGATTTTCATTACCAAAATTTTTTATACACCTCATACATCTGTTCTCCCATCTTCTCCCAGCTAAATTTTTGGCATTGCTCAAATCCTTTTTTGATCAGATCGATTCGGAGAGATTCATCTCGAATGATTTTTTCCATTTCATAAGCAATAGCCTCAATGTTGTGAGGATTGAAATACAATGCTGCTTCGCCACAGGCCTCTGGAAGAGAAGATGTATTGGAGCTGGCTACTGGGACCCCGCATCCCATAGCTTCAATGGGCGGAATTCCAAATCCTTCATAGAAGCTAGGAAAAATGAAAGCCTCCGCTTTTCCAATTAATAGATGCATGTCCTCTGAATCTACAAATCCAGGGAAATATACATCAGCTTCTTTGGATGGTTTATTGGAGTCTTGTGTTGCGACTACGAGTCGTAGTTTTAATGCCTGTTCAATGAGTTCTTCCAGGTATACCGTGTCCTTTGGGCCCACGAGTACGAGTTTTGTAGAAAGATCAGGGTTGTTCTGACGAAATAAGTCATAGGCCTGAATCAATCCTAAAATATTTTTATGACTTCGCATGACTCCTGTATAAACAAAATAATTGTCTGGAAGATTATATTTTTCTTGAATCAACGGCCATAGGATTTCATCAGTATCGGTAATAGGATAAAAATTACGACTAATTCCATTGTAGGTGACGGTGATATTTTTTGATTCTACCTTGAGTAGGTCCATCATGTCATTCTTAGTGTTTTCTGAAACGGCAAAGCAATGAGCCGCTCTATGCGCTACGGTTCTGATGAGTGCTTTGTAGGCAAGGCGGTGGTACCATTTATTTTTTTTCTTTCCAGGGTAGTGGTGAAGTGTCAGATCATGAATTGTTACTACGAATTTTCCACGATACATTGCCGGAGCATTGAAATGAGGGAATACCATCAAATCAAATGTATGAGAGTGGAGTTGGCGACAAAAAGCCGTCTGTTCGCTCAGGCTATAATGGTCGTAGTCAGCAATTTCTGCATGAAAGTTATCGCCAGGACGTTCAAAATTTTCAAATTGGGCTTCACGCAAAAAAACCATGTATTGGTTTTTCGTATCAATTCTCGCGAGTTGGAGTATGAGTTCATATACATGTTTTCCAATTCCTGTCGCGGTATCACTGTAAAAACGAGCGTCAATTCCAATGTGTTTCATGTTTGTAGAACTTTGCTATAATTCTACAGAACTTTTACTCAATGCCAAACCTTCCCGATAGTATTCAAAATCTAAAAATATGTCTCGTAACCGATTGGCTTACCAATCTTGGGGGAGGGGAGAAAGTATTAAAAGCGATTTCAGATCTATTTCCTGAAGCACCAATCTATACTACGGTTGTAGATAAAAAGAATATTGGAGCTTTGGCTGGGAGAGAGATTCACACAAGTTTTCTTCAGCGTATACCAGGGGCAAGTAATAATCATCAAAAATTACTTCCAATGCTTCCGCAGGCCATTGAAAGTTTGGATGTATCCAAATATGATCTGGTACTAAGTTTTTCATCGGCAATCGCCAAAAGTATAAAAACACATAAAAATCAGACGCATATTTGTTATATTCATACGCCTGCGCGATATGCCTGGGAGCCTGGTTTTGATACGAGAGTGGAGTCATTGCCCAAGTTATTGAGGCCAATGGCGTATAGGACCCTTAAACGAATAAAAAAGTGGGATTATGAGACGCGGAATCGTCCAGATTTATATATTGCCAATTCATCAACAACTGCGGGAAGAGTAAAAGAGTATTACGGATTGGGTTCGACGGTTTTGTATCCACCGGTTGAGACCGATAAGTTTAGTAAACCTTTGCATATCGACAAGACACTGCCAACTTCTTTTTATCTCGCGCTGGGGCGTATGGTGCCGTATAAGAAGTTTCCTCTTATGGCTCAGGCATTTGCGAAGATATCAGATAAAAAAATTGTGATTGCGGGAGATGGACCTGAGTTCGATCAGGTAAAAAACATGGCGGAAAATCATGATAACATTCAGCTTCTTGGTCGTGTTTCTGAGGAAGAGTTAGCAAGTCTGTATAGTCAGGCTCGTGCATTTTTATTACCACAGAAAGAAGATGCTGGGATTACCCAGTTAGAGGCATTTGCCTGTGGAACTCCTGTTATTGCTTGGAAAAGAGGGGGCGTCTTGGATGTCTTAGAGGAGGGCGTAAATGGAGTGTTTTTTGAGGAGCAATCAATTGAAGGAATACTTAAGGGGATTGATAAGTTTGAAAAAATAGAACAAAAATTTAGTTCAGAAGAAATAAAGGAAACCGCTCAAAAATATGATATCAAAAAATTTCAGAAAAATTATCTAGATATTGTAGAAAGTCACCTAAAGAAATAAAAAAAATTTATTTTTTCCTTGAAGTTTTTTTACTTGGTTTTTTTACTTCTTCAATATCATCAGTGATACCAACATCGAAGACACTTTGTTTTCCATGTATTTTGTGTCCAGCTAGCCAAAAGTGATAAAGGAAGAATATAACTATGGACATAAGAATAACCCATATCCACGGGAGGCTCTGAGGTGTATATCCAAATACACCAATATGGACTTGTTGTTCGGGGCCACTGATAGTCTTATCCTTGCTAGAACCGATCACTGAGGCCTGAAGAGGTGTATCAGGGTAAATGAGCATGTTAGCTCGATCTGCATCTCGGAGAAGGAAACTTTTTTCTTCATCCCCAGTGAGGATTACGTTATGAGGTGAAAAATTTTCTCGGAATCCATTTAAAACCACAAAGTGAGTCACCGTAAAGAACGTATGATGGTCTTTGGGGTTAAAGTTTTTTTCTGGGCCAACATAGTAAAGGTTGTCTAGCTCTCGTATTTCTCGTCCAAGACATGATTTCTTTTCTGGAGTACAATTGGTGATTTCCGTACTGATAGCTCCAAAATTATTATTTTGAGGGGTAAAAGAGAATACATATTTCCACTGAGCTAATACGTCTGGGCCAAAGTTTTTTTGGAATTTATTTACTTGTTCAATTTTATCCCAAGGTTTAAACGTAGTATCAAGTGAATAGATGCCTCCAAATTTATTTCTATGAAAATGATTTGATTCAACCTCTGGGATTGAATATTGAAGTTTTTGATCTTCAAATATATTTGGATTTCCATCATCAAAAACACCAATTTTTAGGCCATATTCAGCGTTAGAGGTGATTATATTCTCCCAGACCTTTGGAGAGGCTCCAATGAGATGAATTCCCTGAGTTTCATTTTGATCAATTCGATTATTAAGAATTTTACTAGAAGGAGTTGCATCAATATTTTCCATTAAAATTCCTTCGGATTGATTTCCAAAAATTTCATTTTCTTCGATTGTATTTCCAACTGTTTTTCGTCCTTTTAGGATAACGCCACCTCCGTTATAAAATATCTTCATACTAGGGCCAATCTCATTATTTTTAGCTCCAGATTTGAGATGGATTCCATCAAGTCGATTTCCTTGTGCTTTTTTATCAGGACCAAGTCCTATCAGGTTATAGGCAAGTTTATTTCCATGTGCAAAATCCCCATTAAGCAATATTCCGTGTAGATTGTTGAGTCCAATGATGTTTGGATTTGGTTCATTGTTTATGTCAATTCCAACTATGTTTCTAGAGCCTTCAAGACGGATTCCATTTTTTTGATTAGAGGCAATATAATTTCCATAGATTCTATTACTCCATACAGCAGAAGTAAGACTTTCTAATAAAATTCCATTTCCTCTATTTCGAGCAATTAGATTATCAAAAATAAGGCTGCCTCTTACATTGACCGCGAGTCGTACTCCGTCTCCTGAATTTCCATTTTCATCATAGATTCCATTATCCAAGATCTTATTATTATAAATTTTTACTGTTTCGACATTTCGTTCATCACTTCCATGGACAAGGATACCACCATCTCCAAAATTACGGATAGTTAGCCCGGTAACCTCATGATTGGATGAAGTAATTGTGACTCCCGGGAAATTTGCCTTAGATCTATTTCCATCAAGTATGATAGAGCCTTTTCCGTTAACCCGAATGGTGTTATCAGACTGGAGAGGGGGGAGGGGGGAAAGTACTGATATTTGGTACTGACCACTCTCCGAACGACGAGGGTCATTCTCTGGAATTTCAAAAATAATATCAACATCTTCTTCGGCGTCATTGGCGATAGACAGTGCAGATCTAAAACTTCCAGCTCCATCATCGTCAGTATTCTCAACTAATACAACGGCTCCGAAGACAAATTGGGGCAATATTATAAGTCCAAAAAGAGCTCCAAATGAGAGCCTTAAGAATTTTAAAATATATAAGTTTAACCACATCATCTATATTGTAGATGAAGTTCTGATAAAGTAGTAAAAAAAAAGGGTAAAACGTTATTGATCGAGGGAGAGAAAAATATAAATTAAAATAAAGATGTATTAAGAAGATTTTTTATTAAACATCATTCCTAGTAGGTAGGCGGAGAGAGTCATCCCAAGAAGAAAAAACATGCCAATATATAAAATAGGGTGACGGAATGCTTTTTTGGGGTTGGTGTAAAAACAACTTCGCATAAAAAATAACTTTCGTGCGAGTTTTCCTTTGCTTTTTCGCCCAGCAGAATGCTGGATGTATTTTTTGTGATGCGTTCCATAGTAAAATTTTTTCTTTAGATATGAAATAAGCTTGATTTCGCCTTCATCATGTTCGATGAATTCGGAAGATCTACCAATTTTAACCCCTAAATTTTGAATTTTTTCATGCAAATCAATATCTTCTCCAGATATAAGTTCTTTATCCCATCCTCCAGATTGATCATAGACAGTTCTTTCTATAGCTCGAACCATATTTAGTGGCTTATAGTATATATAAAAAGCTCGTTCTAGGGTCTTACACTTAGTCCAAAAATTTTTTCCAACAGAAATTTCAGGAAGAAAAAAGGCTTTAATCATTGGGTCTTTTTGTACTTGATTCATACAGTCCTCTATAATCCAGGGAGAAAAATACATATCCGAATCTATAAAAACCAACCAATCACCTGTAGCAACTTCCGCCCCCTTTGGTCTTTGGAGATTTCGCTCTGGACCAAATGAAATAACATTAATTCCAAGATCAATGGCAATTTGATCAGTTCCATCATCAGAAAAATTATCTATCATAATTATTTCTATGTTTGGATATGTTTGATCCAATAAAGATTGAATACATTTTTTGATCGTTCTTTTGTTGTTCTTCGTTGGAACAATTATAGATACTTTTGGAATATTCATACTAAATTTATTATTTAAATAGTTTCAATAAATCTTTGTTTTGAAAAAATTCATCGGCTTGTTTTCCTGCAATATCCCAAGAGAAAGTTTCAGCCCAAGTTCGGGCTTTGGTCGTAAGATCTTTGCAAAGATCGGGGTCTTTCCAGATTTTGACCATTTCTTCATAGAGAGAGTTATAATTTTTTTGTTTTGAAATAAGTCCAGTCTTTCCATATCCAACCGCTTCTTGTAGACCTGGACTGGGATACACTATGGCTGGAGTGTTTTGTGCATTTGCCTCTGTGACAATCAGCCCCCACCCCTCTCGCTGAGAAGGAACAAGTATGGCAAGAGATTGTGCCATGAGGTCATCTCTTTTTTCATTAGAGACAAACCCAGTAATTTCTATAAAAGGTTCAACTTCGGGGTGTTTTTTAAGTATTGGCTTCCAGATTTTTTGTTCAAAATTTTTGTTCGGTCTTCCGACGATATAGAGTTTCCCAGTACTATGTGTGCTTCTAAATTTTTGAAAGGCAAGGATTGCGGCATCAATTCCCTTATATTTTGAAAATCGGCCAACGTAAATAAACGTCGGTTCGGTAAATTTTTGAGGAAGTTCCGAAATTGGTCGAGGAGGGTAGTCAAGTCCTTCATGAAAAGGAAAAACTCGATCTTTCTTAAATCCAAAATCCTTGATTAATTCACTTCCCGTTGAGGCGGATGCTGCAATTACTGGATAATTATTCTGATTTCTGAGAGTAACATGTTCTTGGATATGACCTAGGAGCGCGGTAGGAAATTTGAGTTCGCTGTACCAGAGTTCACGAGTGGTTTGATGAATAAAAAGACAACGTGGTTGATTTTTTGGGAGCCAGTAATTGGTAAAACAGTGGTGTGAATTTCTCTGATCAACGACCCAATCAAAGGGGCCATTTTTATCATAAAATTTTTTCGCAAATTTAATAAAGCTAAAATTACCACAGGGGCCGCGGTGATATTTTACTCCATCGAGAATGGTTTGAGGTTCACAGTTGGGCCAAGAAAAAGAAAGATGCGTCACATCATATCCTTTGGCTACAAGACGAAGCATCATCTCATGTGTAAAGCTTTCAGCTCCACCTGTACGGGGGTTTTGTATGTCTCTCCAAGAAAAGAATAAAAGTCGCATAATTATGAATCTTTTTATGTCTATAAGGCAGTATAGAGATAAAAAGTGTCAAAGCGTAATTAAAATTTAATCTAAACTTTACCTGAAGCTTTCAATACCAGTTCAAGTGGTCGAAAAAATGTAATAAGTAATACCGCCTTAGCAAGAGCATAAGACCAAGAATGAGATTTTACATACCCATGCATTCGATTATGCATTTTCATAACAGCTAGAAAAGTCTTAACCGTACTAACCGCACCAACAGAAGACGTTTCACAAGTCTGATGGATGTATACGGGAGCAGAGTCAATACTGTGTCCAGCTTTTCGAATAAGTACGAGCATTTCAATATCAAAAGCAAAACCAGTTTCACTCATATTCTGAACGATGTCTTGAATTACTTCTCGACGGAATACTTTAAGGCCTACTTGAGTATCAATGCCTTTAAGTTGAAATAAGAGCCCTATCATTTCTCGAGAAATTTTTGAAACACAACGACGACTAAATGGTCGATTGATTACAGAATTCTTATGTGTTTTAGAGGCAGCAAGACAATCATATTTTCCAGTCTTCATCATATTTATATATCGTCCCAGCATTTGGGGCGGAATATCCATGTCTGCATCTATAAAACCAATGAAATCACCACTAGCTTTTTGAAATCCTGTTTTAATAGCATATCCTTTCCCTTGATTTTGTTCATAGGCAATAACTTTCAGATTTGGTTCTCGAATAGCAGCGAGCCGAAGATACTTTAGGCTATGATCGGAAGATCCATCGTCTACAGCTATGATTTCAAAATTCTCGCCATATTTTTTTCTCAAGGTGTCAGCCGCGAGATCGATGGTCTTAAGTACTACTCGACCAACGTTATAGCAGGGAAGTACAAGTGAAAAGGAGGATTTGTCTGAGTTCATTTTTTATCAATAAATCAGGAGATTATATCACAGATTCAGACTTTATTCAAGTATATAGTGCTAAAATTTAATGTTGATTTCAGGAGGGGGTGGAATAAATGATGTAGTTGAAGAATCAGTCAAAATGTGATATAGTATGTGGAATTATTGAATCTTTTTTCATGAAAAAAAATATACTGGTTGGTACTTTGGTCTTCTCTTGGTGGGGATTAAATACTCAGGTAGAAGCTCAGGCTCCATCAACATTCAATCCAGTTTGTAAGATGGTTAGCATTGAAACAACACTTTCTAATACAAAGTTACTTCAATGTCTCAAAGAAAATGATTGTCAGATAAAAAGTGGTTCGTTGAAATGCAGTAAGCGGATACTCAGTGATTGTTGTCTTGAAAAAGAACCAGTATTTATAGAAGAGGTTCGCATCCCGTCTCTTCCTAAACCAGATGCTCGCGCCGTTTCCTATCTAAGGCAAGCACAATATCTAGGAAATAATATTCCGGCACAACAGAAATTAGCAGCTGAATATCCAGAATTAACAGATGCTTTAGTAGAAAATGCTCTCGAATATATAAACAAAGCGGCTCAATTATTGGTAGATGGTCAAATATCGGTACTAGATGGTTTGGATGAGAGTATGAAAATACTAATAAGGACAAGAGCAGAAGTTATTGCAAATAGTACGGAGGCAACAGCCGAAAAAAAAGAATCAAAGATCCAAAGTAATTTAGTTAAAGGGGGTACTAGGGGAGAGTTTGATTTTATTGATAAGGCTCTAGATATAGTATTTAAGAACGGAGAAATTCCATCCGTGTATGAAAAGAAGGCAGAAGGAAGTGTAAAAATAGCCTTTGAAAAGAGGAAAAAACAGATGAAATTAGTCCAAGTCTTGATGGGGCTCAATAGTTCAGAAGGAGCAATCAGTGTCTCCTACGGAAACGCGTATATCAAGGAAATTGAAAAGATAGGGAAAGAGATGCTCAATCTACAAAAATCAGCTAGAGATGAGGCTCGAAATAGAATGGTGTATGAAGGTTTACTCAGCGTGAAGCTGGAAAAAGACAAAGGAAGTCAGGGGGATATACTCAGGGCGCAAAAACAGGTAGTTATGATTCATAAATTTTATGGAGAAAATTTATTTTTTGAAGCAATAGTCTCAATAGATAAAAGGATTAAGGGGCAGACAAGTTCTGGACTTAAAAATACGGTGACAACCGAAACAACCCCCAAAACAACTCCAGTTACTGATAATACAGATACTGCAAATGCTTCAGATACGTCAAACATAGCAGCTAGGGCTGAAGTGAATGAAACAGTTAATACTACAACGTCAGTGAATACGGTAGCTAATACCTCTGTGGAAAATACAGTTACTAC
Source organism: Candidatus Altimarinota bacterium (assembly GCA_018608565.1). GTDB lineage: Bacteria > Patescibacteriota > Gracilibacteria > UBA4473 > UBA4473 > JABAZT01. The sequence continues at coordinate 81,304 of JABAZT010000013.1, forward strand.
AGCTCCAGTACGAAAACAGAATACAATCGCCGATATTGTAGAAGTAAAAATTGGGGCTATCACCTATGAGCAAGCCTCTCTCATAAAGGACAGTTTACTTATGCAAAAAGAGGAAGGAAAACTAAAAAATATAAAAGCGCAGGAGGCTACCAAAAAACAAGCAGCAGGACCAGTTCATCCAAGTTTTAAGATTAATTGGGGTTTTGATGATCAGCTTAATGCAGTAAATAAACAATTGAATCTAATCGATGAGCGTATGGCTCAGGAGGTAAC
>JABAZT010000013.1:81586-96404 GCA_018608565.1 Candidatus Altimarinota bacterium
GGTAAAAGGGGTAGAAACAGCTATGAAAACAAGGAAAAGTATTATAAATATAATTAAAAAATACGAAAATAAAGAAGTTTCAATCGATGTGTTGCTAGAAGAGCTTAAGAGTGTTGGGGGAGAGGAGGTACAAGCGGTTAACTATCCAGGTCAGGGGGTTAAGGTTGGGGTTGGATATCCGAGTATTGGAACTAAGCCACAGTTTGATCTTCTGTTATTGACAGATGGTGGATTTACAAATACTTCATCAGGAAAGATTAAAATACAAAGCATAGCGGAGGGGGAAGAAATAGGTGAAGGCGGATTAGCGGCACTTTCAAGAATATCATTAGGAAGTAAGGCGAAGGTCGTAGTTGCATCCGTAAAAAAACTAGCAGTTAAGTTAAATGCACGGCTGGCGGCTGAGGCTGCAGCCAGAGCGAAAGCGATAGCAAAAGTAAATGCAGAAGTGGCAAAATCAAAAGCAGATATAGCAGCACAGTTGGTAAAAGCAAAAGCCCCAATAACCACACAAAAAAATACACAAATAGCTCAAATAAATACACAAAAAAATAAACAAATAGCGGAGATAAGAGCTTCCGCAGCTAAATCAAGAACGGCCCTAGATACCGCGATCAATACCGCGATTGGGACTAGGAAAATAGGTCCGATAGTTGCGAAGGTTCAGTCTCTACCAAAAATTGCAACATGGGAATCAGATAATATCGCGAAGGTAAATAAATGGGGGACAGATCAAATCGCAAAGGTAAATAAATGGGTGGCAGATCAGCTCGCTACCATAACTGCCAATGTAGATGCACAGAACAAAAAAATAGATAAATGGAAGGTGGATCAGCTAGCTAAGATTGGGGGATAGTTTTTTCAAAAAAATATGGATACATAAAAATAGTTGGAACTGTAGATCCAACTATTTTTTTAATTTATGGAAATTTACATGAAGAAGCCAAAAATACAGTTTTATGAATATTGCAAAAAACAAATAAATATGATAAAATAGTTAGATTTATTGAGTTTGTAAATGAAGAAATCAGTTTTTGTTATCGGATTAATCATTCTTTCTGGGGCTTCCAGTGCGTATGCTATAGTCCCTCCAGAACCACCAAAGGATAATCCTGTCTGTCAGATGGCAGGCGTGAAAACTACGCTTTCAAACAAGAAGCTGCTGCATTGTCTTGAGCAAAATGACTGTCAGATACAAGGAGCTTCACTCAAGTGTAGTAAAAGAATATTGAAAGAATGTTGTGTAGAAAAGAAACTCATTTTTATGGAAGATATGGAGTTTGCTGCGCTGCGTCAGCCAAGCAAAGAGGTTATTGATTATTTGATTTATTTACAGAGAGAAGGCGGTGGGTTTGCAAAAAATTCAAGTCAGCTAACTCAGTTTTCACAGATTAATAATAATGATATTGAACAAGCCCTGAAATACATAGATAGTGCGGCTCGACTGTATATTGATGGTAAAAAATCAGTGCTAGATGACGTAGGAGAAAATATGGAGTGGCTCGTTCAATCAAGAGCACAAAAGCTAGAGGATCTTAGATTGGAGTTACGGCAACGAGAGGATGGAAAGCTCGTCGCTGATCCTAAACATCCAGAGATTACTCAAATGCCTAAGAAGAATGAGCCAGAGCGAATGAGCTTATTTACGAGATCTTATAGTCTTACCGAGGTTCAAGAGCTAATAGATAGAATTGTACAAAACTCAACCATAGGGGTAGTTGAGGGGCATAAAACCGCAATACGTCTTAAGGCAGAATGGCAAAGTCATGAATGGTCACTCTCAAAGCTCATAAAAAAGAATATGCCTCAAGAAGAGAAGGCACAAAAAATAGCGGATCTAAAGAATGAGATAGAAGCCGTTATAGAAAAGTTAAAGCAAATAGATTCAGTTATTCTCAAAGAAGCCGGATCTATGATTTTGATAGATTACGAAAGAAGAATTGAGGAGATTAAACAAGAAATGTCAGGAGGTGTCTCCCAGGAGATAACCCTGCGTCTAAAAAATGACTTGGTCATATTACAAATACAAAAATCCTCATGGGAGAAATTTATCGCTCGATGTGAAGAGATCTTGAAAGAAAAGGAGGTTTCGGAGATACCTAAGATGGAAGAGGATCCAGTACGAGATCCGAAAGAAGAAGTAGCAATACCAGAAGAAAAAGAAGTAATAGAGGAAAAGAAAAAAGAGGTTGCGGCAATAAATACAGGTGGGGCAGAAGTTCCAACTATATCACAGATTGAGAAAGCACGAGCGCTGGCAACGACGGTGGGAAATTCTATTCAGGGAGAAGTTTTTTCTATCTGGGAATCGGCAGAGCGATATATGAATAGTCTTAGAGGAATTGGTCCAGGGGCAGGAGTCGTCGCTATCAGTAATTCAGGGATGTTTCTTCATGAGAGTCAGCAAAGCCAAAATACACAAGCCGTTGGCGGTGGAGGAGGACTTGGTGGATTGTTAAAAAGTTTTTTTACAAAACAGCCAACCCTTGGTCCAGACGGCGGATGTCCTCTCTGTGAAGGTGCTGGCGGACTTGCACAACAGAATAACAATGAGGTAGGATTTGTGAGTAAGTTAGGAAATAAGATTGGAAGTTTTTTCCAAGGCGCAGCGAATGGAACTAACTTAGACTTGAGTTTTAGTGGGAATCCAGAAGTTCTAACTGATACAGATGGAGCGCTCTGGGTGCCAGGAGATCCGCTCTCTGGGCAGTCAGCCGCACAGCTAGGAGTAAAAAAAGGAGAAACCCTGGAATATGGAGATCCACGGCTGAGAGCTTTTGGGTATCCAGATGTAGGAGTAACCAATGTGGGAAGTGATCCAAGTGGAAAACGAATTGCTCCATTGGCAGCGCCAGTGGGTGGAGCCAATTTTCAGGGGGTGGTAGGAGGAACATTTATACGAGAGATAGAAGGGGCAGATGGAGGAATTACTCGTATTGAAATGCCTCGATATGAATTTACAGGAAATACGACAACTCTAAATGATCCGCAAGAAATAGGAGTCGTCATGAGAGCGCTCACCGATCTAAGATTTGAAGATGGAACTCGAAATCACCTTGGTCTTCGAAACGAAGGAGGGGTTCTTACTGGATCTGGATTTTATCTGACAGATCCACAGTCAGGAAGAGAGGTGAAGTTTTTGGCAGGGGCTGGTCATTTTACCGGGGCGATTGGGTATGGAGGGGTAACCGAAGAGGGAAAAGTATTTGGAGTTCGTTTTGATAATGAAGTCCTTATGGCCGTAGAGGGGAAAACCGTTAAATCTGTTTTTGAGCCAACCAGAGAAGATATGCCGATAACCGCAGAAGCGACGGCGTTGGGAGTCTCGGCGGGGGATGTTGGATTTTTGGATGAAGAGAGTTTTACTGACACTACAACACTGAGATATACGAAGCTTATAGCAGCTGGTGCTCAGGGGGCGAAGGGAGCAGCCGTTCCCGTCGGTCAAGTTACTGCATCAGGCGCTATCCAGGCACCTGCGCCAGTACCAGAAGGACAGACTGCGCAGGTTCAAACTCTTGCCTCTCAATTTGAAGAAGGATTGATTGATCAGGAGACGTTAGAAAACGCGGTATATGTAAATCTTCTTACGCAGGCTGATCTAGCGGTAAATCCATCAACCAACGTGAAGGGAACCCTTGGAGGGTTAGGAGCAATGTTGGAGGGAGTGGATTCTTCGATTATTGATGCCGCAAAAGCAGAAGTAGTCCAAAAATATGAAAAACGAGTTGAAAGTGCTAAGGACGCTTTTGATGCCAAGTGGGATCAACTTGGTGGAGGGCCAACGACAGACGTTAGAATTGGACAAATAGCTCCATGGAAAGCGGATATCGCATTTAAGCAGAATCAACTAGATTCTATAAAAAATGGAACGCCAATGCCAGATCGAGGTCCTGATTTTATAGTTAGGAATGGCCAGAAAATAGAAATAGATAGTAATTTTAAGGAAATTGGTGTAGCTACTGAGTCAGATTTTGTTACTAACACCGTTGGTAGTGATAAAGGTATGTTGCCTCCTCAGCCAAATCAAGACATTGTAGTTTCAGATACGGCCTTTAATTCTAGGTCGGCAGGAGGTGGGACGGATGGTGGTGTTAATGATATACCAACCGATACAGGACTTACCTTTGATTCAAGTTTTAATTTCCCGGTAGATGGGGAGGTGGAAACACCAGTCATTGATGGAGAGGATCAGTTGCCTGTCGACGGAGAAGAAAGACCAGAAGAATCAAATGGGGTTGGGGGAAGAGATGGTCGGATTCAGGATCTAGATGTTCCAGTTCAACCAAGTACTGAAGAAATATCAGACGCAGTTGTAGCATTCAAAGCCTCATTGGGGCTTGATACAGGCGCAAGCTCTCTTGAAGCCATTAATAAATTTATAGCAGGAGTGAATATAGCGAATCTTGGAATTATTACTCAGGGGGGAGGGATTGATCAATTGGATCTAGGAAGCGTAGATTTCGATACGCTTGGGGGAGGGGGGATCAATAACGGGACAAATTTTAATTTTACGGGACTAAGTGGGGGAGTAAATAATCTTATAGCCAAAACGGAAGTACCAACCATAAACACAAATACAACCAATTTTGCATTTGATGCAGGGAATGGACAAACAGTTGGGGGTGATAGAGTCTCCATAGGGGCGGTAGGAAATACATTTGATTTTGGAGAAGTAGGGAACTTTGATTTTGGAGGAGGTGCAGATGCCCCAACATTAGAGTTAGGAAATGGATTGCTCCAAGAGCTTGGGCTGGGAGGGTTTGATGGAGGGTTAGATGTACCGAGTACAGGGAGTACTACTCTTGGAGTTGCACAGTCTTCTCAGGCGAGGGTAAATTTATATGGCGATACAAATACAGCTAATGGGGTTTTGACAACGCCTGATAGCCTTCGGGTTGGGGTGGCACTCTTAGCAGATAGGAGTGAAGTTACAAATGCTATATTAGCTCGATCAGAAGATCATCTTGATAGTTGGGCAGACCCTGGAAGAGTTGCACTGAGAACCAGTAATTATTTGGATAGTATTCAGCAAAAGTGGCAAGAAGGGGCGGGTGTTCCTATGGTACTTAAGACTGTTGGAGATCTGGCTAAGCCTGCCGTAAAATTTTCGACCTTAATAGCTGGTGATGCTTTGGTTACGGTATCAGGAGGGAAGGATGAAACATTTGATTTGGCCGTTAATGATATTTCTGATAGTGATAAGAATCAAGTTTTTGCTCTTACTCTAGAGGCAAAGCAGGCGCTAGCTAACGGGGATAAGGTGGAAGATCCAAATCTGTTGTATTTAGCACAAAAAGATATGACCACTGGGAATACAGCCCAATATGAGTGGAAAAATGGAGTCTATAAGTTAAGAACAAAGGAGGAGTATAAAGCATTTGTAGAAGATAATTTTACAGGAGACTTAAAGATTGGGTCAGATAAATTTTATGAAAGGCGAGGGGTGGCAAATGAGAAAGAGCTAGCAGTCAAAAATGGAGAGTCAATAAGGGCTGGGTTAGAGGAGAATGATCAAATATTTATTAAGGCTCAGCAAATAAAAAATGCAGATGGAGATTTTGTCGCGACTCGCGCACCGGCAAGAGAGATTGATGTAGTCGGGAATGACTTGGTGGCAGATATATTAGACGAACAAAATAATCCAAATGGAGGATTGGGAACATTCGCAGGCGGGGCGAAAAAAGCAGACACGATTGTTTCAGGTATGTTTGATAGAAGTGTGCGAATTGGATCAGATTCGGTATATGAAAAACTTGATGGAGCGGTTAATGTATTATTAGACTTCTTTTCATTTGAGAAGCCAGTGCAGGACAACAGAACATTTGAAACAGTTTCAATTCCAGCGAATACGACAAGAACTTCTCCCAATGTAACGCAGCGTTCAACGGCTCAGATATTGATTCAAGATATGGATTCTGGTGGAATAGATTTTGCAACTAATCTAGGGAAGACAAATGTCGTAGATTCAACCGCCTCAGTGGGAGATTCTTTTAAACAAGATACTACATTCGATGGAACTACAAGTACGGCGAACAAAGAAATTAATCAAATAGAAAATGATCTTGGATTTGGGAGTGGAGATGATTTTGATACCGGGTTGAATTTTGGAGCTTCTTTGGATTTTTCTGAGATAACAAGTCCAGCAACAAGAAAAACTATAAATAGTAATCCTCTTTATTCTAATCTGCAGCAAGGAGGTGGGAGTGAATCCCAAGAAGGTATTGAGATTGATTTAGGTTTAGGTGGAGTTGGTCCAGAGCCAAATCTTGAATTTGAAAGTTTCATGAAATCTCAAGAAGGATTAGAACTAACCTTTGATGAACTATCAGTACCTTCCATTGATGTGCCGACTGGAACAAATCTAAATATTGATACATCAAGTATTGGAAATTTAAGCGCAGGAATTAATAATTTGAATATTGGAAATTTTGATATAGGAGGGATTACTTCTGTTGGGGGTATTGGAGATAGTTTTAATATTGGAAATTTGGGTGGTGGTTTTGAAATTAGTGGTTTAGACGGTATCTCTGGAGCGTCAGGAGCAATCGGCGGGATAGATACAGGCTTCAACTTCAACGGGATGAAATCCTTCGATTTTATGGGGGCAGGTTCGGCAACAAGTCAGTTGGGCTCAATAAGTACAAACTATATTGCTCCCACAGATTCTGTTATGGAAGGAGTAGGTTTTGACTCAAATATTGGAAGTATTGATTCTATTATGCAAGGTTCTACCGTGGGAAGTATAAATTCAATAATGAATGGTCAGGGAATTGGTGCAGCAGGACTTAGTGGTATAGGGGATATTGGAGGGAAGATGAATACATTTTCAATTCCTCAGTTTTCTTTTCCATAGAGGAGAAGAATTTAGAAGTATTTAAATAAAAAACTATCATGGAAAATCAAGAAGTAAAAGAATCAGTGCCATCAGCAGGAAAGGAGCTCAAATCACAGAAAGAAAGAGTTCTGCGTGATAATTTGTCTAAGAACATTGCAACAGCAGCTAATGGGGCAGTCACAGGAGTTGTAACAAGAACATTTAAGTATAAGGGGAAATATGTAACGGAAAAACTTCGAAAAACAGAGAAGGAATCTTTTACGAAATTGGCAAAGCATATGACAACTAAGCATGTACAGGATATGAGTGGCAGAGATTTTGAGCGTATGGGATGTGCTAGTGAATTACGAGCTATGATCCAAAAATTAATTTCAGAAGAATCAAATGTGGCAGGGTTGCGGTATAAATCTAAAACAAAAGCTGCATATGGAGAGATGGCAGGAAAGGAAGAAGGATTGAAGCCAGCTGTTTTAAAGATTATACGAGATGATATGGTTCATTATTTGTTTAGAGAAAAAAGAATATTAAATACAGCAGAGGCAGTTCTTCTTCAACGGAAAGGTGATCACACGGCAGCTATTACGGAAATGCTTCTTCTTATTCAAAAATCAGAAAATGTGGCGAAGAAAGCCGAGTTGAATGCGCGGTAAGTTCTGTATTGAAAATTAACCAAAAATCTGCTATAATGGTGAGATTTTTAAGTAAATTTCATGGGGGACGTATTTATCCGACGACGAATCAGAAAGAATTATGCATGGATGCATTTTTATCGAGATTATCCAGTCGCAACGATTTGTGGAGGGATTTTGCTAGTAGCAGCAATTCTATTGGCACCTTTTATGGATCGGCATAGTGATTATTTTAAGGCAAGCCTTGTGGATTATCATGATGTAGTATTTGAGGGGGCCGCAATGCCCATAAAAAAAGTACCAAATTGGGTAGCCCTTACAGATGCAGAGCGGAAGTATACCTATAACAGAATCCCAACTTCAAAGCTTATCGATATCCCTGAGTATAACCCAAAAGATATAAGGGCAGGTTATGATTGGAGAACTGGAACGGATGATCAGAGAAATGCCTATATTACCTATCCGGTTCCTCATCTGGGAAACTACAAACTTGATGGAACAGAGGATTCTGGTTCTCATCCAGGAATAGATATTAAAATTCCAATTGGGACCCCTGTCTATGCTATTGCGAACGGAGTTATAGAAAAATCAGAGAATCAAGCCACTGGTTTTGGACTTCATGTAGTGATCAAGCATCCAGACGTACCAGATCCCAAATATGTTGGAGAAAAAGTGACGTTATTTTCAGGATACGCACACCTCTCTCAGTTGGTTGCCAAAAAAGGACGGCAGGTCAAAAAAGGTGATCTAATTGGGTATTCTGGGGATACGGGGATGGCAACAGCACCTCATCTGCATTTTCAGATAGATCGATTTGGAGCACCCTATCATCTACACTGGCCATTTAGTTGGAAAGAGGTAGAGAGCGCTGGGTATAGTTCGTATTTCGAGGCCGTAAAAAATGGACTCAATCAGTCTGTGGCACGAGAAAATACCGTACATCCAATTGAATTTATAGAAAAAAATATAAATGTGCGAAACTTGATTGTGTCTTCTGAAATTCCAGATGAGGTTTTTGAGAAAATTATTCAAGAGGAGAAGAAAGAAGAGGTAAAAGAGATTGTACAGCAGGAAGAAAGAGTCGAAATACAGGTGCCTCAAGTAGAGGAAAAAGTAATTGAGAAAAATGAGGTAGAAGTGAAAACACCGATTATTCGAAATGCAGGAAATCCCGCTGGAGCAAAACCTGTAAGTGTTGATTTTAAGTCTGATGGAGTATTTACGCCAGGAACAAAAAAACAAATCACACTGGTAATCAGTAATATTGGAGATGATGTTATAACGCTTAGATCAACCCTGAGAGGATTGGCTCCGATATCTCCTGATTTAGTCATGGCACGTGACCTAGATCAAAATAATTCGATCACTCTAACGGTTGATCCTAATTCTAATAGAGATTTTAGAATTATTGCTTCGGGAAACTTTGGAGAAATAAAATCAGAAATGCTGAAGGCACAAATCTTTAGTGATATAGCGGCAGATAGTTTGATTGCAAATGCGGTTTCAGACCTTAAGGGACGAAACGTAATTAAGGGGTACGAAGACAATACCTTTAGACCTGAAAATACGCTCAATAGAGCTGAAGCTCTTAAGATCATCCTGCTGGCAAATCGAAAACGAGTGGGATCTGGTAATACCAATTTTTCAGATGTAGAGGCTTCAGCTTGGTTCGCACCATATGTGGCGACAGCGGTTGAGCGAGAGATTGTTCAGGGGTATCCAGACAATACCTTTCGTCCTGCAAATACTATGACAAGAGCTGAGTTTCTAAAGGTCGCAATACTTACTTCCGGGTTTGGGGTGAGTGATCGTATCGATATTGCTCCATATGAAGATGTAGATAAATCTATTTGGTTTGCTCCATACTTTTCTTTTTCTCGAATACATAATTTGATCAACTCAGTTAGTGGAAATGTTTATCCATCTCAACAAATTACTCGAGGAGAAGCGGTTGAGGTGATTTACAAATTGTCTCAAATTAGGCGATAAAAAAGAGCCCCGATTATTTGCGAGACGTCATAAAACAACTAAACTTTTCTTAAGATGAAGAAAAGTATTTGTATTGGAATTTTTCTATTACTTTCAATTGCAGGAGGAGCTTTTTTATTGGGGCAAGATAAAGGGGCTGAGGTAATGTATTCTCAGGAATATGATGAAGTTTCAGGTATCATAACAGAAATAGGTTCAGATGGGTCTGAGGTTCTGTATCAAGGAAAAGAAATTATTGTTGAGTTTAATTTAGGTTTTTTTAATTGGAACGCCTCATTTGTAGAGCAAGAATTGCAAGAGTGGGGAGAGTCTCTGGGGTTGATATATTCGGGTCACTTAGCTGATTTGCGAATTGGTTATTTTGACTATCAGGGAGATTATTTGGAGCTTGAAAAAATAAAGCAAGAGCTAGAAAAATCTCAAGAAATAGAGAAAGTGAGCTGGAACATACTGTCAAAGACAGAAGATCAGGCGGTAGATATTGGGTATGAATGGAAGCGTATGTGGTATCTAGAAGAGGGGCCTCGGATTAAGCAGGCTTGGGATTATATCGATGGGTTGGGGAGACCTCTTGAGAAGGTGGTGGTCGCAGTGATTGATTCGGGAGTGGATTATACACATCCAGACCTAGAGGGGAGTATGTGGGATGGTACGAGTTGTAAAGATTATAGGGGGAAGTCTCTAGGTGATTGTAGGCACGGATATGATTTTTATGGAGATGATACGGATCCAATGCCAGAATCAGGAACGCTTGGAGAAGATCATGGAACCAATGTTGCAGGGGTGATAGCCATGACTCATGATAATAATGAAGGGGGTTTTGGGATTGCTCCAAATGTAAAAATAATGGCATTAAAAGTGACCGGGGCAGACGTAGATGGGGGTACGACCTTGGATGGAAAACAAATTCAGAAAGCAATCGCTTTTGCCACTGTAAATGGGGCAGACATAATTAATATCAGTGCCGGAGATGCTGTGACTTCAACTTGTAATACGAAATTTCGTCCATTTTATGACATACTTAGAAAATTTTATGCTTATTATCCAGGACTGATTGTCGTTTCGGCGGGGAATACAAATACAAAGCTTTCAAAAACAGGAAATATTAAGTATCCCACTTCATTTTCCTATGGAACTAAGTGTCATGATCCAGTCCCAAATCTGGTGAGCGTAGGGGCGGTGGATCATAAAGACAAACGTGCAAAGTTTTCTAATTATGGAGATATTGATTTAATGGCTCCAGGAGGCGGATTTGTATTTGCTCCTAAGCCAAAGGGGAATGATGGAGCTTTGTATGAAGGGGTTTCTGGGACTTCTATTTCGAGCCCATTTGCAGTAGGAGTTGCTGCACTGATCAAAGGCTATCAGCCAACCTTGAGTCCTCAGCAGCTCAAGGCCACTCTAATAAGTACAAGTGATCAGATTTTAGGTTTGAAAAATATAACGAGAACAGGGCGTCGTATAAACGCACTTAGTGCTGTCATGAGCGCATCTCAAATGGAAGTGCCAGTAAAAGAGAAGCCAGGGGGAGAATCCAATGTGATTTTGCCAGAGACAAAAAAAGAAGAAATTATTAGTCAGTTTTCTTGTGAAGGGGTTGGGTCACAGATTATATTTAAAAATCTAAAAAATAAGAATGGAGGTGCTTTGTTAGATAATAACTCATATATTATCCCCCCTAATCTTTCTGTGAAGTACAACAATATGCGAGGGCAGCATTTTGATTTTGAAGAAACGACGATGGGAATAAAAAGAAATGAAATAATAATGTCTCGAAATTATAGACTCATACAATCAATTGCGACATTTCATGATCGTCCAAAAAATATTCATTGGGATTCTGTAAAACAAGATTTATATTATAATTTTGGGGAAGATATACGTGCACAGGAGCCTGAGTACAGAGTTGGTTCAATAGAGTTTTACGATGGCACTACCAAAATTGCAGTAGCATATAGAAAAGATGGATGTATGTATCTATCCGATAGTCTTCCTTTGGAAAATAAAGCTCCTATCCTATCAAATCTAAAACCCAGTGAGGTAGGTCCAGAAAAAGTAAAAACTGTAGATTTGCCAGTCTCTATTTCAGGCCAATTATCAGTAAAAGAGAATAAGGCAAATGTTTCGAAAATTGTTGTACAGCCTGCAGAAGATGTAATATTTACTCGACCAGAATCCGCAAAGATAACCGCGGTAAGTTCAGATAGAAAAACAAAATTTACATTCGTGGCAAACGAAGTGATTAATTTTGAAATAAAACCAAAACAAAAAGAGAAGCCGAAAGTAATAACGCCAAAGAAGAAGTCTGTAGTCTTAACCAAGAAGGTAGAATCATGTGCAGAGAAGAAGTTTAAACATGGTAAAATCGGACACTATAATGAGAATGTGTTCTATGAGCATAGTATAACAATCAAAACAAAACGATGGAAGATCGAAGAGCTTAGTGCAACAAAAAATATTAAATTTGTACTAAAACCAGGTCAAACACCAATACCAGGAACAGCAGGAGTATTTACGGGATTAGGTTCGTCAGCTGGTAAAACAGTAGGAGATGGATATGCAATTGTGAGAAATGGGAAAATCAAACAAGAGTACAACAATACAGGGATTCGATATCATATGACAGGAATATCTCCTCGAACGGTAGCACATTGGACACTCAAGAATTCTACGGCTGATGACTTGATAGAAAGTCTCTTGGATAATGCGGTAATAAAGGGGGCTGAATGTCCTGCTAATTATAAAGCGGAAATTCTATCAGCAGATACATATAGGATATCCTGGTGGAATCTCATGGATAAACCTTCTATTTTGACAGGGCTTCAACCAACTAAAAATCCTAAGGAGTATGCAGACCCAAAATATTTTGATGGAGCGCTGATCCCTGTTACAAGTAAGCGTTTTACCTATACGGGAAAGTCAGAAGATATTTCAACAATTAATAAGCGAATAAGGTGGGAGATAAAGAAATAGTTTTTTAAAAATAATTAATGAGATACATGTTCATAAAACGTAACACAAATAACAGAATATTACATCGGGGATTGATGGGTGTTTTGATAAGTAGTTTTATGATTGTTTCTTCGATTCAGGCCGCTAGTTCTTGTTATAATATAAAGAATCTTGAGATTCTTGGCGGGGGAAGGTTTGCCGTTCCTGCGAGTATAAAGAAAGTAGTTTCTCTTAATACGGAGAACGTGATTTATTATAGGCAGATGCGGGGGAAGGCCTATGATGCAACGAACAAAAAAAATACAACACTAAGGACAGATAGATATCATCATTTTCTTGAAAAAAGTGGTAGGATCAGAGTTTTTACAGAATGGTATCCAGTCGGAACATTTCAGAGTCCGATGCAATTGAAAGAGCAACAAATAACAGTCAAAGCCTCCCTCTATGCAGATCAGGCTAAGCTGGAAAATTTTCCCCCATTATTAAATAGTGTTGAAGGGATATCAAAAAGTTCAAGTAATCATCGAACGGTCATACATATAAAAGAAAGTGATAAGGCACTGGTGATAAAAGGAGGCGATCTGGTTGGTTATTCAGAAAAATGTGCTCCGAAGGGTGGTATTCCTGTTAAAACAAAAGCTCCTCAGTTGGTTCTTGAATCTACCTCAGATGTGTCGGAGGGAGGCGCTTGTTTTGATTCGTTCCAAAAGCCTAATTATTGGGAAAAAGAAAATTTAGCGGAATCATGGGGCGTAGCTCCAAGTCATTTTATGTGGAAAGAAGAAGGATTGCCTGTTGTTATAAAGAGAACAAACGGGAGTTACTGGTTTTCTCAAAAAGAGCTGTATGAAAAACATAAAACACTCCTCAGTTCTGGAGTTAAAGATATAGTTTTTTCTATGGATCATGCGGCGGTTCTTTTGCATGATGGGAGCATTAAGGTTTTAAAAATTTCTACGAGAAAAATTGAATCGGGGGAGTTTCATGGAGGAAGTATTGGAAAAGTAAAAGATAAGTTGAGTGATATAAAAGAAATTTATGCGTACGAAAGAGGTTTTATTGCCATTCGAAATTCTGGAGAGGTTTTACTTTGGGGTGGGGAACCAGGATTAGGATCCTATGATGTTTCTAAGAGTTATATGCCTGACAGTCCTATTACAAAAATATATCCCTACAAAGGAGTAATAATTAAACAAAGTGAAGAAGTAGATCTTTTATTTAAAGATCATTCTGGAAAAGATTTCAAAGAGCTAGAGAGTATTGTTTCTGATGCTGCAGGAACACATCAATTTCTTCCTATATATAAAGGAGGAAGGGTGGAAGTTGTTGGTAAAAATCCTTTTAACATAAATATCACAGGGGTGAAATATGCATTCAAACAAATGCTCCGGTATATTCTTATTACCAATGATAATACCTATATCACCTGTAGAACCTGGAATTCAGGGTGTGGAGATATTGAGGATAAACTTTCATTTAAAAATATGAAATTGTTCACCCACTCAGGAGGAAGTGGACGATCTTTTTATGTAGACACTTCAAATACCATTTATCATTTGGTGAAAGGTATTGCCGGGAATGGGAGTAAGTATGGAATTAGAAAACTTATTGATTCAAAGAAGAATATTACTGAATTTAGATCAATTCAAGGATCTGGGGGAGCTTTGTATGTAAAATTTTCGGATGGGACAAATAGTATTATTAAGGGGAATCCTCGATTTTTAAATCTAGAACCAGTAAAACAGATTTTTTATGGGACTTCTAGTTGGGACGATAAGAATTTTTATGTAGTGACCCCAAAAAATGAGCTAAAAACCTATAAATTCCCTTCAGGAAAAGCCATGGATATGACGCCCGGAGATTTAACACTATCGTCACAAGATCGAGTATTACTAAACAATGTACAATATTTATATCATCGAGGGACCAGTCTTTTTGCGGTAGCTGGAGGAAATACTCTTTTTGAAATTAAAGAAGGGAAAGTAGTAGAGAAGCAAGAGTTTTGTGATGCACAAAGTGTGGTTGTCCTCCCTAAGCAAAAAACAGAGGTGGTTTTAGAAAAACCAGCTGAAATACAAAAAATTATTGAGCCAACTATGCACAGTAGTCCTATCTCAAAGATAGATAGTAGTTTGAGTATAAGTCGGCAAGTAGATGGAATTTCAATGGATATTTCATGTGATGGTAAAACTCAAAAGGAGATACCCTTTAAGCTATCAGATTTAGATACGGGGAATGTTTCAGGTGATATTGTTTTTGCGGGACAGGTACAGGAGTGTTTTCAAAAAGTAGGAGACTATAGCCTACAGTTTGAATTTACACATGAGGATGGAGTACAAAGTAAAAAAGCGTATGAAATAGAGATAGTCGCAGGCGAGGTGGATAAGCATGAGAGTGAGTTTCGGTTTGA
>JABAZT010000003.1:0-7953 GCA_018608565.1 Candidatus Altimarinota bacterium
GTTTTTTACTTTTGAGATATTGGTCATTGACTTATTTGTATTTAATTTTTTCCTGTTTTCTATGTTTTTGTATTTATATTTAATATTGTTTTTGTTTTAGTTCTGTTTTATAATCTTTAAATGATATAGTTAGATGATATTAATTTATGTTTTATGGAAGAGAAGTTACAAAGTATTGGTCTCTCAATTTTGGAAATAAAGATATATTTGTATTTACTTGAATTTGGAATTTCTTCGCCTCCAGCAATATCCAAAGGAACGTTGATCGCACGTCCTAATTGCTATGACGTTTTGCGAAAATTGATAGAAAAGAATTTGGTAGAGTGTTTTAAAAATGGAGCTCGAAAAACATATGGAGCTAAAGATCCTCTTGCTTTGGCAGAATATGAGGAAAAAAGACTTAAAAAAATAAATGAAGCTATTCCAGAGCTTCGCCTTCTCTATGATTCTAAGAATAATAAGCCTGATATAGAATTTCTTGACGGGTTTTCTCAGGTGAAGCAGATTTGGAATAGATCGTTATCTTCTAGTCATATAAGAGGGATTACTTCGACGAAGAATCTCTATAAAAATTCACCTCAATTTTTTAATACGTATCATAAAGAGCTCCGAAAAAGAGAAATCTTATTACAGGATATTTTAACGATTGACTCAAAGGGAAATGTTACTGATTGGGGAACGGAAACAATCGGACCTTTGTATGAGGTTCGGTTTTTACCTAAAAAATACTTAACGCTTCCTACGGATATATTGATATGGGATGATAATGTTGCTCTTATTCATATTACTCATCCTGTATCTGCCACAATTATAAGTGAATCTAATATGGCAGATATGTTTAAGATAATGTTTGATTTAAGCTGGAAACAGTTGTCTTAGTTTATTTTTTCCCAGTAAGACTTGCGATTCCTTTCATGGCTTCAAGTCCTTCAACCGGTACCATCCAAATGGTGGTATTTGACTGATCTGAGGATAGGTCATTGATTGATTGGAGCGTTCTTAGATGTAGGGCTCCAGGACTTTTGGACATCATGTTAGCCGCTTTTGAGAGATTTGTGGCGGCGATATGTTCTCCTTCGGCTTTGATGATGACCGATCGTTTCTCTCGTTCGGCTTCGGCTTCTTTTGAGATAGTTCGTTTTAGGTTTTCTGGGATAACGACGTCTTTGAGTTCTAGAGCTTCTACATCTACTCCCCATGGATCGGTGAGTGTATCAACTCTTGCTTTTATTTTGTTGGCAATGCTTTCTCGATTTTGGAGTAACTCATCGAGGGTTACTTCTCCTACCGCATTTCGCATTGTTGTTTGTGCGATCTGTGATACGGCATAGTAAAAGCTTTCTACCTCAAGTACGGCTTTCCCTGCATCTTGAACTTTATAGTAAACTACGGCATTGATTCGTACGGGGATGTTGTCTTTTGTTATGGCTTCTTGGTCTGGAACATCTACGGCTTTGGTTCGTATATCTACTTTTTTGACAGATTGAAATACAGGGATGACGATTCTCCATCCTGGTTCTAATATTTTGCTAAATTTACCAATTGTAAAAAGAACGCCTCGTTCATATTGATTGATTTGTTTTATGAATATGACGGCTACGGCTATTGCAAATCCGAGAAATGGGACTAGTAGAAATTCCATGATTGAAGGGGGATTATTTATTTAATGATTTAGAAGTACAAACTTCTTTTTGTTTAAGAGTATAATAGTTATCTATAAAAAAAACAGGAGTTTTTACTCCTGTTTTTTCTAAGTGACATAAATTTTTAGTTTTTATACCATGTCTTCTGGACGTGGGTTTTTTGGTTTTCGTCCTCGTTTTTTTCGAGGCATTTCAAGTGTTGGATCGTATTCATATACGGCTCGCCCTACTCGTTTGAAGAATGGATACTTCTGAAGATTCAGAGAGATAGTTCCAAGTCGGATATCTCGTTTTTTGAGAACCGCTTTGATAATATCTTGCCGTTTCATTGGTTCTCCATTTTCTACCAATACTGATTTTATTACTTCTCGTACTGTTCCTGCTGCCATTCCCCAGTCTTTTAGTCCGTAAAGTCCTCGTCCAACGAGAACGAATTCTGGATGACGTATAAGTTCATTATGGATAGCTTGTCGTGTTACGCTTTTCTTTCCTTGGAAGTCACTAAGTACACGATTTGCTACGTCAGAGAAATGAAGTGGTTTTCCTTCTTCTTTGAAGATGATCATGATTTTATCTTTGATTGATCGTGGATTGATGTGCCTCCATGTAGTGAGCCCCCATTCTCCATCAATTTCCATGAAACTCCAATCAACATACAAGAGAGAATTAACTCTTTCTTGAGCGATAGTAGTTGGAAGTTCTTCCGTTATAGTTTCTACAGATACAACGTCTTTATGTTTCCGGAGTGTTCGTTGTACTTCTTTGATTGAGTTTTTAACACTTAATAGAGAAATTCCAGAGAGTCTCCAGAAAGCTCTATAAAATTGATTTTTTTCTTGTTTTACAAGTCGGTCAGAAACTCGCATTGTGAGCTTCATTGTATTTACTTCCATATTTGAAGCATCATCAAATCGTCGAAGCATTTCTGAAACAAGATTGTCTTCAGACATAACTTGTCCATTTTCTTCTAAAATTTCAACCGCAAGATCATGAATTTTTTGGATCGTAGGATCGAGTGAAATTCGAGCTAGTTTTTTGAGAGCTACTGCTTCGATTTGTCTTACTCGTTCTCGAGTAATAGAGAAGCTTTTTCCAATTTTATCTAGTGTTTCTTTCTTTTTTCCATGAAGTGAAAATCTTCTTCGAATCACTTCTTGTTCTTTATCAGATAGGAGGTTTAACAATCGAGTCATAAGATCTACGAAGTCAACCTGGAGTTGTTCGCTTTGCGTTCCAGAAGATTTGATCATTTATATTAACGGTAAAAAGTATCGACTCCCACACTCTAAATTTTATGAGACCTAAGTCAAATATTTTTTTTGACCTTTTTCGATTGTTGTTGTTTTGATAGAAGTTTTGACAAGAGGCTTTCTAGGTCTATCATGTCTCTAATTTAAAAATGAATTTTTGATGAAAATTTCTGACATTCGACCGGCTTATACCTTTGATGACCTTCTTCTTGTTCCTCAGTATTCTGAGATACTTCCTAAGGAGGTTTCGCTTAATACGAGGATAACTCGAAATATTTCACTCAATATCCCTCTAGTGGCTGCGGCTATGGATACGGTTACGGAGGATAAGATGGCTATTGCTATGGCTTTGCAGGGAGGGGTTGGAGTGATTCATAAAAATTGTGATCCAGATGAACAATCAGCCATGGTTCGAAATGTAAAACGATATGAAAGTGGTTTTATACGAGAACCGCTAACTCTTAGTCCAGAGAGTAGTATTGCTGATGTTATTGCAATTCGAGATCAATTTGATTTTAAGTCAGTCCCAATTACGGAGGATGGAACTCTTAATACACGAGTGGTTGGTATGATTCAGCGAAAAAATTATATTTCAACCTTGCATTCAAGTGTAAGTGTGGCGGAGCGGATGAGTGGATTTGATGAATTACTTACGGCTCAAGCGCCTCTTTCTCTAGAAGATGCCCAGTCTGTATTGGCCGAGTCAAAGCATTCTAAGCTATTGGTGCTTAATGATGATGGAACGCTACATGCGCTTGTTACTCGTAGAGATTTAGAAAAAAATGAAGAATATCCAAATGCCGCGAAAGATGATGATTCGCGATTACTCTGTGCGGCGGCATGTGGCCCTGCGGGGAATATGGAGGAACGAGTTGAAAAATTGATTGATGCAGGAGTGGATATACTGGTTGTTGATACAGCACACGGTCACTCCAAAGGAGTACTTGATACGGTTAGATATATTAAGAAACATTATCCAACGATAGATGTAATTGGAGGTAATATTGCGTCTCCAGCGGCAGCTCTTGCATTGATTGAGGCGGGAGCGGATGGAGTCAAGGTTGGAATTGGACCTGGTTCGATTTGTACGACTCGAGTTATTGCTGGAGTTGGGGTTCCTCAATTGACGGCGATAATGGAGGTGGCAGAAGTTTGTAAAGGAACGGGGGTTACGGTTATTGCGGATGGAGGGATTAAGCTCTCTGGGGATGCAGCTAAGGCTTTGGCGGCTGGTGCGGATGTCGTAATGGTTGGATCACTTTTGGCTGGGACTGATGAAGCCCCAGGGGAAATGATCTATGCGGATGGGAAAACCTATAAATCTTATCGAGGAATGGGGTCTATTGCGGCGATGAAGAAAGGAGGAAAGGAACGGTATGCGCAGGCAAATGTAGCAGATGAAAAACTGGTTCCAGAAGGTATTGAAGGAAAAATTTTGTATAAGGGGTCGGTGAAAGGTGAAATTTATCAACTTTGTGGAGGAATCAGAAGTTCTATGGGATATTGTGGATCTGCTGATATTACTATTTATCAGGACAAGGCTGAGTTTAGGTTGATTACTGGTGCTGGGCTGAGGGAGTCTCATCCACATGATGTGAGTATTCTCAAAGAAGCTCCAAATTATCGGGGCTAGTATTTATTTTTATATTATATTCTCCTTAATATCTTGCATTTGGTTGCGTAGGTATTGTTTGGGGGATAGCTATCTCCATTCATAATTATCCCAGAGCCAGGTAATAATATTTTTTGTTTCTTGAAATCGGTCAGGAGATCCTAGTACTACCGTAAGAATTTCTATTCCATCTGCTCTTTCGGAGAGGTTTACCAGACATTGTCCAGCGAGTCCTGTGTATCCTGTTTTAACTCCTTTTGATCCTACAAATGACCCTAATAGTTGGTTGGTTGATGGTTTTGAGTGTGCAAATTGACCATCGGCAGAAGTTCCAAAAAATTCTGTCTTGGCGACGGTTTTTCTAAAAAATGGGTTTTTGAGTGCGATTTTTGTCATCTGTGCCACATCGTTGGCAGACATTATATTTCCATGATATTTTCCAGTTTTTGCGTCTCGTATATCGAGTCCAGTTGAGTTGTAGAATTTGGCAGAGGGGAGTTTATATTTTTTTGCATATTGGTTCATTTTTTTTGCAAATTCATCCTCGGATCCAGCGTTGTGAATGGCTAATGCTCGAGCGGCATCGTTGGCAGATGGAATGAGGATGGCTCGTAGAAGTGTTTGTATGTCCATAGTCTCATACTGATAAAGATCTATTTGTGCTCCTTCGGTGAGTGTTGCCGTTCTCGTTATTGTTATGATTTCATCTAGTTCATGTTCTTGGAAAATCACCAAAAAAGTCATTATTTTAGTTAAACTTGCGATGTTTTGTGGTCGGAGTGCATCCTTGGTAAAGAGTGTTTTTCCTGAATTTAAATCCTGTGCCCATATGGCTATAAATTCATCTCCTAATAATTTGGGGGCGATTGAATTTTCGTTTTTGGAGGGAATTCGGGCAGGCGTAATGATTTCTATCCCAACTTCGGTTGTTGGAAGTTTGGCCTTCCATTCATCACTTTGGTTTAGTGCGGTAAGGGCAAGAAAAATAAGTTCAAACATGGGATATCAATATTCAATACATAGCATACTACTTATAGGTCTTTCCTCTATTTAGTTTTTTAGTTTTAAGGCGAGTCGTTCGAGAGTGAGTCTCATATTTGCGTTGGCTGTAAGAGATTGTTGTGTTTCGAGTAGTAATTCTAGGTATGGATAAAACTTGGAATTGGCTCTGGCGACTAAAATTATATCGGTCATGAAATCATGTAGGATTTGTTTGTTTTTTTCCTTTTTAATTTCTTTATCAAGATCTTCGATCATTCGGAATCGGTATATAGTAGAGGGGGCGTTTAGAAAATCTTTTGCCTGGTTTTCAGCTTTTGGTTGGTAGTTGTTGGTTCGTGGGAGATTGAGGACGGTTATCCGTGAAATGATAGTTTCAAGGATTTGGTGATGATTTTTGGTGGTAAAGAGGAATATTCCTTTTTCTGGAGGTTCTTCCAAAATCTTTAGTAATGCTTGTGGAGCTTCTCGACTCGCTCGTTCCATATTTTCGAGAATGATAATTCGATAGGGGCTAATTGATTTTTGGGAAATCCATTTAATCATTCCACGGATGTTTTCGTTTTCAGATTGACCATCTCTTCGTGCTGCATCTGAGTAGTCTATTTTGAGACTTTTTCCTTCGTCTTTTAGTACGATTGTGTCGGCATGAACTCCTGATCGTATTTTTTCAATAGTATCTCCTTGTAGTTGAGCTGCTATTTGGATGGCTAGGTCGAGTGTGTTTTCTCCGCCAGAGAGTAGTACTCGTTGGGGAAAGCAATTGTGATCGAGCCAGGTTTGTATTTTTGGGGGAAGTGACATGTGAGATTACAATAAAAGACCTTCCAGTTAATTCAACTGAAAGGTCTTTAGTTTCTTTTTTAAATGTTGTTTTTTACTTTCGGAAGAATCTCCGGAATAGAAGCCATCCAATAATGAGGATTGGTATCCAGATCACTCCAAATACAATTAGTGTTAATCCTTTATCAAATATTCCTTGTGCGGATTGGATTAGTTTGTTTACTGCATTTTTCCATGATTTTTTTGGACTCCAGTTTGGATTATTTATATCTCCGATCTGTGTTGTTGGCTGAAGATTGAGCTGGAGTGTAGAGTATGAGACATCAATGTCTCGACGTTGTTGTGTTTTTTCTAGGTTTTCAATTTGAAGCTGGACATTAGAAAGTTCTCGATCTACCTGTAATACATCCGAAAGTGATTCGGTTTCAAATTCTAATAGCTGTTTGAGCCTGTCTCGTCTTGCTTCGAGATTATCGATTCTGTTTTCTGTATCTTGATAGCTGGCGGTAATGTCAGAGGTGTTAATACCTTCTCCTGTCTTAGTTCCAATTTTTGCAAGATTAGTAATCAGTTTTTCTAGGTTTTCAGATGGAACTCGTACCGTTAGGTTGTATCCTAAAACTCCAGGACGAACTTGCCATGAGTTCATGTTTGTTACTGATCCTTTGAGATTTTCGATTTCTTTTTCTGCTAGAGTTCGAGATTCTTCGGTATTTTCTACTTCTAGACTTAGGTTTCCGTTTTTGATAATTTTTCGTTCCGTTGTTTCTGGATCAAATCCGTCATCAGCTTCTGCTATTGGTGGTCGGATTGCAGAACCCATGCTTTTCATCATTCGAGCTTGAGGAGCGGTATCTGCCATGATGGCCATTTCCATAGATTCTTCGGCATATCCTCCGTAGTCCATGTTTTGGCTGTAGTGGATAGGGCGATCTATTGAAACAATTGCCCAGTATCCAAGGAAAATAACAATTCCTACAAGAAGAATATATTCTTTGATAAAGGTGTTAGTAGACTTGATGGCGGTTTTTATGTTTGGCATGTGTATGTGTGTTTAGTAATTATGATGATAAAAATTTCTGAGCAAATTGCGAGATTTTCCCCGCGCCCATAAATATTAATACGTCATTTGGGTTTAGTTTCTGACAGAAGCTATTGACGTCTTGGGTGGTGTCGATTTTGACTCCGTGAATATTAGATTCCAATAGACTGCTTCGGGAGATTGAGGCTTTGTCCTTTTCGGTATCTCTAGCGGCATAAATAGGATAGAGCCCGAACTGATCGGCTGATTGAAAACTCGTAATAAACTGATCTTTAAACTCATAGGTTCGAGAATATTGGTGCGGTTCGTAAATCAGCGCAATTTGTGAATCTGGATATTTTTCTCGAAAGGCTTGGATTGTTACTTTTATGGCGGTGGGATGATGTCCGTAGTCGTCGTATATGTGGATTCCGTTTTTTTGCCCAAGGTATTCTTGTCGTCGACCAGTTCCAGAGAAAGAAGATAATCCTTTAGAAAATTGGTCGATGGTTAATGGTTGATGGTTGATAGAGTTGGAAATATGTTGTGCGAGGGTGAGAGCAAGGGCTGCGTTTTGACGGTTGTGAAAGCCGGGAATTGATAGCTGTAAATCCCCCTCGTTCCCCCTTTGACAAGGGGGAGGTG
>JABAZT010000003.1:7963-24027 GCA_018608565.1 Candidatus Altimarinota bacterium
GTGTTACAGGGATTTTATTTCCTTGGAAATTTTTTAGTATTTGTTTGATTTGAGGTTCGTCTTCGTGATAGATGATGGTTTTTGCTTTGGCACAAAAATCTGCCATGGTTTGGATATAGTGATCTTCTGATTTGTAGGCATCTGGATGATCATATTCCGCATTAGTAAGAATAACGATTTCAGGATCGAGAAATTGGAAGTTGTTTCGATATTCGCAAGCTTCGACCAACAGCCATTCGTTGGTTCCTGCATGGAAGTTGGCGTTGTCAAACTCTGGAAGTGTCGATCCGATGAAGACTGTTGCATCAAATTCTGCAGTCTTGAATCCTGCGGCGATCATTCCAACGGTGGTTGTTTTCCCATGCGTTCCGGCGACGGCTATTGTGCGTTTTGTTTGTGAAATTTCTCCGAGATATTCGAAATAGGATTTTTGTGGGATATTGAGTTCTTTGGCTCTTTGTCTTTCGGGATTGTTTTCAGGGACTGCTTCTGTGTAGATGAGGAGGTCTATGGAGGAGGTAGAGGGATTGAGAGATTGAGAGGCTGAGAGGTTATTTGCGGTTTGTTCTTTGTTAATTTTAATGCCAAGGGATTCGAGTTTTTTGGTGATTGGGTTTGGTGAAATTTCTGATCCAGTGATATTGTCGCCGCGCGTGAGACAATACTGTGCTAGTGCAGAGATTCCGATACCACCGATACCAGAGAAGTAGAGGTTCATGTGAGTTTTTAATGTATCTCTTTTTTATTTTTATTTAAGTTGACAGTTTCCGTCTTGTCGTTATCTATATGTTAATTAAGAATTAAATATGAAATTAAAGTTAGCACCAAGCGAGCGTAACTGTACTCGTGAAGATTATGAATTTGCTCTTGCGGCGTATTCTTTAAATCCAAATTCAAAGGATTTTAAAGCTGAGTTGGAAACTGGTATGAAGTTTGTTGAAAAAGATGCAGAGGCGATACAAAGAGCTAATATAATATGTAGAAGTATTCGGATTTTGGTTCGTGAGTTGGGCATAGAAACGTCTCCTGATAATGAAGCTTTTGCTATGAACTTGGTTGAAGCTATGCATGAAACCGACAATGATACCTATGTAAGAACCGCAGAAGAGGTAGCAGCAGTTTTAGGTGTACATTTAATAAGAGATATGGAAGAACGTTTAGAAAGAGGAGATGGACTATCCATTACACAATTGATGATTCCAATGGAAGGAGAACAGAAGGAGATAGATAAACTTCCGGATGATGAAAAATTTGAATTTGAAGGTGGAGATAAAGAATTATCTTTTAAAGAATTGAAAAGAAATCCCGTAGAAGTAGGGATACTTTTTGAATATGATAATGATTATGGGGTGAGTGATAGGTTGGTTACTTCTATCTTAAATGTTTTTAGTAATGCCTGTATCTTTCATCTTGGAGACTTGTTGACCTATTCGCAAGCTGACCTTCGTAAATTTCGTCATTTTGGAGGGAAGTCGTTCAAGGCTATTGATAAGAGGCTGAATGATATTTTAGGAGTCAATATATCTTCGGTTACAGCAGATGATAGAAAACAGTTGAAGGCCTTAGGATTTGGTCCTCAGAAACGTTTAAATCCGGGACAAGATCTTGCTGCATTAATTGCACAAAATCCAGAAAATTTTAGATAAAGAGATTTTTTTAATTCTTCCCCCCTCGAGCAAAGACAATGGCGTAGACTTGTTTTACGCCTGCTTCTTTGCAGGCTTTTGCGGCTTGATCGAGTGTCGTGCCACTAGCGACTACATCGTCGATGAGGATGATGGTGTGTGGGATTGGCGGCGTAGACTGAGAGATTGAGAGGTGGGAAGCATTTTTCTTTTGTTTCCAGATAAAAGCATTTTGAAGATTTTGGTGGCGATCGAATTTGGAGAGACGAGCTTGTTGTGATGTTTTTTTGATTCGTTTTAGATTGTTCAGGATTTTTAATTCTTCTATCTTTCCACCTTTCTTTCTTTCAATCTCTTTTGCTAAAACCTCTGCTTGGTTGAATCCTCGATAGAGTTTTCGAGTCCAGTGTAATGGGATGGGAACGAGGGCGATGTTTTGGGAAACCCCCTCTAACTCCCCCATATCCCCCAGTGGATTCTCTCTTGTGCTATTCGCACAATTCACCTTATCAAGGGGAGGATAGAAATGAGTAGGTGTTTTTTTTGGAATATTTTGAACCATTATTTGGGCGAGTTGTTTGAAACCTTTGAATTTGAAATATTCTACCACTTTTTCTACAACTGGGTCATAGTAGGCAGTGTGAGCATAGATATCATCGAGATATTTAAATTGTGCGTTGCTTTCTGGGGCTTGTGGGAAATCTCTAAATTTTTTTTCTAAATACACTCCTTCTTTGTTAGAGATAATACATCGAGGTGGGAAAAGAGCTTCGAGAAAACAATTCCAAGCTTTTTGGGTTAGAGAGACAGAAAGAGTGAAAAAGGATTTTGGTTTCATACTTCAAAAATTAGAAAATTTGAAGTTATGATGAAACCCTAAAAAATAATGAAACTTTTGTTTTTCATTCTTCATTATTAGTCTCGTTTTCTGTTTTACTGTTGAATTTCAAACGTATCAACGGGTTGCGTTCCACTCCGGATGAGTCGATTGACTGAGTTTTTGATTTCGTTGTATTTGAGGTAGTCAAGGAAGTTAAGTCCGAACATTCGTCCAACAATTGTTACGAATGTAAAACTTAGAATCACAATAATAAGCCCAATAATAGAATATCGAATTGTATTGATGGCTTGTTTTATTTTTTCATCGTTTCCTCCTGAAAGGATAAATGAGATTCCTCCTACAAATATAAATACAGCTGACAGTGCCGCGGCAATTATAAAAGCATATACGACTGCCATTTGTATGAGCTCCATAACTCCAAGATCTGGATTTATGACGCCTGGGCTATCGATAATGGATGATGCATAGTCGACATTAGTGCTACTATTGCTTAGTGAACCAGTACCAGCTGCCGAATTAGAGGAGGCGGCGTCTGGAGAATTGTTTATATATCTGACAGCGGGGATTACTCGATCGTCGTCCATGATGGATGCGTATTAGGTATGAAATTATACGAGTGGTTCTACTTTTAGATGTAGACGTTCTTCGCCTCGGGCTCCTACAATCTTTACGAGTGTTCGTAGGGCTGATATTGTTTGACCTTCTTTTCCGATAGCTCGTCCCATTTCACTTTCGTCTACTTGTGCCATGATAATAGTTTCATGTTCTTCTGCTCTTGGTTCTACATTTATTTTATCTTTTAACTCGCAAATTTGTTCTAGAACATATCGTACGAAATCACAGGCTTGTTTTTGTGCGTCTGTCATGATTGTTAGAGATTTAGGAGTTTATCCTCAGGAAGGAGAAAGAATATTTATTTAAAACGATATACGCTTCGAAGAAAGTATACCGCCTTAAATTTGATTGTCGACTGAAGTTTTTTCTATGCTTCTGCTTTTTCTTCGGCAGGAGCTTCTTCTTTTGCTGGTTCTTCAGCTGGTGTTTCTTCTACTTCTGGTTTTGGTTCTTCTTTTTTAGGTTTTGTGGCTCGTTGTTCGATAAATGCGCCTGCTTCTTTTACTCCAGCTTTAGAAAGGAGTCGTGCGGCTGTTTGAGACATTTGTGCCCCGTTTTTGATATAAAATGCAATTTTCTCTGCGTCAAATACAAGTTCTCCGTCTCCACCATTGGCGAGAGGATTGTAGTGTCCGAGTCTTGCTACAAATTTCTTTTGTACGGCTCGTGCTTTTTCTGCTACTACGATATGATAAAATGGAGCTTTTTTTCTCCCGTGTCTGGCGAGTCTTATGATTAACATGTTGGTTTGCTGTTAGATAAATAGTGAAGAGAAATGAAAACCAATAAGTCATTTCGATCTTAGCGCCTGCGAATGTAGTGCGAATGTGTTGTTTGTCAAGGATTGGTGTTTAAATTTATGAGGTTGAGTTACTCGTTTTTTTTAGTAGCGTTTAGGTGAATTTATAACTTCTCAGGTATGTGTGGAATATTTGCGGTTTCGTTGCCTGGAAATGAAGCAGGGAATCTTGTTTTAGAGGGGTTGAAAAAACTCGAGTATCGAGGCTATGACTCGTGGGGGGTTGCAATACGACAAGATTCGGGAGAAATAATCCTTCGAAAAGATGTGGGGAAGATCAAAGATGTGCAAATTCAGTTTGAGATGAGTGGAGAAGCGATAGGACATACTCGCTGGGCTACGCATGGAGGTGTGACGATGGCAAATGCTCATCCACACCAGGTAGGAAAGGTAACGTTGGTTCATAATGGAATTTTTGAAAATTATTTGGATGTAAAATCTAAGTATCAAGATGAAGGAATGGGGTTTCGTTCTGATACAGATACGGAGGTTATTGCCTGTATGGTCAATGATTTTTTAGAAAAAGGTATGTCAGTGGCAGGTGCTATTCGTCACTCGGCGGAGGTCATACAGGGACGCTTTTCATTGTTGGTTATTGCAGAAGGATTTCCGGGGATTTATGCCGCTAGAAGGGGTTCGCCGCTGATTATTGGGAGAGGGGAAACAGGGACGTTTATCGCGAGTGATATTCCGGCGTTGTTAGAGCATACGAATGTCGTTAATTATTTGGATGATGATGAAATGGTTCACATTGAGGGAAATAAGGCTGAGTTTTCGAGTCTTATTTCTGGTGATGTTATAGAAAAACGAGAGGTAGCCGTGAGTTGGAAGGCGGAACAGGCTAGTAAAGGTGACTATCAGCATTTTATGATCAAGGAAATTTTTGATCAAAAAAAGACGCTTCGGGACGCCATAGATCATGATGATGAAAAACTACATGAAGCGGTTGAATTGCTTCAAAAATCAAATGGAGCGTATTTTGTAGCGTGTGGTACGGCGCACAAGGCGGCGATGTGTGCGGAGTATTATTTTGCAGAAATTAGTGGAAGAAAAATCAATGTTGTTCCGGCTTCAGAGATGCCGAGTTTTGAACGATTTATAAATGATAAGACGGCTATCATTGCGGTTTCTCAGTCTGGAGAGACGGCGGATGTTTTAGAGATACTGGAAAGAGGAAAAAAAGCAGGCGCAAAAATATTGGCTCTAACGAATGTAGAAAGTTCGTCGATGGCTCGTCTCGCGGATGTTCATATTCCGATAAATGCTGGTCCTGAAAAGGCGGTAGCCTCCACAAAGGCCACGACGGCGCAGATGGCGATATTGTTTTTGTTGGCGTATGCAGATGCGGGAAAATTGAATCTTGGAAGAGAAATTTTGAGTGGTACGGCCTCTGCGATCAATGATCTGATCAATCCTCGATATGAAAACTATGTGAAGGATGTGGCGGGGAAGATATTGAATCAAAAGAGTCTTTTTATTATTGGACGAGGAAGTTTGTTTCCGATGGCGCTTGAGTCTGCGATCAAGATACAAGAAGTTTCCTATATTCATGCTCAGGGATTTCCGGCAGGAGAACTCAAGCATGGACCAATTGCATTGATCGAAGAAGGGGTGCCGTGTCTAGTGTTGGGAGATGATCAAGATACACTCTCGAATGCGATGGAGATCAAATCTCGTGGAGCCCATATCATTGGAATTGCGCCGAAGAGAGCTGAGGTTTTTGATGATTGGCTCAAGGTTCCTGACTGTGGACAAGCGCAAAGTATTGCGACTATTGTGCCGGTGCAGTTGTTGGCGTATTATCTGGCAACGTTTAAAGGGTTGGATCCAGATATGCCGAGGAATTTAGCGAAGAGTGTGACGGTGAAGTAGATACTGGGTATAAGCCTTAAGGAATTTTTTTTCTAGATTGAGAGATATTAATAACTTTTGGAATTGAAGTGATTAGTTTTTTGATCCCCCAAACAATGGGTTACTACTTAAGCCAGAGTTATTATTGCTTAATCCATTTCCTAGACTTTTTTGAAGTGTGAATAGTGTATTTTTTAGTGCTGCTGAAACTAATTCCCAAGTCTCGTAGGTTCCGTGTTCTTTCTTGAATTCTGCAAGTTTTGGGCATGCGAAGGCTAATCCTTCTAATGTTTGAGGAGTATCGACAGGAATTGCTGTCATTACCTCGGGTTCTTCGTCATCTGAGTCTTTTACCGTTATTAATTCTGGAGCGAGAAGAATTGCATTTACAGCTTCTAAAATACTATGACTTTCAATATATTTTTTTAATTCTTCTTTATATACTGCTATGTTTGTAGGTTCTTGGTTTTCTGTTTCGGAGGGAGTTTGAGTTGTTTGTTCTGCCATTTTTTTTGATTACTTCTGATTTACTTTATTTTGTTTTGATTTATTTGCAAATATTCTTAAGAAGCTCCTCTGCATGGGATTCCCAGCTGAAGTTTTTGGCTTGCTGTAGTGAGGCAGTCTTGAGGGATGTACGTATAAAATCGTCATCGATATGACTCATTTTTTCGGAGAGGTTTTCGCTGTTTTTGGTATTGAAATAGAGAGCGGCGCTGCCTCCGGCTTCGGTAAGACTAGAGTTGAGTGCGGTGATGCAGGGCGCCCCGCAGCTCATGGCTTCGAGTAGAGGAAGTCCAAATCCTTCATATAGGCTTGGGAAAATAAATGCCTGTGACTGTGTCATGAGGGTTGGGAGCTCTGCTCGGGGAATGTGTCCAAGGACTTTTATTTCCGATTTGTAGGGATGGATTTTGATGGCTTTGTGTATTTTTTTTGATTTCCAGCCTTTGCCTCCGACTAGAATGAGCTGTTTTGTTTTTCCGTTGTTGTCTCGATATTCTTGGTAGGCGTCGAGTAATGTGAGGTGTCCTTTTCGGGGTTCGAAGGTGCCTGTATGAAGAAAATATGGTTTTTCTAGGTTATATTTTTGTATGACGGTTTTGTCCTTTGTGGGAACAAAAATATCTTCAGCTCCGAGAGGGATGATGATGGTTTTGTCTTTGGTTTCAGGATATTCTTGGGTGAGATCTTCTTTTGTGGCAAGAGATGGAGTGATGATTTTGTGGGCTTGTGTGATGACTTTTGGCAGCAGAATTTTATGTAGAATTGGGCTTGGGAATCGGTGCCATTTTGGATATTTGATCGGAGTTATATCGTGTATGACGGTGACTCGTTTTATATTTTCAGGTAGATTGAATGGTCCAAAATGTGCCATTTCAACCACAATATCTGGATTGAGTTTTCGTATTTTTCTTGGAATACTCCAGAAGTTTCGGATAAATCTGTTTTTTCCTCTGACTGCGATTATGTTGGTTTTTGGATCAAATGATTTTTTGTTTTGTTTTATGATCGTAATTTTACAGTTTTTGTTTTGTTTTAAGATTGCCTTGAGGCTGTTGAGGCAGTAGTAGTGGATTCCCTTTTTTTGGGTATCGATTGGATCTGCTAAAAAGACAATATGCATTGGTATTAGGAATAAGGATATTTTATACTGAAGCAAAAAAATACATGTCTAGATCTAAGATTTTAGTGGTGGTGGTGAGCTGGAATAACTTCGTGGAAACGGAGCTTTCTGTTCGTTCTGTTTTGGATCAAACATATGTAAATTTTGAAATCGCACTTATTGATAATGGTTCTAAGCGAGAGTATGTAGAGCCGTTGAGAAAAGTTTTTGGATCACATTCGCAGGTTCATTGGGTAGAAAATGAGGACAATATAGGTTTTACAAAGGCGGTGAATCAGGCGTTGAAGTTGTTTGTGTTAGGAAAAGATGACTATGAATATATTGCCTTTCTTAATAACGATGCCTTCGCTGATCCCAAATGGTTGAACTCAATGATACAGGTATCTCGTGATAATGATGCCCCACTAGTTGCAGCTCGTATGATACAGCATCGAAATCAAGACAGAATGGAGAGTGCTGGAATTGGTATGTTGAATACGGGAGAGGTCATTCCTGATGGATATGATTTACCGCTCAAGGATCGAGATGTTGTGGGTCCTTGTTTTGGGGTGAGTGGTGGAGCGGCGTTGTATCGAGTGGATGTGTTTGATCAGTTAGGAGAGTTTGATCAGGATTTCCCTATGGGATATGATGATGCGGAGTTTGCCTTGAGAGCATTCAATCAGGGGATTGTGACGTATTATGCTCCAGAGGCTATGGTGTCTCATATCGGAAGTCTATCTCTCAACAAGATTAAATCGGCACAGTCACTCATCGATACTCAATACCAGATTCAGAGTGCCTATTTTTTGCATGCTCCATTTTTGGCTTATGTGCATAGCTTGGTATGGAGTTTGGTTCGAGCGGTATATCTTTTATTTTTTGGTCAGTGGAGGGTTTTATGGATTATGATGAAGGCGAGTTGGCGTTTGTTTTTAAATCGTAAATCTCTATTGAAAAAACGGAAGCTCAACCAAAAGAACCGAGTGATTTCTACTTGGAAATTTTTGCGATCTCAACGTCATGTTTTAGTTTCAGATTTTTCTCGTTGGAGGCTCCAGAAAAAATATAAAAGAAATAACTATTATTCATAGATCTGTATAGGTTTGGTACCGTTTGAGATGTTCATCGATACTTTTTGTGAGTGTGAATTCTTTTTTTGGAATTGTTTCCCACTTGTCTTGATAGGCTGATTGCATGGCTTGAGTTAATCCTGTGATGGATTGAGATTTCATTTTTATGGCTTTGCCTGTGACGGTTTCTTTTAGTGCTGCTTGGTCTGATGATATTATTGGGGTTCCTAGAGAGGTGGTTTCCACCGCTCCATAACAAAATCCTTCACTGTAGGAGGGGATGAGAATGCAATTTGAGTTTTGTATTTCTTGTTTTAGCGCCTCAAAGGGAAGGCTGTTTTGGATAAATATATTATTGGTGAGCTTGTTTTTTTTGATATATTTTAGGATCCATTTGTATATCTTTTTTGGTTTGTTGGGGATTATGAGTTGGAGTTTTGTGTTTGGGTTTTCTTGATTAATTTTTTTGAATGCTGGGAGTATGAGCTCGAGTCCTTTGGATATTCCGAGTCGTCCGTAGTAGGTGTAGATAAAGATCTTATTTGCTGAGGTTTTGTTTGAGAAGGGGAAGAACTCAGAATAATTTATTCCTGGATAAATATGATGTATTTTTTCTTTTGGGATGTGGTTATTTTCTAGGGCTGTGGCGGTGGATTTGGATGGAGCTATATAACGGTCAAAAGGAAGACTTAGAATTAGTTGTTCAAATAAATAGTGTCCAAATTTGCTGAATAAGGATTGAAAAGGAAGTTTGAACCAGAGATTTTCCCAGACTTCATGGAAGGTTATATATATCTTTTTCTTATTGATCTTTGCGGCTATCCAGGCAGGGATGGCGGCATTGTAGGAAGTGGTATGAATCAGATCACAGTTTTTGGCGAGTTTGATGGATTTGGATAAGGCTGCGATGGTGAAAAAATATCGACTTGGAGTTGATATTCTGTGGATGGTTATATTTCCATCTTTTGAAATTGAAGGTGTGTTTTTGTTTGATCGCGTTGTGAGAACGATGCATTTATGTCCTTGTGTGGCGAGAGATTCCACTAAATTTTTGAAGAGTGTTTCGACTCCTCCAATTTTTGGATGATAGTTTTCGAGGATAAAGAGAATGTTCATTCTATAAAAAACATACCTAAGTTTTTTGCTTTGGGAATATGATGATTTTTTGGTGGAGCCACCATTGGGATTTGAACCCAAGACCTCACCCTTACCATGGGTGTGCTCTACCAGCTGAGCTATGGTGGCGTACTCCTGAGATTTATACGAGTATGTGCTTTTTTTTCAACTATTTGGATATAAATCCTAATAGTGGATCCAAAGCATCTTTGTCTTAATTTTTTATTTTTAGAATTTTATTTGTGAAAATATAGGCTACGATCGTTAAAATGATAAAAGCTATAATTTTTGATTTTGATGGAGTGATCGTTGATTCTTATGAGCACAACTATCTATATCACGAGAAAAAGTATGTCGGTTTGACTCGAGAGGAGCATAAACAGTTTTTTGAGGGAAATATGTATGAAATAAAAGAGCAGCTTATCAAAGAGGGAAAGTTAGTAGTAAATCACGATATAGATTCCCCTGAAATCATGCGAAAAATGATGCTTCAAGAAAAGATTGAGGATTCTGTGGTAAGTTCTTTGAAGGATCTTAAGCAAGCCTATCTTTTATTTATTGTGACTTCTCACCGAGAATCGATTCTTAATGAATTTTTAAATCAGGAAGCCTTAGGAGATCTTTTTGATGAAGTCTTGGGAGTAGAAACTCATAAGAAAAAGAATATAAAATTTCAATTACTCTTAGATAGATATGACTTAAAAAAAGATCAGACGATCTTCGTAACCGATACCTTGGGCGATATACTTGAAGCTAATAAACTAGATATTAAAACAATCGCGGTTGATTTTGGATTTCATGAACGAGAACGTTTAGAACGAGGACATCCTCTTGAAATTGTCTCTAACTTTGGAGCCATCTCAACTATTTTAAAAAATATAAATTTCAATTTAACGGACTAGATACTATGTATCAGATCATATGCTGGTATACTTAAAGCACTATCAACCATTATATTAAAATGCCGACCATCTCAGATGCCTCTCATCGATCCGGAATCGCAGATCATATCTTTTGTCCTCAGAGCGAAAGAGAAATCCAAGAGATAATCATAGAAATGGTAGAATCAGATACGCCTCTTACTGTTGTTGGAGGAAAAACAGGGCTTGCTGGGGCCTGTTCTCCAATGTACGGAGGAATAGCTATGGAAATGTCGAAGATGCTCTTCGTGGAAGGGAGAGAGCGTTACACGACTCATAATGTAACAGATTCAGAAACAGGGACGAATTTTCAATACCTTATAGATCAAAAAACAAACACTGGGATCTTTCCTCCTGGAATCACTCTAGAAGAAATGGATCGAGCACTTGAAACACATAATCTGTTTTTTGCTTCCAAGCCAGGGTATATGAAAGGACAACTCGGAGGCGCTGTGGCTACCAATGCTTCGGGACCAAGAACCTTTTCCTATGGAGCGACGAGAGATGCCGTTCTTGGGCTTCATATTTGTTTGCCCAACGGAGATCTCGCTCGACTAAAACGAGGAGAGCATTCAATTGAAAACGGTTCATTTTCTATTGGAGAGTTTGAGATACAAGCACCAATGTATGATCTACCGATAGAAAAAAACATGTGTGGATTTTATAGTAGTCCTGATATGGATCTCATTGATTTATTTATTGGGAGTGAGGGGGTACTTGGAGTTGTGACCGAGATAGAGGTACAGCTCTATGAGCGAAAAGAAACGGAAACACAGATGATATTTTTTTCCTCAGAGAAAGATCTAAAAATTTGTGGTTTTGCGCTTAGTGAGTTGAGATTAGATTTAAGTAATATCAGAAATGGAGGAATTTTTTCTCTTGAATATATAGATCCAGTCGCGCTTGGGTTGGTTGAGGATTTACTTATAAAAAATGGAATCACGGATAAAAATCTCTGTGCATTGGAGATCGAATATTGGACTGATGATGGGACAACAAAAGTAAAAATAGAAACACTCTGTGAAGCTTATAATGCGCTTCCAACAAAACTTTCAGGACAAGCCGTCATGCAGATGCGATATACGATTCCACAACGAGTAAACGGGATCATGGCCGAACGAGGAATGATAAAAGTAGCCAGTGACTTTTCTGTTCCTGACGAACACTTCCCGCAGATGATTGAGCACTATATATTTGCTACTCGGCAGATGCAATTAGTGAATGATGGGGATGGTCCAGCCGCCGCACTCTGGGGGCATTTTGGGAACTCTCACCTTCACTGGAACGCAATGCCTGATAGTCAGTCTGCTTTTGAAACGGCACAAGAGATCTATATCGATCTAGCACAAAAAGCTATCGATCTGGGAGGAACGGTCACAGCAGAACATGGAACTGGAAAGAAGAAAATCGGAGATCAGCTTATGTTGGAGATGCTTTCACCAGAGATGTTTGAATACGCAAAATATCTTATCAATGAACTTAATCCTAGATTTCTACTTAATAGAGGGAATATGATTGGGTACAAAAAATAAGAGTAAAGATGCAATAATAACGAGATCTAAAGCTATTCGCTAGCCCTACAAATAAAGGTAAATTAGTAATCTAACTAATTAAACCTCTGGTTTGAACTTTGATTGCCTTGATCTCACTAACAAGATTGGGATGATTTAATCCTTTAAGCGTTTCCAATTCCTCATTCAATATTTTGGCTTCTTCGGGATTCGAAGAGTCAAGGTCTCGAACTTTTACATATTTACCACCAATATGATGCTCACAATCTAGCCAGTCCTCTTCTGCATCTGTCAGCTTTGCAATAAAACGCAAGACACACTTTGACTTTGATCTGTTGGCTAAATATTCATAATATATATTTTTTTAGTATTAATATCTAGAAATTATAGCATTAATTAATGAAACTATAAATAAAGTATTTTTTCTAATATTTTAAAATCCTTCATCCCAACACTCGGAAAATTCGCAATTCGTATACCCGTAGATTTAAAATCTCCATATCCAGAACCAAGAATAATATTGTGTTCGGATGCTTTTGTGTGAGCTTGTTTCACGATTTCCTCGTTCGCTCTTAGTGCCATCACCGTCCGAGATCTTACTGCCGGATTTTTTACTAGAAACTCCGACTTCTCACTCTTCTTCACCAAGCATTCCAAATATGCATACTTCTCATCCGTCTGCCGTTCAATTTCTTGAATTCCACCGATTTTATTCCATCGTTCACATTGTTCTCCAAGTAGAAAAATACTGAGTACATTTGGTGTTGCTGGTGTTTGAAACTTCGTTCTCATTTTTTCTTCCTGATATGGCAACCCAAACGCCCCAAGCGGATTGATGCTTTGAAGGCTTCGAGCTTTTTCTAGAACTCGTTGATTGACGATCAAGATCCCCAACCCTGCAGGAAGACCAAACGCTTTCTGCACTGAAAACAACCACGCATCCGCCAGGCTAAAATCAATCTTCACCGCCCCCGCGCTCGATGTAATATCCACCGCAATAAACTGCTCTGGATATGCACTTCTTAGATAGACCAAATCCTCATCTCGCATCCGAACTCCCGTGCTCGTTTCATTATGACAGACACACAGGGTTGTCACATCAGACGGAACCTCTATATTTTGATAATCCGGAGCTTGAGCGTATGGCACAGACTCAAGTCCAAAATCATACCCAAGACGATCCGCAATCTTTGCCCATTTCTCAGAAAAAGATCCGAGTCCGATATGAAATGTTTTCTCAGTTTGAATGTTTGTGGTTGAGAGTAGTGCTTGTTCCCATCCCTGATGTGCGGAGCTGGTATAAAAAATCTCATATCCATCTGGCAGCTCTAGGTACTTAGCAAGCTCAGTAATAGTTTTTTCACTCAACTCATTGAATCGTGGAGATCTGTGGCTAATTTCGAGTAGCTTTTCATCGCAGGCGTGACGGATATCGTTATAGACCTGAGAAGTGATTTGAGAAGGACCGGGATTGAATGTGATAGAATGCATTATTTTATAATTAACAATTTTTTATCATCCTTTTATGTCATCCTGAGGCACGAAGGATCTATCTGTTCAAAAACATCTTTCGAAGTATGTATGCGGAGTTCCCTCAGGTAGATTCTTCACTTCATTCAGAATGACTTCTAAAATAATATTCGGGTTTTAATGGTTCCGGGGATATCTTGTAGAGCCTTTCTTAGATTTGGTTTTTCAATCTTTGCATCTATATCAACGGCTACATACCCAATATCTGTATCAGTTTCCAGATACTGACCAGATATATTTACTTCTTGATCAGCAAATACTTGATTGATCGCCATTAGAACTCCTGGTTCATTTCGATGAATATGGATGATTCTTCGTTTTTGTGGATGCGGAGGCAAAGTCACCTGAGGAAAATTAACACTGAGTTTTGTATTTCCTGTGTTGCAGTACTGGATGAGTCGATTGGTTACGTGTTTTGCTATTCCTACTTGTGCTTCGAGGGTACTTCCTCCTATGTGGGGAGAGAGTAATACGTTATCAAATTTCTTTAGAGAAGATTCAAAGCTTTCGTCGGTTGATTTTGGCTCTGTTGGATACACATCCAGTGCAGCACCAGCCAGATGTTGTTCTTCGAGGGATTGTGTGAGGGCTTCGATGTCGACGACTGATCCACGTGCGGCATTGATTAGATGAGCCCCTTTTTTCATGAGTTGAAGCTGTGGAAGTCCTATCATGTTTTTGGTTTCTGTGGTTTCTGGTACATGAAGTGTTACGATGTCTGCTGTTTTCAGTACCTCATTCATGGTTGGAAGTGCCTTTGCATTTCCAAGCGGTAGTTTTTCGGATGGGTTGTAATATATGACATCCATTCCCATTAGTTCTGCCATCACTCCGACTTGTGATCCGATATTTCCATATCCAATGATTCCTAGTTTTTTGCCTCGTAGTTCGTGTGCATTCTTCACCGTTTTTTGCCATTCCCCTCGATGGGCTTTAGCATTTTTCTCTATCAGTCCTCGCATCAGCATGATAGAGGCACCGATCACATATTCTGCCACAGAACGCGTACTTGCAAATGGGGCATTAAAGACAGGAACGCCGAGTTTTTTTGCGGCTTGTATATCTATTTGGTTTGTTCCTACTGAATAGGTTCCCAGGCCCATTAGTTTTGTGGCTTTTGCTAGTACATGTGCTGGGAAACGAGTTCGTGATCTTCCTCCAATAAAATGATAATCACCGATGATATTAAGCAATTCTTCTTCGCTGAGTGCATGGGGAAGGTAGTCTATGTTTTCATATCCTGCGTCTTTTAGGATATCAAGTGAAATTCGATGAGATCCTTCGAGGATGAGGAATTTTATTTTATTTTTGTCGTAAGAGGTTTGTGCTGTTTTCATGATTTTTAGGTTGAAAGATAGAAGGATTGATAGGGTGAGAGGTTTGCGAGATACTTAAATGAAAGGTTCAAAAAATATTTGTAATTCATCCAACGATTGACAGTAAATTGGGGCTTGTTCCTGGACCGAGCCTCGTTGTTGGTAGATTCCTATTCCAACCATGCATTCGATTATGTGATCAGTGAAAGGCTGGAGGTCAGTAGCTCCATCCCCAATCATGCATCGCCAGCCCTGAGTTCCTCCGGCATTTATGATGGATTGAATCGTTTTAGATTTCCCATGGTCTTGGGAGAGTGGATTGCTAGAGAGAAATCCATTTATATTTCCTTGTTGATCGAAGGTGCATTTGTTTGCATAGATATGGTCTTTTAGGAATCCAAAGGAGGTCATGAGTGGTGTAATCCATTCGGTGAATCCTCCTGAAACAATATAGACAAGATGTTCTTGTGCTTGAAGTTGGCTTAGTAGCTTTATGATTTTTGGATCGATCTTTGTTTTGGCTTCTTCTATCCATTGATTGATTTCAGATTGAGTTATGGTTGCGGTTTCGAGCCGCTGACTGAGTGACTGGGTGATAGTGATTTTGCCCTCCATTCCTTGTCTTCCTATATCATATATTTTTTGTATTTTTTTGGGGTTATCTCCTATGGCTTTTTCTATTATTTCTTCGAGAGATTCTCCTGGGTAGAGGCAGCTATCAAAATCAAAAAAGAAGGTGTGTTTTTTATTCTGAACCTTCTTGAGTTCTAGCTGGACTCGTCGTTTTTTGATTTGTGAGATGCTGTAGCGACGATGTCCTCCATCGGTTATTTGGTCTGGTGTTAGATCTCCAGACTCATCCCAGCGACGCAATGTAATAATGGATTTTCCTAGATATTCTGAGGCTTGATTGATAGACCAGTATTCTTCTTTCATGCCCAAAAACTACTCATATTTTTTTTAATGTAAAATGATTAGTTTTTTAGACTTAAAGAGAAAGATTATGGATAATCTGTGTTGCATAATAAATGATTTTGTGTTATAGTGTCTTGATGAAATACCAAGCAGATATATTTGAAGCCATTATTAAAGACACGGAAATTCTTACTTCTGAAGAGAAAGAGCAATTAATGGAAGAATTACCTTACATGTCAGAAGAGAAAAAAAATGAAGCAATGGATTTTTTTTGGGAGTGGACACGAACAATAAATCAATATTCAATTAAATATGCGAGAAATCATCAACAACAAAAGAAAATTCA
>JABAZT010000003.1:24037-48366 GCA_018608565.1 Candidatus Altimarinota bacterium
AAAATCTTGAAAAAAAACATCGGAATGAAGAATTTCTTGCTAGATTAGCTGCGGAGAAACTGATTAACAATGAATTAAATTAAGATGAAAAAATTATACAAGCAATCCAATTTAGTATCTCGTGTTTTGTATGGAAATCCGGAAGGCCAAATGTCCGAAGGTGCACAGCAGCGTATGTCACATTTAGGAAGTGTATCTAATCATATCACAAATGAAGCTAATAGATCAGATGTTGAAGATATACAAGTCGCAGCAGCTGAAGCTGATGCTGCAAATTATGAACTACAGAGGGCAAGACTTTCAGCTCCTAGTACGGACGGAACCCCTTTAGCAATGGCGAGAGAAAAAAAGAAGAAACGTTGGGCAAGTTTTTTTGTACGAACAAAAGGAGATAAAGAAACAGGTCAGAAACGAAACGATGCAAGCACAATAATTACAACAACTGAAGGACTAACAACAAGACAAACAACTGTTGGAGTTACCTCTGAAACAAGAACGGACGGAAAACAAAAACCAAAATTCAGATTCGGAAGAACCAAGGTCGATGAAGTAAAACAACAAGCTGGTACATTTTATACAAATACTGATGGAGAAAATGCAAATTTTGGTCTGGCAGGCTCAAAAGCACTTGAAAATGGAGGAGAGCTATCAGCCTATGGACACGTAGGTACCAATGGTGTTTATGAGGGAGGGGGAATGTTTTCAGTTCCGCTTGGGAAAAAAGATAAGGATCAACCAAAACCACCACGTGGTGGTATTTTTAGATAATTTTCTGTAACTTTTTTGAACTATGCCAATCTAAGTTTGTGAGAATCCGGTTTTTTGTATACCGTGAAACTCACACACATCATGTTTCAGAATAAAAACCAAGATCCACTCGAATTACTCGCTGATGAAGCGTTGGTTCGGGTGTTTTTGGAAACAAAAGATAAAAAATATTTTGAAGCCATATATGAACGATATGAACGAAAAGTATATGGACGATGTATGATGATTCTCAAGGATACTGAAGAGTCTCAAGATGTTATGCAGGAGGTATTTGTGAAGATTTATTTCAAGCTTGATACCTTTCGTGGAGA
Source organism: Candidatus Altimarinota bacterium (assembly GCA_018608565.1). Lineage (GTDB taxonomy): Bacteria > Patescibacteriota > Gracilibacteria > UBA4473 > UBA4473 > JABAZT01. The sequence continues at coordinate 25,117 of JABAZT010000003.1, forward strand.
TGCAAAACTGGGAACTTGGATTCATCGAATTGCTACGAATGCCTGTCTTAACTGGATTAGTAAGAAATCTAGAACTAGTGAGGTTGTGATAGATGAAGAAGTTGAAGACTTGATCATGAAGCATACGGATGATCCACTGAAACAATTGCTTGCGAGTTCGAAACGAGATCTCATACAACAGACACTACAACATATGGATCGAAGAGATACGATAATCATACTTATGAAGTATTCAGATGGTCTGCGGATGGATGAAATGGCAGAGGTTTTTGATATTGGGGAAGGCGCTATGAAGGTGCGACTTTTTCGTGCTCGGAAAAAATTTGTAGAAATTTTTGAAGCCTTGGATGAAGGACGACCTGTTCAAAACTCAAAACCTAAAAAAGAGAAAAAGAACTCGAATAAAGAAAAAAATATAAAAGAAGAGGTTCTTTCAAATGAAACTCAGATGTATCTTAAACCTCAGTATTTATAATGGATTTATTTGAAGTTGAAATCAATGCTCCTGCGTCTTCTAAGAAGGCGGTTATTGAACATGTTGAGGGGGTTGAGCAGGGTATGGAGTGGGCACGGTTTGGGCTTCTTGAATGTCCAAAAGTAGCGGCTCAAATTTTTATGGATCTGCTACGAATAAAATTTTAGTAACTTTTTCCCATCTCTTCCGTCTAATATCCTGAAGCCGAAAATTTTTAATTCTTTACCTTCCTTTACCATGAAAAATCTCTTTGACTTTGGCGAATGGCTCGAATTTTTTCAGTCTTCGTTTTCTCAGATTGGACAACAGATAACTTCTTTTGTCCCTAACTTGTTGGCGGCCGTCCTTATCTTTTTTGTGGGATGGATTGTTTCTCGATTGGTACGAAGTGCGTGTCGTCATTTGTTTCAAGTTGTAGGATTGGATATGTTGGCTGAAAAAGCACGAATTTCAGAGTTTTTTGAACGTGCAAAGGTCCAAAAATCAGTTTCGGAGCTTTTGGCGCAGGTTATTTATTGGATTTTGTTTTTGGTTTTTATTGTTTCAGCGCTAGAGGCACTTCGACTAAGTGAGGTTTCTGAAGCTTTGGGACAGTTTGTGTCTTTTATCCCTAATCTATTTGCGGCACTTTTGATTCTTTTGTTTGGAACGCTTTTGGCTAAATTTTGTGCAGATATTGTCCAAGCGGCAACGGCTTCGGCTGAGATTAAATATGGAGGAAGTATTGCACGAGTCGCTTATGCGTTTGTGATTGTATTTATGATTGTGATTGCGTTGGATAAGGTAGGGATTGATACTTCTATTTTTACGGCGAATATTACGGTTATTATAGGAGGTGTTGTTGGGATGACGGCTCTGGCGGTAGGACTTGGAGCGAAGTCTGTGGCTGGGAATATTTTGGCTCAAAACTATATAAGAAATCTAGTTGCTGTTGGGGATAAAATCGTAGTATCTGGAAATGCTGGAACGGTTAAGCAACTTGCTTCTACGAATGTTGTTCTGGATACGAAGGATGGAATAGTGTTGATTCCTAATAAAGTATTTATGGAAGAAATTGTTGTGAAGTAATTGATAGATTCTATTGTTACAAAGAAAATTCTAGTCTTAGGGCTGGGATTTTTTTTTATAGATAAAGTCTGGTATAATAGATCGAAAAATATGAAACATTTTATTCTTGGATTGGTTCTTGTGAGTATTGCTGACCCTGCGTATGCGATCCCGCCTCCAGATCTCTTGGCTATTTTGCAGCCGATTGCTCATATTATAGGATTTATAGCGATTGTTATTGCCGGGAGTTTTCATTTTCTACGGGATAAAATTAAATCTTTGGTTTCGAAAAAAGTAGGAATTATTTTTTTGATATTAGGAATTGTTGCACTTGGGATTTGGTATGGAATCAAGGAAGAAAAAGATCTAACGCTTGAACCTGAATATCTCACGATAGAAGCTGTTATTGCTAGAGATAATGATAGTTATACACGTGATTGGAAAAAAGAACTGCTTCCGAAGATGACTTCAGAATTGGCGAGTTATCGAATATTACAGGATCTTGTACCTCTAGAACATAGAATTTTGCCTTCTTATAAACCTTCACAAATACTGGCAAAAATGGAAGAAGAGGATGTGTTTTTTCTAGATGTTCGTGAATCACGAGAAACAAGATACTGGAAGCCTCAGGGAAATCTAAAATATTATCGATATGGAGATATTGTGAATGATAATGTGCCGGATATACCAAAAGATACGCAACTCATAATGCTTTGTTATTCTGGGGTTCGGGGTTATATTTCCGGGTTACTCTTGGCTCAGAATGGATTTACTAATATTTCCTATATTCAAGGGGGTTTGGATGCTTGGATCAAGCAAGATTTTCCTTGGTCTAAGGATTTGAAATCGCCAGAGTATAAACGAATGTCTTCAGAATTTGCTTCTGGGTTTGAAGGAGAACGTATTACTTTCGTAGAACGACGAATCGAGCGTCAAATAATGAAGAATTCGCCGATATCGCCTGATTCTATGACTTCGGAAGAAATACAAAACAAGATACAGTCAGTGCCTCCAGAAATAGATCTGTTATTGGTCTGTTCTTCTTATACGACTTGTTATGATGCGGAAAACTTTGCGTTTCTTGCAGAGGGATTGGATCGTACTGTTGTTGGGATTTATGATACGAGTCAGTAGAGACTATGAAAGTTCTTTGATCTTTTCCCATGGAAGATCCAAGTCACTCCGTCCAAAGTGTCCATACACCGCTGTCTGTGCATAGATAGGACGTAGAAGATCTAGGTATTCTATGATGGCTTTTGGTCTTAGGTCAAAATTAGATCGAACAATTATTTCTAATTCTTCAGGAGTTTGATTTGAGGTTCCAAAAGTTTCTACAAATACCGATACGGGTTTGGCGACTCCTATGGCGTAGGCGATTTGGACTTCGGCTTTTTCGGCTTTCCCGGAAGCTACGAGTGATTTAGCTATATGTCGTGCCATGTAGGCTCCAGATCGATCTACTTTACTCGGATCTTTTCCGCTAAAAGCTCCTCCTCCATGCCGTGCAGCCCCTCCGTAGGTGTCGACAATAATCTTTCTTCCCGTGAGTCCACAGTCTCCCTGAGGACCACCAATGATGAATTGTCCGGTGGGGTTTATGTGAAAATTGGTTTTATCATCGATCCATTGTTTTGCGACTGGTAAAATCACCTCTGATTTGATTTCTGCTGATAGTTTTTCGTGGGAAATTTCTGGTGCGTGTTGTGTTGAGAGGACGATTGTCTCTATTCGGAATGGCTTTCCGTCTTTGTATTCAAAGGTTACTTGTGCTTTTCCGTCTGGGCGAAGGTACTCTAATGTTCCTGATTTTCTGATTTCGGTTAGTTGTTGTGTTAAACGATGGGCGGTATGTATAGGGAGAGGCATGAAATCGGGAGTTTCGTTGGTGGCATATCCAAACATGAGTCCTTGGTCTCCAGCGCCTTGGTCTTTGTCGATTCCCTCTCCTTCATTTACTCCCTGGGCAATATCTATGGATTGTTCGTCGATGGCTGTGAGGACCGCACATGATCGACCGTCAAAACACATGTCTCCATGATCATATCCGATTTCTATGATTTTTTCGCGAGCAATTTTTTGGATATCGATATAGTCAGCTTTGGATGATATTTCTCCAGAGACTACTACGAGTCCTGTGTTGACGAGGACTTCGCAGGCAACTCGTGAGTTTTTATCCTCTGTTAGAAAAGCGTCTAATACGCTGTCAGAGATCTGATCAGCGATCTTGTCTGGATGTCCTTCGGTTACGGATTCTGAGGTAAAAAAGTAAGTCATGATGTAATAAAAAAAGAATTTCAATGAAATCCTTAATATCTTTTTTGGGTACTAATATGAGTGTATTGTCTCTGTATCAGTTCTGAGAGGAGCACCGTTCCGTGATGGATGGTTGCTGGGAGGTCAAAGAGTCAGATCTCTCGCTCCCTCTTGATATAAGGACAGACTGTTTATATGTGTTTTTGGTTCTTTTGGCAAGTTCTTAAACTTTCAATTGATTTTTTTCTAATTGTTTCTAGGATCTGCTGGCTGCAGGGACGTAGTTTAGTGGTAGAACTAAGGTCTCCAAAACCTTCGGTGTGGGTTCGATTCCTACCGTCCCTGCCAACCAAAAAGTTTACAACAATAGTGACCGACATAGGTCGCTATTTTTGCCGTTAATCATCGAATCTTCTTAATTCTTTGTGGGATTGTTTTTTGGTGGTTTAAATTTTCTAGAAAAAATATTGGATCGAGAAAGGGTGATAGGGCACTAATGAGACTCTTGAGAATTTGTATACTCATCAATTGCTTTTTTACTCGATACCCAATTCCGACCCTCTTTGTAAGAATCTATTAATCCCCTGCGGGCTAAAAGTCCTAAATAATCTGCAGAATAGCGACTGTTTATTGCAAGCACTGAAAGTGGTAAATATTCTTCCGAATCTGAAAGGGTATCAAATACTGACAAATACATATCAAGAGATCGTTCTATTGCCTGTCCTATAAGAAGTTCTAATTTTTCATAATTATTTTTATTAGCTTGATTAAGAGCTTCATAGTATTTTTTCCGATCGTTTTTTAAAATAACAGCTGGAGGATAACCGCTTTGCATAAGGATTATATTCATAAGTAATCGGGCAGTCCGACCATTTCCATCGAAAAATGGATGAATCCAAACAAATCGATGATGTATGAAAGTAGCTAATTCTAAGTCATTTTTTTTATTTCTTTGATTTTTTATTTCTTGAGTAAATTCCGTCATAAGCTCTGGCACTTTACGTCCTGCTGGAGGAATGAAATTGGCTCCCATAATCCGAACTTGTCCATTACGATATCTTCCTGCAAAATCTTCTTCAATTCCATCGAGCACTAATTTATGAAGTTGTAAAATATGGTCTTCGCTAATATTAGATTTTTGTTGAACGAGTAATTCCAAATGTGCAATAGCTTTTTCATGGTTTTTTGCTTCAAAATGTTCTCGAAGCGACTTCCCTTTAATAGTTATACCTTCTTCGAGAACTAGTCGAGTTTCTTGCAGGGTAAGTGTGTTTCCCTCTATAGCGTTTGAATTATAAGTCCACTCAAGGGAAATATCGTTTTTTAGTTTTTCTAATATAATATTGGGAAGGGGGCGAAGTTTGTTTAACTTTTTCTTCTTCTCTAGAATTCGTTGAAGTAAATTGCTCATATCGGATAGGATGTATTTTTAGACTATCCGATATTTCGTTGAAAATCAAGAAAACGAAGTCAAACGAAAGGGTTCGATTCCTACCGCGCCTGCTACGTACAAAAAATGTATTCAAGGATTCTCTTTGCTCAATTAGGTTGCTGCGCGAGCTTTTTGCGTGAATTTGTTGCAAGTATATATCCAAAGAGAGGATGTCTGATTTTCTTAAACAAGATTAAAACAGTCTTTGACAAAACTAACTCTTTGAGATATTAAATATTAGATGCCAAACAAAGAAACAGAATCACAGCTTAGAAAACCTTTTGTAGAATTTGATTACACCGATCCTGAAAAAAAGGATGTGACTTTTCGTGAAGGTCTTTTAAATATGGTTCGTTTGCAGAAGGTTTTTGGAAAAATTGGAACTCTTGAATTAACCCCTGCTGTGGTAAACTTTGTACGAGATCCATACATTCGACAGGATCTTCAAGATGTACTAAAAAAAACGACAAAATTTGATTTAGCTTCCCCAGAGCTTCCTTTTTTGTTTCGAGGGGAACTGGTTGATGCATATTTTCAACAGAGAATCTCTGAATATTTAGAAGCACAAGATAATATTGAAATCTACTTGCCAGAATGGCTTCGAGAGAAAATTAAACAACCGGTTGGAGCTGAGGTTCGAAAGCAAATTGAACTTTTAAAAAAAAGAAATCTCCCTGAAGAAAAAGCGATAGCTTTGGTTCAGGCAATTGAGCAAGGAAGAATAGCAGATATTTATGATGCTGTGTTTGATGGAAATTTTGATAATATTTCAAGTATTACCGATGCCCTTTCTCAGCAGCTTTCTATGGCTGCTTCTGAACACGGATTAACGATCCATCCATCAGAAAAGCTTACAGCAGATCAGCTTGGTGGAAAAGATTTTATAAATGCTCGTTTACAGTTGTCTGCTGCGAGAGGAAGGCGGGAAATGACTCAGAAAGAGGAAGCTATACATTATGATCGTGTTCGCTTCATTTTTCAGGGAAAGAATGGAGAAATGCCTGAAGTAGAAGAACACGGGAGAATCATTTTTTCAGGGGAAACCTATGGCGAATTATCTCCACAGGAGAGAAAATATATTCATGAATACCTTATGAGTAATCTTATGGATGCTCAAAAAATTGCAGAGGTTCAAGCGCTTTTCCCAGATGAAATTCCAGCAAACATTGCTCAGCATGCCCAAATGGGTTTATTTAGAGGGAAATCTGAAATGGGCGTAACAACCTTGGGACTTCCTGATGACTTGGATGATCTAGAAGAAAATGAAGATGATTTTGATATTAGGCATATTTTTGATGCAGATACATCAAAAGATTTACGCTTGGTAGCTATGGGAGCTCAGAACCTTTTGGATGCTTTTCGGTCACACGCAAAGACTACGGCACTAGCGTTACAGGGAAATACATCGTTTTCTGATAACGAAAGAGATGGCCGGTAATCAGAGTGCCTTTGGAATGCTTATGGGAGACCCTTCTATGAGTATTTCTAACGAGGAAGTTCCTGTAATTGAAGCGAATACTTTTTGGGAATATTTTGAAATTACAGATTCAGAAGAACAAAGGGAATATTTTCATGCATTCCAACGCTTGTTTGGTAATTGTGGTTATTGGGGCGATGCTGGACGCTGGAATGAAACAATTCTTTTGTTTTTGAAAGAAGATGGGTCTGTGTGGATAAAATATACAAATGAAGATGGTCCGAATGATAAAGAAGCCTATGACGAAGAGGATGCTCTAGGAGAAGGAAGTGGGGCAAAAGATGACTCCCCGGCTGGGAATTATCAACGTAAATATGTATTAACCCATAATATGAGAAGGTTTCAGGAAAACCTTGAGGCAGAAATTGAAGGGCATAAACGAATTGTGAAGCAACTAGATTTTGAGACAGATGGAGACTCAATGCTTTCTATTGAAGAAGGTCTTATGATGGCCTTGAGTCATTATACGGGGGAAACAAGGACACAGCTTTCTAAGATTGACGAGCGTGTTGTAACCCTTCTTCCTTTTGTTGAACAAGATTCAGAAGATTTCTTAGCTCTACTGGGAATTGATGACCTGAAGGATGAATTACAAGTAAGAAAGGCCTTTTCTACAGCAGTTCGCAAAAAAGGAGGGCATCCAGACCTTCTTCCCAAAGATGCTACGGAGGTAGAGAAAGCGGTGGCGGGAGCTATTTTGAATGAGTTGAAACGAGCAAAGGATGAGCTTCTGATGATTTTAAAGCGAGGACAAGAAAGCAAAGGAAAACCGCAGGTAAGTTCTTATATTGGAGGAATTTCGGCCTTACTTGAAAAAGAAGATTTAATTGTAGAAGAGTAATATTTATAAAATACCCTTCTCCATCCTAATTCGTTTTCCTCAAAAAACATTCGGATAACGTATGCTAGGTCCTGCCACAGATGAGTTAGTGCCTTTTCTTTTTTCTGAATGGCATAGTGATGATCCTCCAAATGGTGACCGATTCTTGTTTCGGGTATTGTTTTAAGCCAATGTTAATATTCTTAATATCAGATCTCCAAAAAAATGTACCAAATAATCTATCCCAAAGGGAGATTGTAGTGCAGTAGTTAGAGTCAGTCTCTCGCGGTTTGTCAGAATGATGAATATGGTGCATTTCGGGAGTAACCATAAACCATCTTAGCAACGGTTCAAACCAAAGCGGAAGACGCATATTGGAGTGATTGAATTGAGCACACAAAATAACAATCAACTCAAATATGGCTATTTGCCAGAGGCTAATTCCGAGAAGAACCAAGAGGATTAATCGAATGATCGCAGACATGGTTAACTCTCCAATATGGAAGCGACTGGCCGAGGAAAAATCAACAATAAGGTCTGAGTGATGGACTTGATGAAACTTCCAAAGAAAGGCGATTTTATGGTTCGCCACATGCCAAATATAGAGGGCTAAATCTAGAACTAGAAGGATTAAAATAGTTTCTAACCAGGAAGGCCAGAACAGGTTGTAAAAAAGGCCTAATCCAAGTTGCTCAGAGAGAGAACTAATCTGAATTAGGGCTAACCCATAACCAAATCCGAATATTAAAAAATTAAAAACAGAGTACATAACATTACGAAAAATATGCCTAATTCGTTTCTCTGGGAGAGATTCAAATAATGGTCGAAATGTCTCAAGGGCAAACAACAGCGCTGCAGAAATAACGAGGATCAGTGTTTTGTTGTTTATAATGAACTCAGTCATGCTTTTTTAGTTATATTCAAAATCTTCACTGGTAACAAAGGTTCGAATTTCTTCCAACTTGGCCTGCCAATCTTAAATTTTATTACTTTAAAACCTGCTTGAGCTCAACTATATAGCTTTTTTGAGGTGTTTTTCGAAATATTGAGTATGCTTTAATAAATTTGAATTAGTTAGATTTTCTCACCATTCCAAATAAGACAGGAATAACAACCATAGTCATAAACACAGAAGTCAGAAGCCCTCCCACAACGACAACCGCTAGTGGTTTTTGTACTTCAGAACCTGTTCCTGTAGAGAATAACATCGGAAGTAATCCAATAATAGATGTAAAAGCCGTCATCAAAACTGGACGAAGGCGTCTTGTTGCTCCCTCGAGAAGAGCCTGGTCGAGTTCAAATTTTGTTAATGATTTAGAAATTTTATCCTGCGCACTTTTCACTGCTTGGTCAAGATAGAGGACTATCACGACACCAGTTTCTACTGCATTTCCAAATAGAGCGATAAAACCAATCCATACTGCTACTGAAAAGTTGTACTGAGCAATGAACAATGCAATCAGCCCTCCAATCAAACTGAGAGGAATTGCCAACATGACGACCGAAACCATCCGGAGGTCGCTATAGGCAAGATAAAGGAGCACAAATATGATCAAAATAACACTTGGAACTACAACCGTAAGTTTTTGCTTGGCTCTTACTTGGTTCTTATACTGTCCATCAAATTCAATCGAATATCCTTGAGGAAGTTCTAAATTTTCTTTCAGATACGTTCTTGTTTCATTAACAAAAGATACAAGATCTCTTCCGCTTACGTTCATTTGTACCGCAGATCGCAACTTTCCATCCTCAGATATAAGTACGGCTGGACCATTTTCTACTTTGATTTTTGCTACTTCAGAGAGTGGAACTTGTTGACCATTGATTCCTCGGAGCATTAATCCTTTGATATCTGGAATTTCGGCACGTTGATCTCGACTAAATCGCACTTCAATTCCATAACGTTCTCGCCCTTGAATAGTATAAGAGACAACTTTTCCTGCTGTACCTACTGAAATAAGATTAAGGGCTTGTGATTTTGGGATTCCGTAACTTGCTAGTTTCCCATCATCGAGATCTACGTTGAGATATTTAAGTCCAGAAGTTCTTATCGCTACCGTTCCAATTGCTCCTGGGACGTACGCCATTTTTTTTTCTATATCTATCGCTATTTCTTCTAGTTTTTTTGCGTCGTCACCAAAAACTTTTATTCCCACCTGTGCTCTGATTCCGGTAGAGATCATATCAATTCGTCCAATAATCGGTTGAGTGAATCCATTCCATAGATTAGGAAAATTTATTTTTCGGTTCATCTCATTGATCAGTTTTTCTTTGGTCATACCTGATCGCCACTCCTTTTTAGGTTTGAGGGTAATAAAGGTTTCAAGCATTGCCAAAGGTGCTGGATCAGTAGCTGTGTCCGCTCGTCCTGCTTTCCCGACGACTGTTTCTACTTCTGGGAACTCAGCTAGTATTTGATTGGTCTCTAAGAGAAGTTCTGTTGCCTTTCGTTCAGACACATCTGGAACGGTCATTGGCATATACATTATGGCTCCTTCATCGAGGGGAGGCATAAATTCCGATCCAATAGTTGACCCTAATCCAAGAGAAATAAGGAATAAAAATCCTGTAATTCCTAGTGTCTTTTTTGGATTGTTGAGAGCTTGTTTGAGTAAGGGTTCATAGAACTTTTGTAACCAAGAAACGGTTGGAATTTCATGATCATGTTTTAGTTTTCCTTTGAGAAAATAAAGACATCCCAGAGGCACAAAAACTAATGAAGCAACAAGAGCCCCAAGCATCGCAAATATATTGGTAAAAGCGAGTGGTCGAAAAAGTTTTCCCTCCATTCCCTCAAGTGCAAAGATAGGGGTAAAAGAAAGCATAATAATCAAGATCGCAAACAATAATGGCACAGCGACTTCTGAAGTTGATTGGTAGACAATCTTAAGTCGTTCTTGAAAACTCTGTGTCTTGTTCTCTCCTGATTTTAATAATTTTTGATATGCATTTTCCGTTACGACAATGATCGAATCTACCATTGTTCCAATCGCAATAGCGATCCCTCCCAGTGACATTATATTTGAAGGAATTCCAAAAATCTTCATCACTAGAAACGTCATCAACACCCCAAAAACAAGGGCTATTGAAGTTATTATGGTTGCTCCTCGATGGTAGAGGAATATCCACATTACGCTCGTCGTGATAATGAGCATCTGAATCAATACGTCTCGAAGCGTACTAATCGCTCTTTGAATTAGCTCTGTTCGGTCGTAAAAAGATACTATTTTGGTGTCCTTGGGCAAAGCCATTTCTAGTTCTTTGATCTTTATTTTTACTCTCTTGATAACTTCCAATGGGTTTTCTCCGTATCGCATTACTACAATTCCACCTACTTTTTCAGTGTCTTTATCTGCTAATATCCCTCTCCGAGAAGCGCCACTAAGACGAACGGTTCCAATATCTTGAAGTCGTAAAGGAATAACATCATCTCCTTTACGATTACTTTCAATATTATTAGTCCAGACAGGTATTTTTCCTGCCAGACTACTTTTGGTCTGACCAATGATCAGATCTTTGAGATCATCTTCTGACTGAAAAAACCCAATTCCTTGTACAGAAATCTCTCGTTCTCCATGTTCTAGGACTCTTCCTGAGACGTTATTATTCGCCATCTTAATCTGGTTGATGATCTTCATAAGATCTAGTCCGTACAGCTCAATTTTGGTAGGATCAAGGAGTATTTGATACTGTTGTTTATACCCTCCGATCGAAGCCACCTCTGCAATTCCAGATAGACTTTCAAGTTGGAGCTTTATAGTAAAATCTTGTATTGATCGAAGTTGAGTAAGTGATAAGTCAGGATTTTCAAGTGTATACATATATACGTGTCCTAATCCTGTTGCATCAGGACCAAGCTTAACCATGGCTTCTTTTGGAAGTTGTGATTGTATTTGGGTTAACCGTTCACTCACTCGGTCTCGGGCAAAGTAAATATCAGTTTTATCCTCAAAGATAACCGTCACCATCGAAACTCCTAACATTGAACCACTACGCACCGTTCGTACGCTTGGTAATGATTGCATCGCTGTGGTGAGTGGATAGGTGATCTGATCCTCAATATTCTGAGGGGACTGTCCTGCCCATTTGGTTACGATAATGACTTGGTTCTCTGATAGATCAGGAAGAGCGTCTATAGGAGTATTCTTAACTGCCCAGAGCCCCATTCCTACAAATATGAAGAAAAGGAGAGCCGTAAGAAATCGGTTATGTAGTAAGTATTTTATTAAAGTATTCATTCGGTTCTAAATAAAGAAACAGAAGGATTCGTAATAATTGAATCCTCTACCGTCAGCTCTTTCGTAAAAATTTGAGAAAATTCTCCATCTTCAGCGACAACTTCGACCTGTAATTTTACAGGATTTTTATTGTTCATTTTCCAAAGAAAGTAATCAATTCCTCGTTTTTTGAGCGAAAGTGTCGGAACAGAGAAGAGCGAAGCCTCTTGATCCTCAAGATAAACAAATACAGTTTGCCCATGTATGAGGTTTATTTCTTTTTGTTCCAAAAGAATTTCATCAATAGTTTCCTCGTCCTTATTTTCTTCTTGGTCTTTTTCAAAAATTTCTATGATAGGAGGAATAACCGCGACTGTTGCCATCATCATACCAGTACGGAGATTGATCTGATCACTCAGGCGGAAAATTCGTCCTTCGAGTATTTCCCCTGTCCCTGATCGCTTAATTCCCACAGAATCTCCTACTGAAACTTTTCCAGTCCAAGACTCAGGGATAGAGATATGAACTTCATAGTTTTCTGTTCCTGCACGGTTTGTCTCTACATCTTCCATATAGAAGAGCACTGTGTTTGGGGTGACCGCTTGACCAACCTCAACCATCCGAGCCGAAACCGTACCACCAAAGGGTGCAATAATTTTTTGGTGTCCTGCTTTTATTAGTGCTGCATTATAGTTTGCATAGGCTACATCAACATTTTGTTCTGCTTTGGTTACGGATAACCCCTGTTGTGATTGAACCAAATCTAATATTTCATTGGATTTTTCTACTGCTACTTCCTTTTCAATTTCTACAGAAGAAGATTGGTTATTCTTTTCTTCTAGTCCCAAAATTTGTTGTTTTATTTGTGAGACTTGGATCTGACTTGCCTGAATTGATTTCTGATTAGCTGTAATTTTTTGAATAGAATTATTGGCACTTGGAATTGCCTTTTTATAGAGTTTTTCGGCATCAGAAAGAAAAGATTCTAGGTGAACTAAATGTTCTATGATTTTATCTTGTGTAGCCCAACTTCCTGAGTTTTCCATTTGATAAATTTCATACCCTGAATTTCTCACTTTGTTTTGAAGTAAAGCACTATTAAAGTTTCCCACCACCCCTCTATTACTCTCCACTCCCTGAGGACCAAATAAGATTGTTTTAGCATTTTCCCAAACGTTCGTTGCGAGGATGGAGGCTTCTCCTTTTTTTTCAGAGAGCTGACGAATACTGTCTTCATCTAAATTAGAACGTGTTTGAAGTTGTACTTGGCTTTCTCTCCACTGCTTAGTTGCCACTGAGACTGAATTTATTGCCACACCTCTTGCTTGTGCTAGTTCTGCTCGTGCCTTGGCTAGCTGTGCACCAGCTGAACCGATAGCAGCAGAGCCTTGTCCCTCAACTCCTTCTGGAAAAAGATATCCAATGGTTTGTCCTTTAGAAATAGTATCTCCAATATCAACCAATAGATCCTGAATAATTCCCATTCTTCTAGGTGCTACTATGGCAAATTTGTTTGATTTAACTTTTCCTGTGAGCTTGATAGAGCTAAAGTCTTTGGCAATCTGGGGATTTGTAGTAATCCATATTTTTTCTCTACTTATAGGTTTGATGGAAGAAATCTTGGAAGCCATAGACTTCCAAATAATCCATCCTCCGATAAGTAGAATTAGAATAAGACTAAAAATTAGTATTTGGCGTTTTGTAAGTGAGTGGATCATTTTCATTTGTATTCGAGGTTTAGTGACCAGTGTGTCCAGCATCAATATGTTCTTGGAGTGTCATTCCCATATCGCTCGCTGCTTTTTCATGAGAGTCCATTTCATCATTTTTCATGACTTTACCATCTGGCATTGTGTGATTCATGCTCGAATTATCTCCTCCCATATTGAGATGATCTTCAATAGTCATGTTCATTCGTGCAGCCGCTTCTTTTTGTTCTTGATATTCTTCAAGCGAGAGTCCGTATTTAGTAGCCATATCAGCATCCGTCATCGGAGCCGAGCCACAAGCCGTAAGCAAAAGAGAGAAAGAGAGTACGAGAGCGAGTGAAAGTGTTTTCATAATAAAATTAGAAATAAAAAAAATACGTAAAAATATAAAAATATCGTCAAAACAAGAAGTTCTCACGAAAAATTATCAAAATAAGATTCTATACCAAAAGTACGATACTTTTGTTTGGGAAATAGAAAGCCGCTTTATGAATTGCTCTTGGGGGCGGATAGTAGACATCATACATTCCTGCTATCAGAATCACAGAATCACCTATTTCAGTAAAAACGGACGTTTGACTTATAACTATATCTAAGAGTTCTATTTCAGAGACATCGACTAACTCTTGATCCCAAGCATCAACCGCTATGGTACATGCATCACAGTCATCTTTGTTTTCTTCCTCTGAGACTACTACGATGTCTCCGTGACAGGGGGATTTAGCCTCTACTACTTCCAGACTTGCCAATCCCATAGCGCTGAAGCACAAAAGTGCAAAAAGCTTGGTAGAGAGGAAAGAAATAGTAAGTAATTTTTGCATCAAATTGTATAAACAATAAAGAGAAGTAATGATCTTGTCTAGAACAAAATCATCCAGAGAGCCATCAGAATCATTAATCCATCTTCAATAATGGTTACCTGACTCATGGGTAATTTAAAGCCTGTTCCGAGACAGGCACATTTAATTTTTCTTTTCTGCATAACACTTTGGATAACCCCAACAATGCTCATACCAAGAATTATTACTACCGCCACATTGGTCCAAAAAACACCAATACGATGAAGTAATAATATCCCAAAAACAAGTTCAATGAATGGGTACATATATCCCCAGGTGGGGAATATTTTGGTAGGGATATCATAACTTTTGTAAGCTTGAGCGAATGCTTTTATGTCTAATAATTTGAAAAAAGAAAAAGCTAAAAAGAATAGTCCCATGAAGTCTAGCATCCAATTCCTAGGATTGAACGAGCTATCAAAATCAGTCATCCAGAGACTGTATTCTCCACGAAGCCATCCGAAATGAAGCGTTCCACTAATAATAAAAATTAAAACTAAAATCAGTGGATAATACGTTTTAATACTTTTTTCAGGTAGATTATGGTGAGTGTGTTCCATATTATTTACGAGATGATACGTCTAATATTTTTACCAATTCTTTAGCAAATTCGGCTCGATCCTCTTCACTGGTTGAAGTCATTTTTTTATGACCACAGGTTTGTAGATGATTTTCAAGCATTTTAAGCTTTGCGCCTCGAAGCAATCCTTCAGCTGCACTGATCATTTGTACAATTTTTGGACAATATTCTTCAGATTCAACCATCTTATCAACCTTTGCTAATGTTCCTTGAGCCTTCTTGAGAGCTATTTGAAGTTGTTTCTTATATTCAGGAATAATCATACTTTATTTATTTAACCTACACCTAGGGTAGGGGTTAAGTACTTGGGAGTCAAGGATCTGAATATAGAGATGTACAATCAAAGATAATCTCTTTCATGTAAGCCACCCCGACCATACTTGGTCGGGGTGGCTTACTTGTTGTCATCTAATTTAATTATTTAACCCATTATAAAAAAATAGTCATTCAATACCAGACTGACAATCATTACTACACTAAATTAAAACTAACCAAGCCCCTAAAAACCGTCTTTTTCTAGGAACATCAAATTTTCTCCCTAAACTCTCCCCAACAAAACTAAAACTTCAAAATATGCTCGTCGAACCAAACTATATCAACGAAATTTCTAGCGCGTTATCACTGAAGCCGTTTCAAGTAGAAGTGATACTGTCGATGACAGAAGAAGGAGACACCATCCCCTTCATCGCTCGATATAGAAAAGAACGAACCGGAAACCTCGACGAGGAAGATATCCGAGAAATCCTCGCTCAGAAAGCCAAAAAAGAGAGTCTCTACAAAGCCAAACAAACCGCCATCAATGGAATAGAAGAACAAGGAAAACTGACCGAGGAATTACTCGCCAAGATCATCGCCTGCCAAACCCTCAAAGAAGTCGAAGAAATCTATAAACCCTACAAACTCAAAAAGAAAACGAAGGCGATGATCGCGATTGAAAAAGGATTTCAACCCGTAGCTGACAAGATCAAACAAGGAGACGATGAAACTAAGATTAAGAACGAGTTTAGGACTCTTTTGGATGCGTATTCATTGGAAGAAATCATAGAGGGAGCTCAGTGTATCATTGCTGCCGAGATTTCGTCCGAGCCAGAGATCAGATCGTTTCTCAAGAATCAAATCCTTACTAGTGCTCGAATAATCTCAAAAAAGAAGTCAGAAAAAATGCTCGAAAAACTAAAAGAAAAAGATGCGAAACAGATTTCTAAGTTTGAGCTGTATTCAGATTTTCAGAGTGGATTTAGAGTTCTGAAACCGTATCAAACCCTAGCGCTCAACCGAGGAGAACAACTAGGAATCCTCAATATAAAAATAGAAAAAACAGAAATCATAGAGAAACAAACGCAACAAAAATATCTCAGAGATATACAATATCGAGGTCAGGCGACGGAGCTGTTATTATTGGCCATCAAGGACGGCTATAGTGTTCTGTTCAAATCCCTTGAAAACGAAATCAGAAGTGATCTTTCGGAAGTAGCCGAAGATGACGCTATTGCGTCTTTTCGTTCCAATTTGGAGGCGTTGCTCATGACTCGTCCAGAGTATGGGCAGGTTATTCTCGCGATAGATCCTGGATATCGTTCTGGTTGTAAGATGGCGATATTGGATGAGCTGGGGACACCGGTTCATTTTGATAAGATATTTTTACATCAATCCTCTCTAGCTGAAACGACACTCAAGACGCTCTTGTCCAAATATGAACCAGGCGTAATTGTCCTCGGAAATGGGACAGGCGCAGACGAAACATTGGACTTGATCCAAGGTCTTACCAAGACTCAAGTCTATATCGTGAATGAGTCTGGAGCCTCTGTGTATTCTGCGTCTAAAATTGCTCAAGAAGAGTTCCCCGACCTCGACAGTCTGGATCGTGGGACGATTTCTATTGGACGTCGGTATATTGATCCGTTATCCGAACTCGTAAAAGTCCCGGTTGAAGCCATCGGCGTCGGGATGTATCAGCATGACATACCGGTCAAAAAACTCGAAGAAAAGCTCGGATACACTGTAGAAGATGTAGTGAATAAAGTAGGTATCAATGTAAATACCGCCTCCAGCTATGTGCTCAACCATATCGCCGGAATTGATAAACGAGCCGCTAAAAAGATATACAATCATCGTCCGTATAAATCTCGTGCAGGACTCAAGAAAATTCTCTCCGATAAAGTATATGAGCAATCCACTGGTTTTTTACGCGTGCCAGAGAGTGCAGAAGAATTGGATAATACAGATATCCATCCGGATCAGTATGCTTTGGCTCGATACTACCTACAGCACAAGGATACGGGAACGATCGAAGAGATTTTGATCACACATGAAGCAGAAATGAAAAAGCTCTATCCGGAAGCAACGGCACTTACGCTTGAGTTCATTGCCGAAGCCTATGACAAAATTGGGAAAGAAGAACGGGTTCATTCTTCGCATCGAAAAGCACAAGAAAAAATTGATCCAAGTTCAATCATAGAAGGCTCTATCGTTTCTGGGGTGGTGAGAAATGTAGTCGCGTTTGGGGCGTTTGTAGATATTGGTCTCAAGAGTGATGGACTCGTCCACGTCTCTCAGATAGCCAATAAATTTATCTCCAATCCGGCAGATGAGCTAGAGGTAGGACAAAGAGTCCAGGTAAAAGTGATATCGATGCAGGATGGGAAGATCCAGCTCTCGATGAAAGCGGTGGTGCTTGTTTGAGATTTTTATCTTGGTATTTTCAAAATACATGAAATATTTACTCGTTTTGATTTTGGGAGCGTTTTTTATTACAGGTTGTTCAAATCCAGAAGTTTTACCTGATATAGAAATTTCTAGTAAAGACACCTATCAAGTATTGATTGTAGGAGCTGGTGCAGCAGGTCTATCTGCTGCTGCGGAACTAGAAAAAGAAGGAATAGACTATCGTGTAATTGAAGCTCGAAAAAAATACGGAGGACGTTTAAGCGCAAATTATGAATTGGCTGATTTCCCAATAGATCTCGGAGCCGAATGGATTCACGAAGATCCTTCGATCCTTGCAGAAATATCGGGAGATCCTAATATTTTGGATGCGGTAGAAGTTATTCCCTATGACATACAGCAAATGTTATTTTGGAATGGAGAAAGATTAGAAGACCATAGTGATGAGATCGAAAATCCCCCAGAACATAAGTTTAAAAATACGACCTGGTTTGATTTTTATGACAACTACGTAGTTCCATCAGTCAAAGACAATATTATTTATAATCGAGCGGTTAGTGAGATTGATTATACCAATGACCAAGTGATCATTAAGACCATCAATGGAACGGACTATGCTCCGACCGAAATCTATCAAGCAGATGCTGTTATTGTCGCGGTTCCAATAACAATTTTACAACAAAATTATATTCGTTTTGTTCCAGATTTATCAGCAAAGAAAAAGACGGCTCTTAATCAAATCAAGATGTCAGCTGGATTAAAAATATTTATGACTTTTAGTGAACATTTTTATCCAGAAGTATTAATACTTAATGAGTATGATGAAGATTTTCCGTATGATGAAAAAACGTTCTATGATGCAGCATTTGGCAAAGAATCAGAAAATCATGTTATGGGAGTTCTGTTGGTTGGAGAACCCGCAACTCCGTATCTCAATCTAGATGAAAAATCAGTGATTGAATTATTGCTCACAGAGCTAGATGAAATATTTGAAGGAAAAGCCTCTGCCACCTACGAAGATCATATTGTACAAAATTGGTCGAGTGAACCCTATATTTTGGGAACTTATACTACGGATATTGATGAAAAATTGGATCAAACACTCAGAAAGGTAAAACAGCCAATAGATGATCGTATATTTTTTGCTGGTGGAGCCTTGGATTCTGAAGAACCAGGAACGGTTCCAGGTGCGTATCGAAGTGCGGTTGAGGCTGTGGATCTAGTTTTCAAGATGTTTAAGTAAATAGAATTAATGAAGATCGAACTATTCTTCAGAATAAAAAATAGCTCATCCTCCAATAAATGACTGTTACTCCTGATCAAATTCTACTCGGATTCCTCCTCCAATTTTCATAATCCAGTTAAATAGTTTTGTCATGATCAATATTAGAACCCATCCAATGAGAGGTAAAAGTATTCCCATAGCAATCATACCAACCCATTCTGCTTTTTCTGCACCGAGTAATAGCAAAACAAGACCAATAAGAATATAAATAATTCCAAGAACGGCATAAAGTAGAGCACAAACTTTGGCAGTATCACGGGCGTTGACTTTTTTGAGACGGAGATTCATGTTGAAGGTAAAAAATAAATATATACCTGCAAAGGGTATTGTTTTTTATGGTTTCGTACATTAGATGTATTTTTTATCTTTTGGGAGCATAAGCAAATTTCTGCTCTATGTCCGAATCAGATAAGAATTTTTGATATTCTGGTGTTTCCTTTCCGATAATCGCGACTCGTCCTTCTTCATCAAAATGAAATCCCCAACCATAACTTTTTGGGAGTGGAGAACACCGAAAACAAGCTTGTCCCTTTCTGAAAAAATCTTGTAATAATGTCGCTCCATTTCGCTCATTGTGAATTTTAAAAAGGACATCATCTGAGGTGAATTTGTATGGATTGGCATGTATCATTTCATATTCCATGCGAGCTACTGTTTGTGGTGATTTTTCAGGAGGAATTGTTCCTTGAGTCCTTTTGCAGCTCTCTGCGACAGAGATAAAGGTGTTGTAGTAATTGGTTGATTTCATTGGTTTGGTATTACTTCTATAGGTTGATAGAAATCCTATCTTCGGTTTCTTCTATTTTGTTGTCTCCGTGTATTTTGATTTTTACGAGGCTGAGTCTCCTCTTTTTTCTTAGTGGTAGATTCAGAATTTCCCCAGAGACATCGTGGGGCATAGGGGAAGTCTTCGGTCAAAAAATAGGCGTAGGTTGAGTTTGGGTGAAAGTCTGTAGTTATGACGGTTCCATTGCATTGGTCGAGGTTATTATTGCCAGTATAGGTGTAGTCTTGGGAATAGGTTCCATCGTATTTTCCTCCTGGTCCATCTGTTCGATTTCCAGACTTGAGCTCATATCCACTACGATACTTGTTCGTAGGAGAGTAGTAGATAGGGAATCCGTCAGTGGCTATCCCGACTAATACTAGATCATTACTGGTCGTTGCTGTGGGATTTACAATGCCGTCAGAAGCTCCATGATAGTGGTAGGAGCCGTTTGGTTGTACGTGGGCGTTATTCATGTCGAGTCCTAGATTTCGTTCGTCCTGAAATGCTTCTAGATTCCAACCTGAGTTACGATCATTATTCCAAAATTCGGCAGTTCCAGGCTCGATAAATACTCCGTTGAGTGAAACTCCAGGTACTTTTATAGCTTCGGGAGTATTCGATTTGATAGGGTTTCGAGGAAAACGATATTCGTAGTCTTGAGCCGAAATAATGTGTGGATTTCCACGAGTAGGAAATTCTCCAGTTTCATGATCTGGAAGATTATTTGTTTTGAGGATTATTGTATCTTCCTCGAACGTAAAACTAATATTGTCATTTGTTTGATCGATATTTCTGATCAGGATTTCAAAATCATCACTAGTCGTTTTTGAGACTTCTACTTTATCTTCTTCTTTTCGGATTTTACGTCCTAGGTCATTGAGACGTTCTAGTATTTCATTAAAATCCTGATCATTAGCGAGGCTTTTAGCTTCATAAGGATCTGTTTGTAGGTCGTAGAGTAATGATGTTCCACTATCAAGTTTGATGAGTTTGTAGCGTTCGTCTCGGACGGTCCACCCATTGTTTCGGTGTTCGCCGCCTTTGTTGTTTGTGGTTTGTGTTTCGGCATAGATGTATTCACGAGTTTTATCAGCTTTTCCATAGAGTGCATTCATAAAGCTCTGAGAATTATGATGTTCTGGTAGTTTGATCCCAACTAATTCAGTAATAGTTGTAAATAAATCGGAAGTATTGATAAGGCTTTGATCACGTCCTTGTTGGATTTCTGGTCCAGAAACAAATAAAGGCACTCGAATTCCTCCCTCATTGAGTGATCCTTTTGCGGCTTTTGGGTTAAAGGGGCTTTGTACAACTTGTGCTGGAGTTCCATTATCTCCCATAAAAATAATAATGGTGTTTTCACGTTCCTCTGGGGAAAGACTGTTGAGTAATCTTCCTATTTCTGTATCCATCGCCTCAATTGCGGCTAGATAGTAAGGGAGTGGGTTTTCTTCGATATCTTTTCCCTCTATATCTCGATTGCTATGAAGCTGTGAAGGAGGTAGGTGAAATGGTGTATGAGGAGCGGTGTAGGCTAACCACAAAAACCATGGGTTTTCTTGCTCATCGATCCAACTAATGGCGTCATTGGTAAATTCAGTTGTAGCATAGGTTGTTGATTTTTTGGATTCTCCGTTTGTGATTTTTGACCAAGAAAAATAATCTTTCATACTTCCAGCAATAAATCCTGAATAATGTGGAACTCCCATTTTTTGAGGGTTTTGATCGCTTCCATTTTTTTCGGTAGAGAGATGCCATTTCCCAATTATGGCTTGGCTATAGGGAGTTGGGGCTTGTTCAGTAATGAGTGTTTGAAGTGAAATTTCTTCGAGACTAATACCATCATCAGTTTTGCTTAGTGGTCCGAGGACTCCGGTATGAACTCCGTATTTTCCAGTTAAGATTCCAGCTCTGGTTGGAGAGCAGGTTGGGTTCGACCATACGTTATCAAAGATTCTTCCAGAAGCGGCGAGTTGGCTCAAGTTTGGGGTATAAGGTTTTTGGTCTCCGTAGTTTTTATTCCAAGGGGTTGCGTCCAATCCTAAGTCGTCAGCTATAATTAGCAGTACGTTTGGATTTTTTGATTTAATTATTTCTGTCTTAATTTCTTCGGTTACGCTGACTTTTTTAGGACTTTCTTTTGAGATTTCTGGAAGGATGTTGGTTTGAGTAGTAGAACATCCGATCAAAAGGAATGGAGTGATGAGTATAAGTAATTTTTTCATGTGCCAATGATAATTAAAAGGGCAAAGAGTTAAAGATTCTCATGGATGTAGGGTATTTGGACATTGGTATTTTTCCGTATAGGGGGTGGGATAATTTATTTTAAAATCATTACTTTTCTTTTTATAAAATATTTTCTATAATTATCCGAGGTCCCTCCCCATAAACTATCATATATTATTGGAGGAACATATGTTTTACACACACAAAAAATTTCAAGGGCTTTCGAGAAATATTATTGCGGCGATAACGACCACGATAATTGCGTTAAGTCTTGGAGCTGCATTTGGGATGATGTCGGGGAGAGGTGCTTTTTTGGGGATGATGTCAGCGGCAATTATTGCTCTGGTTACGTCTCTTATTGGAGGAACTCCTATCAAGTGCTCAGGGCCTACTGCCCCCATGACGGTTCTTGCGACGGCGATGATTATGTCTAGTCAGTCGTATGACTTGTCAGGAATGACGTCTGACCAATTTATGAATTTTGTTTTCTTGCTGACGGCTGGATTGGTTTTTTTGTTTGGAGTATTAAAGCTTGGAAAATTTATTGCGCTTATTCCCAATGTAGTAGCTTCTGGATTTATGAGTGGGATTGGTCTGGTGATAATAATAAGCCAAGGAAAGAAAGTTTTTCACTATCAAGACAATCATAGTTTTGATAATTTTTTGATATACGTTGGGATTGTGGTTATGACGATTGTTATTTGTTTTTTGACTCCGTATCTCACCAAAAAATTTCTCCCAAAATGGTCAGGGATCTTGTCTGGGACGTTGTTGGCATTGATTGTGATGACGATTTTGGTTCAATGGACGGGGGTTGATATGCCACGAATAGATCTAGGGACGTCAGAGCAGACTTCTTTTTCGAGCCTTCTTAAAAGTCATCTGCCCGATTTTTCAGCTCTCAGTTGGGGGATATTGATACTTGCGATTCCTCTCGCGGTTGAACTCGCGATTGCTATATATCTAGATAGCCTTCTTACGGCTTTGATTCTTGATCGTATGACCAAGACTAAAAGTAGAAGAAATCGAGAACTCATATCACAGAGTGTTGGGACGGCGATTATTAGTTTTTTTGGAGGAATCCCCGGGGCGCAAGCTACTGAACGATCCGTTATACTTATCAAAGAAGGGGCTTCTATGCGTCTTGCGGGGATACTGGTGGGAGTGTTTTCTCTTTTGGGGATTATTCTGTTTCAGGACACGATTCGTCTTATTCCACAGGCTGTATTTGTTGGAATATTGATAAAAGTAGCTTTAGATATTTTTGATTTCAAGCCACTACAAATTTATTGTCATGAATTAGTTTCAAATCAGGTGTTGAAAAATTTCTTTAGTCGTCATGACGATGAACCAATTTTTGTTACGAATAGAGAAATTGTTTTTATTACTGGAACGATGATTCTTACCCTTCTTACAAATTTCACGATATCGGTATTTGCCTTTACGGTGCTCTATTA
>JABAZT010000003.1:48376-76784 GCA_018608565.1 Candidatus Altimarinota bacterium
GCTCTATTATCTTGGAAATAAATATTTTTGGAAAAATAATCCAACCCGTGACCTAAAGCCAACGCTTGAAAGTAAGACGGTAATATAGTTTTTGGTTGTAGAAAGAGGTTTTATAAACTTCTTAAGTATACATTTTCGACGGCGGTTCGTGCCCAAGGCGTTCTCCTGAGAAATTTTAAGCTAGAACCCATGGATGGATTGTGCGTGAAACATCGGATGGGAATAATTTCTCCTAGTTCTTCCCAGCCATAGTACTCGACTAGATATTCGAGTATGGTCTTGAGGGTTATGCCATGAAGTGGGTCGTTTGATTCCATTTATGTTAGGTTTTTTCTAGTGTTTATTTTCCTAGATCTAGTTTGTCATCAATCCTGATTTGTTCTACAAATTCATCTACATGTGAGACCACGATCATAGCTCCTTTATAGTCATGCAATGCTTTTGCGATTACGGGTATATGACGGAAGTTTATATGATTTGTTGGTTCATCAAATATTAAAATTCCAGGTCTCATGAGTTTGAGCTGACAGAAGGCGACAAGTCCTTTTTGTCCTTCGGAAAGATCTCCTACTTTGCTGTTTATGATGGTTCTATCTATTAGAAATCCTGAAGCATTGGCTCTCATGTATTCTTCGATACTATCTCCTTCAAAATCTTCTATAGAATCGAGCAATGTGTCTCGTACTGTTTTGTTAAAATCAAGAGTTGAGAAGTCTTGTCGGTAGTATCCAATTTTAACTTTTTCATTTATGGTTACGCCTTCGGTTTTGTTTTCGGCAAGACGTTCGAGGAGTGTTGTTTTTCCGATTCCATTTGGCCCTTTGAGCAAAAGATGTTCATTCATCCGAAGCTCTTTATTTACTTTTTTGTCGACGATTTCGTGGTTTACCATGATGGAGAGATGTCCAATGCTTGCAATCACACCTCCGATGTCTTCTTGGACTGGAATTTCAAATTCTTTGATAGTCTTATCTTCTTTTCGAACATCTACCATATTAGCTTCTGCTTCTGCGGCGGCATCTCGCATTTTCTTGGCGACGAGCCTAAGTTTTCCTCCTTTTTTAGCAAAGACATTTGCTTGGTCTTTGTTGTCTTGGATTTCCTTGAGGAGTCGAGCGTTTTTGAGTTCCTCTTTTTTTCTGAGGGCTTCGATTTCTTCGACTACGGTATAGTAATCTCCCATATGTTGAGAGATCTTGTGCGTGTGTACATCTAGATAGAGGACTCCATCAGTAAAGAGATTGAGGAAGTCTGCGTCATGAGAGATGACGAGGACTGTTTTTTCGTACATCATAAGGAATCCAATCAGGTGGTTGATTCCATCGGTATCAAGATTATTGGTAGGTTCGTCGAGCAGAAGGATGTCTGGATCTTGTATAAGTGCATATGCTAATAATAGTCGTGCTTGCTGTCCTCCAGAGAAGTCTTGTATTTTTTTGTCGTATGGAGTGTTGAAATCTACGGCATCTAGAACAAATGCAATTTGTTTGTCGAGATCGCCAGGAGTTTCGGTGAATGCGGTGGCGAAATATTCTCGAAGTGTAAGCTCCATAAATCGCTTATCCATAACTTGTTTTGAGACCGCGATACTAAGACTTTTATCTATATGTATATTTCCGGCGTCTGGTTTTATGTCGCCGGTAATCATCTTGAAAAGGGTGCTTTTCCCAGCTCCATTTTGTCCCATGAGTGTGAATTTGTGTCCTTTTCGGACATTGAATGTGGCTTCGTTTAAGATTCGTTTTTTGCTTTCAGGATATTCGAATTCTACGTCTGCAAATCGGATAACGGTTTCTTGTTTACTCATACTAAATTCAGATAAGGTATGTTCTTTGTATTTATTTTTTGAATCTTGAAAACTAAAAGCTTCTTGTTTCTAAGTCTCTGCCCTATTTTTTGATGTTTTAAAATGTAAAAGTTTAAGTATATTATCACTAATTATTAACTTCTAATTCTCGTCTATCATGAATATGAAACATTCGCTTCTTAATCGTATTGTTATTGGTAAAATATTTGGATTTGTGGTTGGAGGTCTGGCTTTCTTTTTGTTGCCGGTATTTGGTTATGCGATAGAAACTCAGTTTGGGATTGGGCTTTGGTTGTTTTATATTATTTTGGGAGTGCTTACGGCTTTTATGGGATTGATGTCACATCATCCCATCCTTAGGTTTCCAATGCCTTTTTGGTTTCGAGGGGCGATCATAGGATTTTTAATGCATTTGATGTTGGTATTGTTGGCGTATGAAGAAATGACGGCTATTATTACGGTTTTGGGTGATATTGTAGGAATCCAGTCTCCTTACTGGATTTTGATTGATGGAACTATATTGGGGATTCTTATGGGATGGATTGAGACTAAGTTTGGAGGAGAGGGCGACTTGCCAGTACAGTAGTTTTTGGATTCGATTTTTTTGAATATTTAGAGATGGATAGTGGTTTTTCAACTATTGCCTTGAAAGAAGGATGAAATCTCATAGGCTCAGATCAAATGAAAATAGCGATTATTGGTGCTGGTCCAGCCGGAATTTATACGGCATTATTGCTTGAAGATTTTGAAGGAGAAGTTCATCTGTATGAGCAAAATAAAGATATTGGTGAAAAACTTAAAACTACGGGAGGTGGACGTATGAATGTTACGAATAAAGTTTTTTCGGAAACAGAATTTAACTCGGAGGACGAAAAATGGGTTCAAACACTGTTTAAAAATCCTCATTTTGAGAATCGATATCACTTACTTGAAAAGTTAGGAATTGAATATCAATGGGAAAAAAATAGAGCGATTCTCCAATCACAAGATGCAGTAGCGGAGGTGGATCGACTCAAATCTAAAGTCCTCGAACAAGATAATCTTACGCTTCATCTTAATACCAAAATTGAATCTATTGAGAGTCAGGATGCTGGTTTTACCATAAATGGAGAATCCTATGATCGAGTGGTGCTGACGACTGGAGGGATGTATCGTATGAAGGATATGGGGGATTCTGATTATATTTATCGACTGCCTCAGTCGCTTGAGCATAGTATTACGGATCAAATTTCTCCCTCCCTTTGTCCGTTGATATTTTTGGACAAGCCTCTTCGTGCGTTTGCGGGAATTAGTTTTGTGGGACGACTGACAGATACTACTAACAAGAAATCAGTTATTGATGACCTGTTAATTACTCATTTTGGTATTTCTGGTCCTGCGGCGTTGGATTTCTCTTCTTTTGCTGGGGAAAAAATAGAACTAAGTTTTGTTACCTCTGTTACAGAAAAAGAATTTATCCATCAATTTAATGAATCTCGAAATGGAAAAAATTCAATTCGCCAGTTTCTAAAAGAATTTATTCCCAAAAGACTCGTAGACTATCATTTAGATCGAGCTGAAATTGACCAGGATTTCATGGCAGATGTACCCAAGGCAAAACTTCAGAATCTGGTGAAAAGTCTCTATCACTATCCTATACCTCCACGGCAAAAAAATGTCTATCCAGGGAGTTGGACGACGAATGGAGGGGTCAAAGTAGAAGATATTGAAACTAAAAATCTAGAATCGAAGAAACATCCAGGACTCTATTTTGCGGGAGAAGTTATTGATTGTAGTGGTCTGTGTGGTGGTTATAATATTAGTTTTGCGATGATTTCGGCACAGATTGTGGCGGATGATTTATGTCTTAGATAAAATTCTTGATAAGTAGATCAAGGGCTTCTTTCCCAAGAAATAAAATTAGTAATGTTAGCGTAATTCCTGCCAATGCCGTCAAAGCTCCAGCGAGCCCAGCGAGCCCATCTTCTTCGATCATTCCGAGTCCAATGATGAAGACTCCCATTGCTGGAATCGTGTTAGTCCCGGGAATGGGAATTAGCATTGAGATACCACAGCACATGATCAACACTCCGAAGAGTCTGTATCCACCTCGATAGATCCATGTCATTCTGGTTCGGATCAGTTTTTCGAAGAACGTGATGAATTTTTGTATTTTTTCGAGTCCTCCTTTTAATTTTGAGATGTTGATATCTTTTTCTCTAAATTTCTTGGGAAACCAAGGGGTCTGTTTTCTGAGAATGATCTGAACGGCTAGGATAATAAGTAAAATTCCAAAAGGAATGCTGTATCCTGGAGCTGGTACGGGAAGTGCGGAAGGCAATGAAAGGATTACTAACAAAAATCCAAAAGTAGATTTCTCTGTGTATTCCATCACTTTTTGGAGAGAAATGTGTGTGTGTTTGGTGATGATCGTCTGTATTTGTTTTGAGAGCATTGATGGAAGGTCTATAAATCTAATTCAGTATAAAAATATCACAATAAGAAACGAATCTTATTTATTTCCTTTCTTGATGATTTGATTGATCTGTAGCATTACAAATTTATCAAAAAATTTATCACTAGACCACTTACGAACAAAAAGAAGCATTGAGGCCATTTTCCCTTTTGCATATCTTGTTTTTGGGTTTTTTGATTTGAT
This sequence comes from Candidatus Altimarinota bacterium, assembly GCA_018608565.1. Taxonomy (GTDB): domain Bacteria; phylum Patescibacteriota; class Gracilibacteria; order UBA4473; family UBA4473; genus JABAZT01. The sequence goes on from JABAZT010000003.1 coordinate 52,822, forward strand.
CCCTTTTGCTACTTCTGTTGCTATCACTGACGGCTCAGAACCTTGATTGCTTTCATACATTGATTCAGAGGCTTTGATCATGGCTTGATTTAGTTCTTTGTAGGCACTGTTTTGGCTTCTTTTTTCTAGATTTTTTTTGAGTCTTCCTCCGAATTCTGTTTTTATCATTCCTGGTTCGATAATTACTACATCAATTCCATGTTGTTTGACTTCAATCCGAAGACAATCCGACCAACCTTCCAGTGCATGTTTGGTGGCATGATACCAAGCCCCCAGTGGCGAATAAATCTTCCCTCCGATAGACGAGGTATTGATGATCGTTCCACTGTGTTGAGCTCGCATGTGTGGGAGTACGAGTTGGGTGAGCCGAGCTAATCCAAAAAGATTAACATCAAACTGATACTTCGCTTCCTCTATTGTGACATCTTCCACAGCCCCATAGAGTCCATATCCAGCGTTGTTATAGAGGACGTCGATACGTCCTTGTTCTGTGATGACTCTTTTTACTGCTCGCTCCAAACTGTCATAGTCTGTCATGTCAAACTGAATAGGGATTCCTCCTACGGCTTCGATTTTGGCTTGATCGGTTTCTTTTCGATAAGATCCGTAGACTATGTGTCCTAGGTCTATGAGTTTTTTGACGGTAGCGTTTCCGATTCCAGAGGTTGCGCCTGAGATGAGTATTATTTTTTGATCGGTTGTGTTCATGTTTTATATAGAATTTAGAAGTTCAAAAGAGTGATATTTTTAGTTTACTTCACCTCAACCATGATTTCATTTCTTCGTAAAAATGGAGGCGTTGATGGAGGATCATATCCAGCGTAAATTGGAGATGATATTGAGGTATATCCATTTGATTCGATCCATTCGAGTAATTTTTTTTCTTGTTTCTTAGTTTGGCCCAGATTTCCAAAAAATCCTGGAAATCGTATTGCAACAATCTTCCGTCCAGTGACAGATCGTAGATTTACTCGATCATTATTAGGCATTGGAAGTGCCTCAATATTTTTATATTTCTCCGGCATGATAAAGGCAACTTTATACGTTCCAGATTCATCCTTTTGTGACAGGACAGGTGACGTCATGGCTATTTTTTCTGATTTTTGGGCAATGACAGGCGAAGTCATGGCAATTTTCTCAGAACCAACGCCCTGTGTGTTATTTCCAAATATATAATCCGCCACTTGCATAAATCCTCTACTGGAAGCTTCTGAAAAATTATCAGCGATTACTTCTACCTCTGCGTATAGTTGTGTCGTATATTCTCGAACCTCTATGGAACCATCAGAATCAATAATGGTATATGTTGGTTGAGGGGTGATCCATTTGAAATACAGACCAACGGCAATCCAAATCAAAATTCCTAAAAGAACGACACCCGTAATGATCCAAGTTTTATTCATAATGAAAACGTATCATAGATTATTACTTTATCCAAACTCGCCTTGGAGGAATTTTTTTCGTTTTTGTTCCTCGATTCGTTCTATTGCATATCGCAGGGTTGTTCTTGGAAGGTTTTTGTAGTTTTTGATGAGGAAAGATTCGACCGTATCTGCATCAACTTTCCAGGCTTCTCGAAGCATCCATCCGACGGCTTTATGCATGAGGTCTTCCGTGTCTTGCAGGAGTTTTTGAGAGAGGGCTAAGGTCGTATCAATATCCTGATTTCGGATCAAAATCCAGGTGGCTACGATTCCAATCCTTCGTTCCCAGAGAACTGTGGACTGTATGAGTTGGAATAACAAATCTCGATCTACTATCTCATCTAACACCGCCTGACCGATGACATAATGCGCTGAACAATCCACCAAATCCCAGTTGTTTATGTATTTGGTGTTGTTGAGGTAAAATTCTACGATGTTCTTTTTTTCTTCAATACTGGTTTGTTTGTCTTGGTACCGATAGACGAGAATGATCAGACTACAAAGCCTGACTTCATGTACTTGATTTTCTAATGATTTTTGAAGTTCAGATAAAGAAATTTCTTGAAATTCTTTTGCGATTTTTCGGATGCTAGGCATAGAAACTCCCATGAATATATCTCCTTCTCCGTATTGTCCTTTGCCTGTTTTGAAAAAATATTCATTTTTTCCTTTGCGTTCGGCTGACGCATGAAGCGAAAGAGCTGATATAAGATTTCCAACGTTTTTCATATCTTGAGTCAATTATTGGATTGCTTTTGTGGCTTGTTGGATATCTATAAAGCTCATATTTCCTTCTCCTGCTGCACTTGTTTCGATGAGTATGAGGGTTTTGTTTTTTAGTTCTTTGAAAAGAATCTTACTTTCTACTATTTCAGTCTGATTCCATCCTGAAATTTCATCTGGAGTAATGATTGGATTTAGATCAGAGAAAATACTGGCAACATATTGTTCCCAAGTGCCATTGTATTCTACGAAACTTCCACAGACCGAATTATGACAGATTCGGTTTCGTGTCGTTGTTGGATTTACTTCAACGGATTCTTGTATGGTAAATGTAGGATCTGTGATTTCCCAATCAGTGGTTGCATTAGAACAACCACTTAAAAATAGGAAACTGATTATTAATGTTGTTCTTTTTACCATTGTGTATCAATAGCTTTTAGGTGTTTTTCAAATGTTGGAGTGTTTTTATTGGTCATGATTCCTCCTACTCCAAAATTTCGAACTTTTTTACTTCCGAGCCATTTGAACACATGGGTGAGATGTTTGACGAGAAAGTTTGAGTTAGTGATTTGATAAAACCATTTTGGTCCTCCTGAGGTCCAGTAGATCGTTACTCGTTTTATGTTTTTGAGGGTTCCTTCTGGGCCTTTTTTTCCATAAACAAAAGTTTTATCTTTTTGGATAATTCCTTCAATTACATTTTTGAGTGCCCATGGAAAGCTCCAGTTCCAGAACGGACAAGCGATTACGACTTCGTCACAGGATTTGAGTTGATCGATGAGTTCGTCGTAGTCGGTATTGAGAATGACTTCGCCTGTTTCATCAAATTTTGGTTTTACTAATGGCATATCAAATGCTTCATGTCGTATCACTTCATGTCCTTTGGATTTTATGACTGATTCAGCTTGGTTTGCGGCTTGGTAGGTGTGTGATTTTTTTCCATCAGAGTGCGCTGTGATAAGTATAACTTTCATATTAGTATTGGTTATTGGATGGTCTAAATCGTATTATAATTTGAGGACATCGCAATGATATTGGAGGGGATAGTTTTTATTTTTAGGGTTCTTTTGTTTCTGGCTTGTAAAATATAGTGTTTTGACTATGGTTTGAATTCATTTTTAAAATACATGTCAAAAACATTCGCCGACCTTGGACTTTCTGCTGATGCGCTAAGCGCGATACAAGCTAAGGGATTTGAAATCCCAACCCCAATCCAAGAACAAACCATTCCGCTCCTTTTAGAATCTGATCAAGATGTAATTGCTCAAGCCCAAACGGGAACCGGTAAAACGGCAACATTTGGACTCGTGTTTACGGATCGACTCACTCCAGGGAAATCCAAATCACCACAAGCTATCGTCTTGGCTCCAACACGAGAGCTGGCGATCCAAGTGGCTGAAGAGCTCAACAGTCTCAAAGGAAATAAAAAACTGTCTATCATTCCTATCTATGGAGGACAGTCGTGGACGCTTCAACAACGTCATCTCAAACAAGGAGTTGATATCGTAGTTGGAACTCCTGGACGAGTGAAAGATCATTTAGAACGAGGAACGCTAAAGTTGAATGAGGCAAAATATTTTGTGCTCGATGAAGCGGATGAAATGCTGAATATGGGATTTATTGAGGATATTGAAGAAATATTGAGTCATACAAAACCTGATCGACAAGTGTTGTTGTTTTCGGCGACAATGCCAAAACGAATTGCTCAACTAGCAAAACGATACATGAAGGATGCTAAAATGATCAAAACAGAGTCTGATCAGATTGCCAAGAACTCAATCGATCAAATTTATTTTGAAGTTTCGTATCGAGACAAGTTTGAAGCTCTTTGTCGGATTATCGATATGGAGGAAGAATTTTATGGAATTGTTTTCTGTCGAACGAAGGTGGAAAGTGATGAAGTATCGAAACATCTTACCGATCGTGGATACAAAGCGGAAGCGTTTCATGGTGATATTCCTCAGGATCGTAGAGAAAAGATTTTGAAAAATTTTCGTCAACGAAAAACAGAAGCATTGGTAGCTACCGATGTAGCGGCACGAGGAATAGATGTAAGTGATCTGACGCATGTGATCAACTATGCGTTGCCTCAAAACTCAGAATCATATGTTCATCGTATTGGGCGGACTGGACGAGCGGGGAAAGAAGGAAAAGCTATTACACTTATTACGCCTCGAGAATTTCATCAGTTGAGAAGATTTGGGCAACATGCAAAAGCGGATATACAAGGAAAAAAACTGCCAGATGGATCTACTATGGTGGATATCAAAAAGAAAAAAATAACTCAAGAAATGGAGGAAATGCTAGAAAATCCAGGAGAGTTAGAACGATATAAGAAACTGGCTACAGAAATGTTTGGATCGGCTGAGCCAGAAATGGTCATCGCAGCACTGCTCAAGCTAAGTCACTCTGACACTCTGGATCCTGCGAGTTACAAAAATATTGTAGGAGTCAAAGGAATGGATCGTGCACAAGGTGGTGGAGGAAGACATGGTGGACAGGGAGGTCAAGGTGGTCATGGAGGGCAACGTCAACAACGAGATCGAAGAGAGTCTCCGCGATATCCAGATCAGATTGGGACGACTCGACTTTTCCTAAACACTGGAAGAACTCAGGGAGCAACCCCTCCGAAGATCCTAGAAACGATTGAAAAAGAGTTTGGAGTAGCAGGGAAAGTGATTGGTGATATTGATATCATGAGTGATTTCTCATTTATTACGGTTCCTATGAAGGAAGCTGAACAGATCATGGATGCTTTTTATCAATTGAAAAAAACGACACGTCCATCCGTAAGAGTTGAACGAGCTCAAAAAGGGAAGAAGATGGGAGGTGGAGCAGCTCCAGGACGAGGACCTCGAGGAAAAGGGGGGAACGGAAGAAGTAATGGTCCACAAGGAGGTAGAAGTAATTCTCAAGGAGAAAAACCAAAACCATCTGTATCACCAAATGAATCTGGAAGTAAAGAAGCTCCAAAGAGTAGTGTAAAGACGGATACAACTCCAAAAAATGAAGTGAAAAAAGAAAAAAGAAGCTTGCTGCCTTTCATGAAACGAGGAAAGAAAAAGGAATAAAAAACGCTTTATTGTAAGAAGAAAGGGATATATTTGTCCGATTCCTTTCTTTTGCATATCTTAATTACACACCTTAACTCTTAGATCATGTATCGAGACATTATTTCCTATCGTTTGGCGGAAAATGATCCAGAATCTTTCTCTGATGTAATTATCGACAATATAAATTTTGAGAATTTGAAAATTGTGAAGAATAGATTATAACTTCATCATAATGAAACTCCATAACCTCCAAGAACGATCCGAAGACAAATGCGAACTCTGTGAAAACACAGAAGATCTCGACGCCTATCTCGTCTCACCACGAAAAGAAGAAAACGAAGACAACTGCGCCTATCTCTGTGAAACCTGTCGAGATCAGCTAGAAGATCCAGAAAGTATAGATCCAAATCACTGGAGATGTCTCAATGAATCTATGTGGTCAGAAGAAGCTCCAGTTCAAGTCCTCGCGTGGCGGATGTTGACGCACTTGGCGGATGAAGGATGGCCTCAGGATCTCTTGGATATGCTTTTTCTGGATGATGACGTTCAGACTTGGGCTGAGTCAGATAGTATTGATCAGGAGGAGCTCCCCAAACATCTAGACTGCAATGGTGTAGAACTAGATGAAGGTGATACGGTAACTCTGACTAAGGATCTGGATGTTAAGGGATCGAGTATCACGGCGAAGGTAGGAACTCCCGTTCGTCGGATTAGACTTGTCTCAGATAATCATGAACAGATAGAAGGAAAAGTGAATGATCAACAGATTGTGATTTTGACTAAATTTGTGAAAAAGTCTGGCTAGCGTTACACTTCTGATACATGCATATTTTAAGACTGAGCGTTCTCGGAGTTTTGTTGCCAGTTATATTGGTGGGATGTGGTTCGGCTAGCGGAGATGGATTCGTGGCGAGTTTGTTTGGTGGGAATACTTCTACGCTGACGGAACTAGAAAATAATGAAATCTCTGGAACGGCAGAGGGTGATGATTTTGTTCTCTATAAAACTAATATTGAACTGGATCATTCGGATCCTCAACCAGCGATGACGTTGCCTTCGATGGTATCGACTGAATCATACCGTTTTGATGTTTCGGCTCTTGCGGCTGGTCCTGTTGATCTGGCACGAGTGAGTCTACAATTGAATCTCAATGGGATTGAATTTGAAACAATGCCTGTGGTTGGTGCCTATGATGGATTTTTTGTAAGAGCCGTGAACAATGGCGTTGTGGATACGAATTCTATGTTTCCTATAAATGTGGCTCCTGCTAATCTTGGAATCGATGAAGTGATGCTTGAGGTGGATCTATCGGGGCAGCGGGTTTCGGCGGATGGGACGCTGACGTATGCTTTGTTTGTAGCTCCGACGGTGGAAGATGATAATGGGGCCCAGGACTCTGATGGCATTAATGTAACATTCCTACAGGATAATATGTATGAGGTGCCTTCTAATTTTTATGAAAAATTGGCAACAGGTGGATGTACGAGTATTACCGATCGTTGTATGATTGTCTGGTCGGATGAGTCAGGGAGTCCACATAATACAGATTCAGAGGATTGGTTTAATGGGTTTGAAACGAAGGTTGATCTGACTCCATTTCGCTTGCTTAAAAATAATTGATTAAAGGCTCACTTATTTGACTTTATTGCTTAAAATTTTAATAAAATACTTCATTAAAAGCTAGTCTGAGACTGGCTTTTGTTGTTATTATTTGCTTTTTTTTAAGTGGTTTTTTTGCCTGTTTTGTGATATAATAATTAGATTTTATTAGGTCATTTTAATGAGAAAATTTCTACGGCATCGACTTTTGTTACTTGGACTATTTAGTATTTCTCTAACCGGAGTGGTAAATGCTCAGGCAAGTTTGGTTATCACTCCTGATGAAATTGTTCAGGGGAAGATACTGACCGAACTTCAGACGGACCAAGAAATTTTGAAATTTTCTATTACGGCTCAAGGAGCTGATGTTCAAGTTCATGAAATGTATTTTGTGAATGATCTGGATAATGATTTGACGACGAACAGTACTGGGGCGAATCAATATAGAGTGCATGATGATGAACGAGCTATCAATGCTTTTACAGAAAATATACAACTGATTGATAATACGGATCCTAATAATCCTATAGTATTGGCAGTGACAACAGCGTCGGGGTTTAGTACTCTTGGAGAGCTGAATTTGGAATTTATAACCCCATATGAAATTGCTGCAGGAGAACAAAAAGATTTTCTCATCACGCTTGATACTCAGGCGATTACTCATGTAGATCACTATGCTAATAGACTCATATTGAAGTTGGATACTACAGAGGGATACGATGGAGTTTTGGCTTATACGGTATATAATGGTAATCCTAATACGTTATTAATCTTAGAAGAGTCTTCTATTGCTGGAACGGTTAAGAGTGAAGAGTTTCGTTTCTATCGTTCGGATCTGTCTATTACTCATGATACTGATCAACCAGAGATAGATTCTATTAAAAACTTTGGGCATAATGATATCTATAGATTTAAACTAAAATCGAATGGAGATGCTAATGTACGACGGGTCACTTTTGATCTAGATTTTGATGGATACCAGAGTGTAAATGATTTGATTGATGCTTCAGACTTTTTTGTCCGAGCGATTGATGATAATGGGAATTTAGTGATCGGTTCTGTTCCGGTGGCGAGTGATGGAATTGAGATTATAGATGCCACAAAGACAAGTGGGAAGATCCAGATTACTTTTAATGAGGATGAGTCGGGGGGGAACTTAAGTGAAAATCTGAGTGAGCATCCAAATGGACGATATGTTTTGGCGATGGATAATTTTGAGCTTGTGAATGGAGTAACTGATCGAAATATTAAGATTGATATTCTGACAGATACCGTTTTGATTAACCCTTGGGATTTAAACTGGTTTGAATCGAAGAGCGTTTGGAAAGGAGAGGTGTTTGATCCGAATATTATCTGGAATGGAAAACCAGATGCTGCTTTTACGCAAGATTGGACGAATGGACATAAAGTGCAAATCTCTACTAATACGCAGATCATTGGAACTGGAATCGATACATGTGGAGACGCTGTAAAACAGGATAATGAACAGTGTGATCTAGGTGGAAATAATGGACAGGGGATCTGTACTAGTAGTTGTGTTTTAGAGGTAATTCAGGATCTTGATCTTGTTCGTACCGATGATACTCATAGCGGGAATGCTGCTGATACGCCTCTAATAGGGATTGCCGGAGAGGGGGCTATTCATGTTGCGGATTATTCTTTACAAAATAATCAGGACTTTGGAATAGAGTTACAGGGACAGATAGGGGCTGTCATGGTTGAGAATATTTTATTCAATATTGAGACGCTTTATAAAGATACGAATGAGCCAGTGGAAGTAGGTGGTAATTATGCGGACTATGGTATTTTACTCTACGGAGTAGATCCTATTACAGGAGGAAATCAAGTAATAGGAGTTGATCCAGGAGTTGGTCCAGTTTCTTTCAATTCAGATGGAACGATTGAGTATCCGATCAATGAAGTTATTGGGTATGATGGATTTTTAGATTTTAATGTTCAGTTGTGGGTTCCGACGGAATCTCAAGATAAACAGGTAAAAATAGACCTCATCGGAGTACAGGTTAAAAGTGAGGATGGATTACGAAGACTTGTAACAAAAGATGAAAGTACGGATGAAATTTCACTTATTAACCCCTTACATGGTCCAGTATTTAGTTTTATTCCGAGTGGAACGTTGAAAGTTTCGTTGGAAACAGATTCTTTGGCTGATTCTATTTTAACAGTTGGAGAAACAAATCAAGCGGTGTTGAATTTAGAATTAGAAGCTATTAATGATGATATTGAAATTACTAATTTGTATTTGAAAAATAATACAGATGATAATTTGTCCGACACCGAAGCGAATGTTCGAAATAGATTAATCTATAAACTCTACAATGAGGATGATACCGAAATTTCCACGGTTGCTATGGATCAGTACGGAAGACTTTCATTTACCTTTCTTCCCGCGGGGGCTTTGACGGTCGAGGAAGGTCAAACTAAGTTGGTTAAACTGGTGGTGGATGTTTCTGGGATGACGGATGGAGCTCATTCGGGATTAGATTTACATATGGATTTAGATACGAATCGTGGTGAAAATGGATTTAAGGCTAATACTGTAGCGACGGATGTAGCGATTGTTATAGATGAAATTCAACTTCAAGAAGATATTAAAGGTGCTGATTTTAAGTTATTTAATACTTATATTGCTATTACCGCAGCTGAAACACAATCGCAAACACTTGGTGCTGGTGGTGCTTCGGAGCAAATTCTCTATCAATTTACGATCGAGAACACAGGTCAAGAAGTGGCTGAGATTAAAAGAACGTCTTTTGATATTAGTTTGATTGGGTTGGAATCAGACTCATCAGTTCTTTCTAGTGATAATTTTAATATTAGAGAGGTTGTAAACGGAGCCTTGAATACAACCCAGGATTATTTGGATTCTGTTGAAGTCATTCTATCTACGAAAAAAACATTGAATGGAAAATTTGAGTGGGTGACGGGGATTGAAATTCCAGGGAATACTACGAAGGTCTATGCTCTTACGGCTCAGAATTTACAAGAAGATGGAAATAACGATTCAGATGATAATCGAGTTTCTGTAAAATTGATTGGTGATACTGCCTCTGAACGAGGACAATATTCGAATCTAGATGAACATTCTATAGTTTGGAGTGATACATCTCATAATAATCATTCACTGACGACTAATGATTGGCATAGTGGATCAGTGTTGGATATTGACTCTAGTGATGTGTTGACTGGGGGAACTAACCCTTGTGGTACTGATTGTACGACGGATCAAGAAATTTATATTGAATTGGTAGATCCTCATAATGATGGAAGTGAATCTGCTTTGCCAGAGGTGCGAGTGGCTGGTGATACGGCAATTGAATATTTGAATTTTAAAGTCATCAATAATGATTTAGCTTTTGCGTCTACTTCTTTTGATAGTGGATCAGCTTATTTTTCATCAATTATGTTTGGGTTTAATGATGATGAATTTGATGCACTTGGACTAAGTGGATCGAGTGTCGATGATTATCAAATCCAAGTATTTGATTTGAATGGAACACCCGTGAGTGATAAGGTTGCTTTTTATGAGGTAGGGCCAGAATCTGTTGTTAATGCTAAACCAGAAGGTCCTTTTACGGGAGCGGTAACGGTCGATCTCTCTCAAAATATTGCGTATGGAGTAGAGAAAGAATTTACAGCGATAGTTTCTACTATTGCTAATGCAAAGACTTCGCAATTTCGATTAGAAATTATTGATGCGGAATTTAAAAATATAGCGCTCTGGCAACCTCTGGAGGTAAAAGAAAATGATCTGAATGGAGATGTTTTGGATAATCCTGCTAATAGTAATATTAGTGGTGTATCTACATCCTCAATAGAGGGGCCAACGATGGAACTTATTCAGTCAGGGAAACTTGTCTTTACTAAGAATGATCGGTCTACTACTGCCCCAGCTAATAGTATTTTACTGGCGAATCAACAGGCTGTTGAGGTTCTTAATTTTACGGTTGAAGCAGAGCATGACTCGATCGAGATTAATAATTTATATTTTATTCAAGATTATGGAGATAGTCTTACGGTTTTTAATACTTGGGAAAAAAATATAGGAAGAGCCGTTACTGCCAAATTAGTTGATGTGAATGGAGCTATTGTGAGTACGAGTACTTTTGATACTACATATGGACGGCTTAATTTTGATATGAGTGAAAATCCATTGGTGGTAGTACCAGGGGCTTCTCAAGAGTTATCACTTCAGGTTGATGTTAAAGATACGGTAAGTTTTACTCATAATCAATATCATCGGTTGAGAGTTTTATTACATACAAATAGAGGACAAAATGGAACCGGTGCGGTGAGTCAGATAAATGGAGTGGCTGTTGATAAGACATTTACTTCGCCAAACTTCACAGCGGCAGAAGCTATTACGGAACCAGCGGCTTTGCGTGGAAATTATAATCCAATTTATAATGGAGAAATTATTCTGATGCATGATGAGACGCAACCATCTTTTAGTAGCGCTAATTCAAGTGGACAACAGGTCTATAGGTTTACCGCGAAAGCTCGAAATGATCAGGATGTGGATATAAAAAAAATAACACTTGATATCGAATTGGATGGAGGTGTTACCGGAACTCCAGGATTAGATTCTTCTAATTTTAAGTTTTATCCAACTTGGGAGGATGGAGAGAGTCCACGATTTTTGGATGCAGGAGTTGTGACTTCAAATATTGTAAGTGTTGATGGAAATACGGCACGAGTTTCATTTGATTTTAATGATCAGCCTATTACTCAGGCGGGACAAAATTATGTCCTTTATCTTCTTAATGTAGAAGATACAGATACTGATACTGATAATAAAATCACGGTGAGTTTTGTTCAGGATGAGGTGTTTGCGTGGAGAAATACTTATGCAAATGTTTCAGAGAGTCATATTATTTGGGCTGATCGAACTGATGCTAATACTGCGACGAGAAGAGATTGGACGAATGGATTTGGTCTTTCGGTTGATACGGCTACGAGAGAGGTAGATATGGATGGGAATGTTTGGAGTCCTGAATATTGTGGAAATGGTTCTATTGAATCACCAAATGAAGTATGTGATGATGGGGATCTGAATGGAGAACCAAATCAATGTAATTCTGTATGTGATGGAACTACCGCACCAGTTTGTTCTAATAATGAAGTGGAAGAGGGAGAAACCTGTGATGATGGAAATATTACGAGTGGAGATGGATGTTCGGCTCAATGTATTGATGAAACAGTTGATAGTGATAATGATGGATTGAAAGATATATTTGAGTCACAAATTCCTGGGTATGATTTGAACGAACTAGATAGTGATTTGGATGGATTAACAGATGATCAAGAAGATTTTGATAATGATGGTCTTATTAATATTGATGAACAGACATTAGGAACCGATCCAATCGAACCAGATTCTGATACGGATGGTCTTGAGGATGGGTTTGAGGTTCACTGGACGAAAACTGATCCGAATATAAGTAATAGTGATAGTACTCATGAATTTTCTCAAAGAGATGAGTCTGTGGACGGACGTACTGATGTTGGCGAGGATTTTGATGAAGATGGACTATCGAATTTAGGAGAATTCTTGGCCGGAACTAATCCATGGGATAATGATCATGATGATGATGGGTTGGTTGACGGGTTAGAAGTTGAGTTGGGATACGATCCAGTTTTTCCTAATAGTGATAATACGAATACTCTAGAGGATGAATCAGCCAATGATTTGGATGATGGCGTTGAAGATTTGGATAACGATGGACTCGCGAATTTAGAAGAAATAGTATTTGATACAGATCCAAAAGACCCTGATCATGATGATGATGGTTTGTTAGATGGCTATGAAGAGTTTACGACACATACTGATCCGAAGGGAGTTGATAGTGATAGTAGTTCTACGTTGTATATTGATGAGGGGTCAAATGGAATTCTTGATCCGAATGAAGATCTGGATGGAGATGGTCTGACAAATATTGAGGAATATAATGAGGGAACAGATCCATTGGACAGTGATACTGATGGTGATGGTTTGAATGATGGAACTGAACGTTATCTAGGATATGATCCAAATGATACGAATAGTGATAATTCTAATACAGTAGAAGATGAATCAATGAATGATATTGGGGATGCCGATGAAGACTATGATGATGATGGACTTAGTAATATAGAGGAGCAAAATATTGGAACTGACTCAAAAGACGTAGATGATGATGGTGATGGTTTGACTGATGGGTATGAAATATATACTACATTTACTGATCCGAGAGAGGAGGATAGTGATAGTACTCAAACGATTGCTATCGATGAGTCTGGTAATGGAGTACTGGATGGAGCGGAAGATCTGGATGGCGATGGAGTGACGAATTATGAAGAATTGTTAATGGGGAGTAATCCTCTAGATATTACGATGGGATCACTTTTGATTTCTGAAGAATCTCCCGTATATTCTAAGGTTATTGTAGCAGGAGATACAGATGTAGAGGTTTTGCGAATCAAGCTTACTGGGACGGATGATTTGATTTTTATTGAAAATTTGAAGTTGATTAATGATATTAATCAAAATGGACAAGCGGATGCGGATGATATTCTTGCGGCGAATCGAGTAAATTTCAAGCTCTATAATGCAGCTGGGGAACTACTTGAGACAATATCTACAACTAATGGGGTGGTGGAATTTAATTTGGCTGAAGGTGATAGAATTGAAGTTCCAAAAAATGATGTAACCTTTGTAGTAATCAAAGTAGATGTACTATCGCTGGAGGATGAAAATGATACGGCTCAACAGTTACGTCTTCGATTTGGGAATACTATCTCAACAGATACAGATGGAACTGATGTTCGAGCTATTTCAGATGTAAATAAAGAAGTAATTTCTGATGAAAATATCACAGGAATGGTTGTAGGAAATGATCATGTGATTTATAAGACGAATCTTTCGATTGATCATGCCCCTACACAACCTGATTTGAATATTCCATCTTCAGCAACGGTTGAAGGATATCGTTTTGTGATGAGTGCGGATGCGGCTGGGCCTGTAGATTTAGGACGAGTTACATTTAATGTAGCTCTAAATGGAGTCCGTTTTGATGGAAATAATTCATTTGTGGTTCGTCCGGTTGTAAATGGAGTTGTTGATTATAATGGATCTTTTCCTGCCATTACTATTGTTTCGGATGGGAATCTAGATGGAGATACGAGTGCCGCGGTACGAGTTGATCTTTCTGGGCAAAGAATTTCTGCAGGAGGATCGTTGACTTATGCGCTTATGATTCCTCCTACGGAAGAAGTTGGAGTGGCAGAGGATTCGGATGGAATTGCTGTTACGATTTTGAATGATTCATATTATGTAGGACGAGGAAGTTTGAATTCTCTTTCTAATACTGATTTTCATACGATTTGGTCTGATGAAGCTGCAGGGCCTCATAGTGACACATCGGATGATTGGTTTAATGGATATGAGATAGACATCGATGTAGCTCCGTATAGAATTCTGAAAAATGAAGGAGGTGGATCTCTAATCTGTGGAAATGAGGTTGTAGAAACGGGAGAGGAATGTGATGATGGAAATATTATTAATAATGATGGTTGTAGTTCTACTTGTGAAGTTGAAGAATTTTGTGGAAATAATGTCATTGAAGGAGATGAATTTTGTGATGATGGTCTATCTGGAAGTGAAACTTGTAGTACTGAATGTACTATTATTGATACTAATTTTCCAAATATTACGGTACAGCGAGATTCCTCAAGTCTGGGGAATCAAGAATATGTGCCTGGATCTAATGATGTAGTTATCCAGACCGTTCGAGTTACAACGGAGGAGTCGATTGATTTAGATGGACTCATATTTAAGATTCATTCTGATAGTGATTTTACACAACATAAATCTACGTTATTAGATTCGATAAATGATTCATTTAATTATTTCCGAGTCTTTGTGAATGATCAACTGATTGGAACTTCGAACCTGGTAACTGATCTCGCAGGGCAAGATAATATTGAGTATTTCCAGATTGGAATTGATGAGTCTTTTTCTCTCTCTGGAACGAGTATTATTAAACTAGTGGGGAATATTACACCATTTAGTCCGGATGAAAATGTACTAAAGACTAGTTTTGGAGCTACGGATCTTAATAATCCTCGAGTAACCGAGACACAAACACTTATACCTTCCACTAATCTTATCGGGGAAGCAGAAGGATCTGATGTAATTGTGAGTCAGAGCTTGATTCGAATCTTTACGCTAGATGGAGATGAACCATTTGTTTCAGATGAGGATGATTTCTTACTACAAGAATATATATTGGATAACAATGATTCTGGGGATGTAAATCTTACTACCTTTGGATTTCGCGCAACGAAAGATTCTTTCCTTGCCTGTGATAACTATACTATTGCAATTTTTGTACAAGGAACTCAACAGGGACGTTCTCTGAATGGACGAGCAGATGGAAGTGATTGTATTTTTACTTTTTCTGATATTTCGGTGGTGATTCCTTCAGCTGGACAGAAGAATATACAAGTTGTTTTGGATGGGATTGCTAGTGATACTCGACCAGTGATTACTGTGACTGAAGTGACAGCCTATAACGTTGAATCTGGTCTTCATTCGGATGTAACCATAGATGGAGGTTCTTTTGAAACTCAGACTAGCTCAACAGGACATTGTCCTGCAGGACAGGTTGATATTACTACTTGTAGTGCGGTTAATAATTGTAGTGTGTCGTGTCAGGCAGGGAATGGATTAGATCCAGCCCTTCTCTTTAGTGCCCTTTCATACGGGAATGTTGTATATCCAGGAGATAATTTTATTGAAATTGGAGCCTTTACACTGACGAATCAGCGACAAGATTTTGAGGACCAAGCTATTCATAGTATTGATGTAGAAAATTTGATTAGTTCAGAGTCATTGAACCAAATAACCAGTAGTATTGGACTCTATGTACAAGGGGAGGAGGTTTTAGATCGTTTGATTATGGATGGATATCAACTCCGTTTTTATACGGATGATAATGATCCTTATGTACTTTCTTATGGAGAAAGTCGAACATTTAGTATTCGAGCGGATATAAGAGAAACAACAATTCCTCGATATATAAATTTTGCACTGGGTAGTGTTGAATACCAAAATAACCCAATTTCGGTTGGAGCCTATACGCTTCGATCACTGTTGTATAATGTTGATGGGAATCCAGTTGATACCTTGGATCTTATAGATCCAGAACTACGTATTCTCAAAGCAGAAGGAGATCGAGCTCGAATGGATGCCTCGGTTGTAGTTCCAGAGGTAGAAATCATAGAATGTGGTGATGGAATCTTGTCTGATGGAGAAATGTGTGACAATGGATCTCATAATGGACAGGCAGGCGGATGTAATCTGACTTGTGACGGAGTTGTTTCAAGCTATAGCCCTTCTATTTGTATGGATGGTATAAAAGACGTGGGAGAGGCCTGTGATGATGGAAATAATAACGATACTGATAGCTGTACCAATCAATGTCATTTGTCGACGGGGAAACTGCTTATTGGAGAGTCTCCAGTTTATTCTGAGGTTGTGGTTGGAGGCGATATGGATGTAAGAGTTCTTAGGCTTAGCCTAAAGGCTCAAGAGGAATCATTGATTGTTGATGAGCTTATTATCACTAATGATCTGAATCAAGATGGAATTCCTGAAACGAATCTAGATGATTTGATGACATTAAAGCTATATACCACTTCCAATCAATTACTTGGTTCGACCAAGCTAACTGGAGGAAAAGCGCACTTTGTTCTTGAGGGTGATAATAGAGTTGAAATTAATGCGAATGGAACGGTGGAGCTGGATATAAAAATTGATATCCCACTTATTACAGACGAAGGTCTGTCGGGAACTCGGTTTAGATTTAGACTGGCGGATACAACGCATGTTGGGTTTATTGGGAAGACGGATGTGAGTGCTTATATTATTCCAGAAATTATTTGTGGAGATGGAGTCCAAGAGTCTCCTGAGCAATGTGATGATGGTAATACAACGAATGGTGATGGATGTAATGATCAGTGTATGACTGAGGGATTGAATTGTTTTGAAACTCCAGGGCATGCTGATTGTGCGATAGAGTCTATTTGTGAGACTGAGCCAGATACAATTGGATGTCCAAGTGATGAATGTAATTTTGATACTCGTCAGATTACAGACTTTGGATTTCAGACTTGGCTTTCGGTTGAGTTTGATAAAGACTGGGGAGATGTCACTCCTGCCGATTTATCAACTCTTACGGAGCTTGATACTTGTGACAATTCACCGATTGGGAATTTGAATGGAATTGGAGAGATATGTAATCTCACGCAAATTAATCTAACTGATTGTGAAATTGGAGGAACCCTTCCAAGTAAAATAGGGAAGCTGACAGATCTTGAAAATATTTACTTATTTGATAATAAAATAGCTGGATCTATTCCAGCGGAAATAGGAAATCTTCAAAACCTAAAACGATTTGAAATTGATCATAATAATCTAACGGGATCTATCCCGGCCGCTCTTGCGGAACTAAGTCTGGATTCTCTTTGGCTTGAAAATAATAATCTGTCGGGAGCTGTTCCGATGTTTGATTCTCTTCCCTTGAGTTTTAGGCTTTGTGGAGTTTCAGATGAAGAAAATATATTTACTCAGGTTTCAGAGCAGTTGGTGACTCCTGCATCTCCTGTAAGTCTTAGTTGTATTGATACGGATGTGGTTTGGAGTGATTCTCGATTGACGGTAACGAATATAACTAAAGGAAATCAAGATGCTGAGGATGTGGGAATTAGTATTGGTGATACGTTAAAGCTTGATCTGAGGTTGGACTCTTTTGATGACTATGTGGTGCATTATACTCCGACGATCAATCTTTCACATAGTGCTGAAAAGATTGAGGTATTTAGCCTCAATAATACAACGTATGATGATTTTACGATTCATTTTCCTACGTTTTCTCAACTGGCTCCATTTCAAAAATATCAAAATGAATATATAAAAGTGATTGGCTGTGATGGAAGTGGAAATAGTCTTGATATGACCACGGGAAGTGGGATTACCAAATCTATCCCGATTGAGGGTTGTTCAAATCCAGATCCAGTATGTGGTGATGGAAGTACAGATCTTGGAGAGCAATGTGATGATGGAGATCTAAATGGTCTTGCGGGGATGTGTAATGATGTTTGTACTGATTATATTCCTTATTGTGGGAATGGAAGAGTAGAGGGATCAGAGCAATGTGATGGTGGCCCGAATGCAAGTTCTGAATGTAGTATGACTTGTGAAATTATTATTGATGGAGGTATCGAGGTTGAAGTGGCTCGAGTGCTGAGTCATGGATATGTTCCGCTGGATGGAACTCAAGTAGAGGTCTTCAATATGAAACTGAAGGTATCTGATCCAGTTAATCTTGAATTTGTTACTTTGATTAATGATCTAAATCAGAATGGGACGATAGATGATGAAGATATATTGGCAGATTCATTCTTTTTCTTTGATCTTTATAATAACGAAGGCGATCTATTGGATTCAACGACGATGAGTGATGGAGTTATTAGCTTTGCTGTTCATCCTGATTTGGACCTTCTTTCAGAGAATGAAACTCAAATCTTTATTGTGAAAGCAAGTACTGGATTTGATACGATTGATACTGATGACCGAGCTGCTAAGATTCGACTTCGATATGGAGACTTTGAGTCTGCTGAAATTACGGCAATCTATCAGTCAAATATAGCACCAGTTTTATCAGGAGATATTACAGGACTTGTTGATGGGTCTTTGTTTGAATTTGGTCCAGAGCTTAGTATCTGTGGAAATGATATACTAGAAGGAGCGGAACAATGTGATGATGGAAATTTGAGTGATGGGGATGAGTGTTCGAGTATATGTATGACTGTTGAGCCGCTGAGTCCTGTAGTTGAGATGTTGATTGATGGTCAGTCAGTGCTCAATAATGCGGTATTGGAAGTGGGAGATACTTTTACACTTATTTCAGACTCTGATGAACCACTCAATACTATGAGTAAGCTCAATCAATGGAATGGAAATAATACAGTGCTTCAGATATCTCCGCTCCTCTCGTGTACGAATGGTTTGAGTGGAAATCTTGAGTGTATGGCATTAGGTGCTGGAGAACTTGATATTACGAACTTGTTTTTCTATACGGTTCGAAATGATCTTGGGACTACGGTTCTGATCACGAAGCAAACACCCGTATTTGATCTTACGATTGAGGCGGCTCCGGTTCTTTGTGGGAATGGGGTTATAGATGCTCCTGAAACTTGTGATGATGGAGAAGAAAATGGAGAACCAAATAGGTGTGATCTACTATGTACCGCTCTGACAATCTCAGATTGTGGGAATGGGGTGACGGAAGTTGGGGAGCAATGTGATGATGGAAATATCAATAATGGAGATGATTGCCTCAATACTTGTAGTTTTGCGGATGAACTTCAAGTTTCATTGGTCACGGAAGCGACGGTTGTAGAAAACGTTATAGAGATCGTGGTGGGAGAAAACATAGAGTTTGAACAAATTATTCCGGTGAAAGAAAATTATACGGTAGGGGCAAGTGAGTTACTGATTGATGGAGTATTGACGCCTTCGGAATCAGTAGTGAACTGTGTGCAAATAAATTTAGGAGGAAATATCATTGGCTGTGAAGGGTTGTCTGCTGGAATTTCAACGATTAGTTTTAGGACATTCTTTGTAGATGAAGATGGAGCCTTTGTGGTACGAAATAGTAATGCTTTTGAAATTAAGGTTGTGAATGGTGGCAATCATGGAGGAGTGACTCCAGTTGTTACTACGGCAAATGTATGTCGAGTAAATGATACAGGTGTGGTAGAGGCTGTATCCGTTCGTCCAGTCAGAACTTCTGATGGATGGAGTGACTATGAAACCTGTAAAGGTACAGATTTAACTGAACCACAATGTGCCTATGCTTGGGCAGAAGATCAAGGATATATATTGCCTGGAGATGAAGAATCTTGTTCTGATTATGTGATTGAGCCAGGAATTATAACGGCGCCATTGATTAGTAATATTATAGCCACAGATACTTCTATTAAGGGGACGTATATTGCAGATTTTCAGGATGTTGGATTTGATCATGGTCTTGTGACACAACAAGGTGATATACAAGTATTTTATCCGATCAGTGGAGATGGAAATTTCTTTGTTGTTCCAGATGAGCATTTTGAAAAAGATGTGTTGGTAGAGGTTTTTGTTTCGATTAGTAATAATACGCAGATCATTAAACAGAAACTGACAGAATTTGTTCCGAATACGGTTCCATTTAGTGAGAGAATTACTACACCAGAAACTGCAAATGATCCAATACGAGAAGATATTGTCTTGGATATTGATAAGACGCAGGAGCGTACTACGACTACAGATGATATCGAACTTAAACCAGAGGTGGTAGGGACAAATGTGAACAAAGAGGTACGTGTGGCTATTCCTTCAGGAACTACTATCGGTAATGAAGAAACCGATAAGGTCTGGAATGGGGAAATTAAACCACCACGTGAAATTGCTCAGACGGATTTGGAGAAAGCTATTATTGCTTCGGCGATTGAGTCTGATACAGGAGAAGATATTGTAATAGACGCATTGATAGAGGTTGGGGCAGATGATGTTGAATTAGTTTTTGATCAACCAGTGGTAATCACGATTCCGGTGGTGGCTCCAGACGGAACGACCAAGTCTGTATTCTCAAGTCAAAATGGATCTGATTGGATTTCTGAAACTACCTGTGTGGTGTACGATGATCTTTGTACCTTTACGGTAAATCACTTTACGCAGTTTGCGGTAGGGTCAGAGAATGAGGAAGAAAATACTGGGGGGGAGACAGGTGGTAGTGAAGGAGGAGGAACAGGAGAAACAGGAGAAACTCCCGAAACACCTGAAGAACCAGAAACTCCAGAGGAACCCGAAACACCTGAAGAAATAGTAGAGGAAGTATTGCCTCCAGTAATTGTTCCTGTAGTTGTTGAGACTGAGTCAAGATTTAGATCCAGTAGTCCAGAAAATGGAAGTGGGAAGGCGGCTATTCGATATCCAGGGATGAAACGATTTGCTGAAGATGAATTCATGAAACATTTGCTTGGAGGTGGTATTGATACTGAAAATTATGGCTCAGTGTATGATATGTCTATGAAAAATGCTGAATTCAGAAATACACGAAAGCAAACGATTATGAATTTTGATTATGAGAATGGGAAGAAAAAATTCCGAGGGGTTGCTAAGGGGTGGAATGGAGTAAATACCTTTGATTCTGCAGAAGATGTTCTTGCTTTTTATCAAGAACGAAGAGTTGAAAATATAGAAGGATATAGACCTTCTGCTCCTAAGAAAGCGGGTGGGAGAGCTATCTATAGAAACGCTTCTATGAATCAAAATCAAAAAATTAGTCGAGATCAATTGCTTGATTCGATTGAGGCATTATCTGGTCGACGTCATGGTTCCCTACTAGAGGGAAATTCTGATCGAGTGACCTATGGAGAAATGATCTTATTACTTGGGGATGTATATAAAATTAATGCCAATAAAGAAGATCCACTTCGAGATATTATCTCTCAACTACAAACAAGAGAAGTTGTTGGATTGGGTGATTATCAAGATAAAGATAGACCAGTAACGCTTAAAAGAGCTCGGCAGCTGATTGAGGCAATGAAACAAACAGATGTAAGAGTTATTAAATAACATGGATTTAGTTTCTATAGAAAAAGCCCCTAAAGGGGCTTTTTTTATTTGTTAGAATATAATTTTTTATTCAATTTTTGTCTTGAAAAAAAAAGCTTACAAGCGTACTTTCTATTATATGAAATATACTCTTGACCGACACATCGTTATTGAAGCGCCCGTTGATATCGTTTATTCCCATCTTGCTGATTTTAAGAAATGGTATGCATGGTCGCCTTGGTCGGTGGTAGAACCAGATCATGAGGTGACTTTTTTTGGTGATTCCTTGTCCGTTGGATCTGGTATGTCTTGGGTTGGGACTCTTATTGGGAGTGGATCACTTACTATCCAATCTCTTGTTTCGGACCGAATTGATTGTGATCTTCAATTTTTAAAACCTTTTAAATCTTCTGCAAAGACGAGTTTTGTGTTGGAATCACTGAGTGATAATTCGACAAAAGTGACTTGGTCTATGGAATCACGTATGCCATTTTTCTTGAGTTTTATGATCAAGATGATGAAATCAATGATTGAGATGGATTATGATCGAGGATTGATGATGCTTAAATCTATAGTAGAAACAGGAACAGTTGATGGAACTACTACAAATAAAGGGCTTCAGCCGTTGAAGGGGTTTTCTTATATAGGAAAAAAACAAACTTCTCATATGGATGATATGTCAGAGGATATGACGGAAATATTCACTCAGTTGATGCAAGATTTGAAATCAACTGGTAAAGATGCAGCACATGTTTTGACGGTGTATCCAAAAGTGAATTTGGCAAAAAAAGAATTTACCTATGTTGCCGCTATTTCTGATGAAGCACTTAATCCAAATGAGCTTTCACAATATATGTCAGGAAAAGTGAATGATGGACATATGATTCAGATTTTGCATAAAGGATCGTATCGATATCTAGGAAATGCTTGGTCAATGGGAATGATGTATTTAAGGGTGAATAAGATGAAACAACATGGAAAACCTTTTGAGCTTTACTATAACTCGCCTCATGATACGCCCGAATCAGAACTTTTGACGGCGGTTTGTTTTCCGGTGAAGTAGTATGTCGGTGATTACTACAATTTTATTTGATAATGATGGAGTCCTTGTGGATACAGAGATGGGATTGTTTGAATCAAATCGAGAAATATTGAGGCAGATGGGGGTGGATTATGAGCTAAAGGATTATCAACATCATCAACTAGAAACAAACAAAGGATCTTCTTGGTTTATGAAACAAAACCAATGCTCTAAGAAAGAAATTGAAGTTTTTAAGCAACGAAGAAATAGACTTTGGCAGAAAAGAATGAAGAAACAGGATTTTATAATTTCTGAAGGATTATCAGTACTAGAAAGTTTGCAAGATTCATACCGACTTGGTCTAGTGACTAGCAACTCAAAAGAGTTTTATGAAATTGCACATCGTAACTCTGACATGTTGGAATTATTTGATGTAGTTATTGATCGTGACATTTGTCGAGTTATAAAACCTGATCCAGCGGCTTATTTGATGGCAATGAATAGATTGGGGGTTGTGAGTGATGAATGTTTGGTAGTAGAGGATTCTCCTCGTGGAATTGCTGCGGGGAACGCGGCAGGATGTCGTGTTGTTGTGGTAAAAAATAAAAGTATGGAAGGATTGGATATTTCGATGGCAGACTTTGTGATTGATGAAATTTGCCAATTATCACTAGTGATAGACGAAATTAATGGACAATAAAAAAGTATTAAAGAATGGTTGTAAAAACTTATTTTTTATGGTATAATGGAATATAGTCTTGCTCGAAAGGCAGACTATAATAGCTCTTTTACGGCTCGATGAAGTATCTTACCTAGAATGATACTGAAACAATTACAAATTTCTTTGTTTAATTTCTAATTTTATTGAATACATGTCTTTGACGCTTTCGATTGAGATTGTTACTTTTAGTTTAATTTATTGTTTCTATTTTTTTCTGATGATTTTTTCATCTGTGTAAGTGATGATACTAACTCGATTACTCCAATTATTTCTTTGAAATTTTTGAGAGGAAGATGTATTTCTTTCTTTGGCTTGTCCTAGTGATCAACGTACTGTTAGATACTGAAAATCTTTTGATTTCTTAGTTTATTTATAGCGACGTATTTGTATCGGTCTTAATATTTACCCTCTGTGGAAAAGACCTTAAATTTAGATGTAACCGTGCGTAAATATAACACAGCTTAGAGTAGTTGTGACGGATGCATAAAGTTGAAAGACCTCGATGTTTTACCAAATGTCTTGGATCATGCCCAATGCTCTCATGGTATTGATCTTGTCGGATTTTCTCTCCGATAAAAATAATGAGTCTGGATTAATTATTACACTGATCTTTCTTGCACTTCATCAACCACATTAGAACTTTTGGTATAAAATACCCGCACATGGCAAACATCGCTTGTGTGGGTTTTTATTATTTGTATTTTTTTAGTATAACAAGAATACATGAAAAATTTCCTTCTTACATTTCGATACTATCTAGAGC
>JABAZT010000003.1:76794-88161 GCA_018608565.1 Candidatus Altimarinota bacterium
GCTTATTTCAATTCCTATTTTCGCGTTTTTGGTCATACATTTGTCTGGGCACAATCTTTCACTTTTTGTAGATTCTGATCATGATCACCATGCGGAATTACAGGAAGGAATAGTAGCTTCAATTCTTACGGTAGAAGTTTTGGGTGGTATTTTGTTATTATTACTATTTACATGGATTTGGCATAGACCGAAGATGAAACTGCTTGTTCCTTGTCGTCATGATCATTGTCATCATCAGACCTCCTTTCCTCATCTTTTGGCGCTATTTGCATTGGTTTTGCATTTTTTCCCAGAGAGTGAAATCAGACAACAATTATTGTCCGAATTTACCTGGCAATCACTTATTAGTATTGCAGGAGCAATTGGATTTGTTACACACTTTATAGTAGACATTATAGTCTCAATTTTAATGAGTAGTTATTGGAAAAAATCTTGGCAAAGGCTTCTTTGTTTTGGCTTTATTATTGTCTGTTGGGTTGGTGCTGTAAAAGGGGGAGAGCAGTTTCATTTTGAGGGAATAGCGGAGCCAATTATTGGCCTGGTTAGTGCTTTTTTACTAGCAATGTTTATTCATAAACCACATAGACCGAAGGGGGTTTGTACTCATTGTGTATAGACTCTTAGTGTTATGTTCTTTTTTAGTTGTGATTTCTCTTTTTTTGTGCTATAATGAAATATAGTCCGGTTGAAAGATCAGACTATAAAAAGTTCTTTTACGGCTCGATGAAGTTTCTTACTTTTTAGTAAGTGGATAATGTCCCAAATGACATTGGTCTTAAACTCTCCCTTTTGGAAAAGACCTAAAAATTAGATGTAACCGTGCGTGAGTACAACACAATTAAGAGTAATTGT
Source organism: Candidatus Altimarinota bacterium (assembly GCA_018608565.1). Taxonomy (GTDB): domain Bacteria; phylum Patescibacteriota; class Gracilibacteria; order UBA4473; family UBA4473; genus JABAZT01. The sequence continues at coordinate 77,647 of JABAZT010000003.1, forward strand.
GACGGATACATAAAATCGAAAGATCTTGATATTCCCCTATATCTTGGAATCATGCCCAACGCTCTCATGGTATGACTCTTGTCGGATGCTCTTCGATAAAAATAATGAGTAGTGATTGATCGTTATATTGATTACTTCATGACTTCGTCAACCGCCTAAGTTCTCTAAAAATCCATATATTGCGTTTAAATTGCAGTGTATGGATTTTTTTCATCGCAATATTTTGCTATTATGGTGTTGTTTTGATAGTTTTGGAGCTATGAAAACGTTTTTAACTTTATTTTTGAGCTTTTTGGTGCTGACTGGATGCCAGAAATCTACCGATGCTCCGGTGGAAGGTTTGACGGATGAAGAGTTAATACTGGAGATTGAAATGTTATTAGAAGATGAATTGAGAATCGAAGATGAAATGTTTGAAATGGAGTTGTCTCAGATACATATGGAAGAAGATGTTTCAAGTGAATCGGAAGACCGTGAATTGGATAAGGAGATTGAAGAAGGAAAGATTATAGAAAAGGAATTTGAGACCCTTCTTGATCTAGAATTTTGATAGAGACTGAAAGCAAAATGTTATCTCTGCGTACTATTATTTGCTGATTGAAATATATTCTTACTTACTAAATGCTATATACTATGAAGTTTCGTCCTATTGTTCTCGCTCTTCTTCTGATTCTTTTTGTTCCTTTGGTGGTACAGGCTGAGGTGGATGGAGATGCCCTTCGGGATAAAATAAAAGTGCTTCGTTCTGAGCATCAAGAACTTAAACAACAGGTGGCTGCAGGAACTTTGAATAGAGAACAAGCTCGAGCTACTTGGAAAGAAAAGATAGAGGCTGTTCGGATGGAAAAAGAAAAATACTTTGAATCGAAAATGGTTAAGTTCCAATCACGATATGCTAAAATAGCGGAAAGGAGCCCTGAACGAGCGGAATCACTCAGTGCAAGATTTGAAGTACTGAAGATTAATCGAGAAGATCGAAAGACTCAACGAAAAATGCTTCTGGATAAAGTTCGATCAGGTGATATTAGTCCAGAAGAAGCCAAGCTCAGAGTGAAAGCTAAACGAGCTGAAAATAAAATAATACAGGAAACTCGAAAATCAGATCGACAAGATCGACCATCAGATAGAAAGAGGAAATGAGTTCTCCCACTAACAGAATAAAAAAATGATGGAGAACTGCTAGAATCCTGATTGTTTGATCAGGGTTTTTTTGATTCCTTTCTAATAAATCTATACGGTTGAGTTCATGAAATCTCGTCCACAAATACTTCATCACTCTCAGCAGCAAGAACGAAAGGCCACTTGGCTGGAACTTTTTTTTGATCTTTCTTTGGTAGTTCCGATTTTTCAGCTATCTCATTACTTGGTAGATCATTTGTCATTTATGGGGGTGGTTGGATATGTGATTCTTTTTATGGCCGTACTTCAGGTATGGATGCACAATGTTTATTATCATGAACAGTTTGAACTTCCAGAAAAAACTATTCGGATTATTACTTTACTCAAAATCTTGCTTTTGATCTGTATGACTTCTTTTATCCCGACAGCGTTGGGGGATGGAAAGCTTGGGTTTGTGTTGAGTTTTTGTGCGGTTCGAATTTTGATTACTGGGCTTTGGGAGTGGAGTGCCTATCACAATCCACCATTTCGTGATCTGACTCGGAAATATAGTCGTGGGACGATCCTGGGAACGGTTATATTTCTTTTAAGTTTATGGGCTCCAGAGGCTTGGACAATCTGGATGTGGTTATCGGCTATTGTTTTGGATACAGCTCTTCCGGCTCTGATGATGCGTCATAATGATAGTTCTGAGTTATCTCGTTCGGATCATCTTCCGGAACGTTTTGGATTGTTTTTTCTAATTCTTTTGGGGGAGAGTATTATTTCTATTACTTCGGCTCTTTTAAATCCGGAACATTCTTTTTCTCAGGTTATACTTGCCGCTGTACTGGGAATCTTGTTAGTTTTTGGTATTTGGTGGTTGTATATAGATACGATTATGGCCAAGCCTATTAACCGTGATTCTTCCAAGCATGTTATTCTCTGGCAACAAGGTCATATGGCTTTGTTTTTAGCCTTGCCGGGACTTGGGGCGAGTATTCTTTTATTACTTAATTATGGAGCTTCCGCGAGTGCGATTCTTTTTATTGCGATCGTGTTGGCGGTGATTCTTTTGTCACTTGGGATTATAGAGCGAGGCTTGATTCAGAGTCCGTGTAGTCCCTGTCAGAAAATTCAGGGATTGTTTTGGAGGATGGTTGCCGTTGTCGTTGTATTATTGATTATTTTTGCTCCTAATATGTGGACGGTATGGATGGTTTTCCTTTTACTGAATGTTATTGTATGGGGTCAGGTGCTTGTGGCAGAGCGGATGGTAAAAATTCAGGATTAATTAGAAAATTTATATTGAATAGCTTTATTTTAGTAGAGGAAGATCAAAAATCTTTCTCTTTACTCTTTCTGATAGATTCCTATGTTCTGAACTCTTGAAAACCTATCTATGCAACGACTTATCTCAGCTTTTAATACGAATCGGCATCTCTTTAAAAATGACTTTCTTGCCGGAATTACCGTGGCTCTGGCTCTGATTCCAGAAGCTATTGCGTTTGCATTTGTAGCTGGTGTGACTCCTCTGTTGAGTCTTCAGACGGCGGTGGTGATTGGATTTGTGGCGGCGATATTTACAGGAAGACCCGGAATGATTAGTGCTTCGACGGCGGCAATCTCTATTGTGCTGGCGCCTTTGATTGCACAGCATGGATTAGAGTATCTTTTTGCGACGGTGGTGTTGATTGGGATTATTCAGATATTGATAGGGGTGACAAAACTGGGAAAATTTACGTCGATTATTCCTCATTCTGTGGTATTGGGGTTTCTCAATGGACTGGCAATTGTCATTTTTCTGGCTCAGTTTGCTCAGTTTCAAGTAGATCAGACAGTGGTTGTGGATGGTATAGAAACGGTGAAGAAAGTTTGGCTCCCAGCGGTGGATTTCCTCATAATGCTTGGGTTTGTGGGGATGACGATGGCGATTATCCAGTGGTTTCCAAAGGTTACAAAAGCTGTTCCCTCTAGTCTTGTAGGGATTGCATTTGTGACTTGTGTTTCGATTTTGTTAGCAAAATTTGATCTCTATCATTTACAGACGGTGGAGGATTTTGCGGGAGTGAAGCTTGAAGGAGGATTGCCTGGATTTCATATTCCTCAGTTTGCAATTACGTGGGAGAGTCTGAAGATTATTTTCCCGTATGCGTTTATTGCTTCGCTAGTAGGACTGACTGAGGCGGCGCTTACACTTCGAGTGATTGATGATATGACGAATACAAAAGGACGAATGAATCGTGAGTTTTTTGCGCAAGGGTTTGCTAATTTTATAAACGGATTTACTGGAGGAATGGGAGGAGATGCCATGATAGGACAATCTATCGTGAATATTAAGTCGGGAGGCCGGACTCGTTTCTCAGGGCTTACGGCGGCTTCGGCGTTGCTTTGTTTCATTCTCTTTTGTGGACCGTTGGTAAATGCGATTCCTTTGGCGAGCTTGGTCGGGTTGATGTTTATTGTGGTGGTTTCTACTTTTAAATGGGAGAGCCTCAAGTATGGAAAGAAAATTCCAAAACAGGATTATCTTATTATTGGGGTGGTGAGTGCTATGACGGTCTTTCTTGATCTTGCGACGGCGGTGATTATTGGGGTCGTTCTATCTACGTTGATGTTTGCTTGGGAAAAAGGAAAACGTCTGGAAGTGAATATAGTAGATGGAAAAAAAGGAGCTAAAATTTATAAAATTAATGGAATTCTTTTCTTTGGTTCCGTATTGAATTTCAAAGATTTGTTTGATCCTGAAAATGATCCGCAAGAAATAGTAATTGATCTTAAGTATGCGAAAGTGATGGATTTTTCTGCCCTTGAGGCGATTGATAGTGTGGCTATAAAATATAAGAATCTTGGTAAAAAATGTTTTATTTCTCGTCCAGAAGAAAACTGTCGAGCCTTGTTGGAGAATGCTGAAAATATTACTTCTATTGTGATTCAAGAGGAAGTTTAGAGAATTAGCTTTCTTAGGAAGTAAAGATTAAGAATGTATTGATTATTGTTTTCCAACGGGAGGAAGATTGTTTATTTTTCTAAAAATATTCATGGTTATTCCCATAGTGACTCCAATGATGGGAGAAGTTGTTGCTAGTCCGATCATTCCATCAATAGTTTTGTCTAAGTCTATTTTTTGCTCAGAAATATAGGTTGCTCCAGTCACGATAGCTCCATACAAAGGAACTTGAAATGTATTGAATGCTATTAGGTCGGTTACTGTTTTTCTTATGATATTACTTGCTTCTTTCGTTTTGCAGATATTGAATATTTGTTCTCGCCACCAACCATAAGCACCACCAGTCATTGCATTTACAGGTATAGAAGAAACTCTTGAGCTGATAATTCCCGTGGTATTAAGTCCTGCATGTGCATCTAAGATGCTTCCTACTATTAGTGAATAGATGGTGCTTGAAATAGTATCAATTATTACTGTTTTCTTTTTTTCAGATTTGCCTACTTCTTTTTCCATTACTCTCTAAATATACTTATTTTGTTTTTTGTAAATATTCTTCTGCCCAAATACTGTTTTCAATATTTGTAATATCATGAGTTTCAGACTATCTTCAGACTATGAAAAAACTTCTTCTCCTTGTTCCGGTTCTTTTTGTTTCTTCGATTTCAGCTTTTTGGTCTCAAGAGTCTGAATTAGACTATTTTGCTGATACAGAAAATTATCAATGGCGTGATTCGATTGATTTCCTACAAGCAGAAGAAATTGTCCAAGGATATGAAGATGGAACGTATCGTCCAGAACAGACGATCAATCGAGCTGAGTTTACTAAGATTGTGATTGAGAGTTATTTTTCTCCAAAGGATTTTGAAGATTTTGAAGGAGATTGCTTTACGGATGTAGCATCTACTGATTGGTTTTCTGCATATGTGTGTTTTGCAAAAGAAGAAGAAATTCTCAAGGGATATCCAGATGGTAGTTTCGGCCCTGGGAATCCGATCAATCAAGCAGAAGCATTGAAAATAATAATGAACACCGATACAGATGGAGATATTCCAGAAGTTGATGGCGATTGGTATCAAAAGTTTTTGGATGAAGCTGAATATATTGGGATGTTATATTTTTCACCAGAGAATCCTGCGGCTGTTCCTGTGACTCGTGGTGAGATGGCGTATTTTATTGGATGGTTGTTGGATGAGGACGGAATGGATCAGATTGATTTTGATAGTTTTGATGACGGATATGTGGTAAATGCGTTGGATGTTGGTTTTGAGCCGATGACGGAGGCGGATTGTTATGAGGATGAAGAATATGATGCCGCAGATCAGCAGTGTTATCTGGTGGAGGACTATGAAGATGAAGAGGACTATGAGTTGGATGAAGGGGTATACGGGCATCAAGAGGAAGAAGAGGAACTGCCAGAGGGGAATCTCTATTCGGTGACTGATGGGAATATTGAACGGATAAATGGAGAAAGCGGAGTATTGGATCAAGTTGTTTGGGATTATTTTGTGGAACTATTTCCTTCAAATTATCATCATAAAGTTAAACAATTTCTTGTTTATAAGGGGGATGGGAGTGATGACACGATGGCGTTTGTAACTTCTGTTAAGGAGGGGGATCTGTCTGAATGGATATTGGCGGTGAATATCAATGATCCGGAAATGTTTGAGGGTGGTCGTATTTTGAATCTCAAGGAACTTCGGCAGACGCTGATTCATGAATTTACACATGTGATGACGTTTAATGATGCTCAATTTGAGTTTGAAATCGATGAAGATAGTTGTGGGGTTCAGTTTTATACAGACGAAGGTTGTGCCAATAAAAATTCGTTTTTGAATCTTTTTGTAAAAAAGTTCTGGAGTCGGAAAGATTTGGATACTGCTATGAATGAAGGATATGTATATAAGGAGGATAAGTTTGTGAGTGACTACGCCTCGACTAATCCTGGAGAAGATATTGCGGAAAGTTTTGTATATTTCATCTATCGAAAGAAATTAGAAACTCCTGTCTCTATAAAGGATCAGAAGACTCAGTTTTTTCATAAATTTCCAAGCTTGGTTCGAATGCGAAATCAGTTGCGAAAAGTTATTAGTGAAGAGGATCAATCATCTGTGGAGGAGAATGAGACAGATGTCAGTAAAAATGATACGGTGAAGTCAATGAATGTTGAGAAAAGAATGTTATTGGTGTTATCGGCGCCATCGGTAGAGAATGAATATTATAAAGATGCATTTGATGAAATTGTTGCGTTCCAGGTCCGATATATTGATGAAATTGTAAAGGCAGGGAAAGATGATGTTCGCCTGCTGGTGGATACAAAAACTCGTTCTAGTTATGAAGGGGAAGTACCGGAGGAGGTTCTGTTGACTGAGGATGTATATGACATTTGGATGCGAGATTTTACGACGGTGAATCCATCTAGTCCTGTTCAGTTTACGTATACTAATGCGTCAATGACATGGCAGGAGAGTGAGGAAGTCCAAGGAAGTTTTAACGACTTTGCTGATACGTATGAACTTGAATTTAGAGAAACGGATCTACTGATCGATGGAGGGAATATCGTGGATAACTATGAAGGAAAGGTTATTACTACTACTCGATTTCTTGAGGATAATGATTTGAGTTATGATGAGGGGGTGTCTGAACTCAAAAAATTATTGGGGGCGACGCATGTGGCTATTGTAGAGCCGGATGAAGAGGCACTTGCTCATGCTGATGGGATGGTAAGTTGGGTTGGAAGTGAGACATTATTGGTGAATGATTATAGCGTTGATCCTGAGTTTCAGAAAATCGTGATGGATGAGCTAAAAAAAGCATTTCCAGATACGACCATCATCGAGGTTCCGGTTAAAAATCAAGAAAATGAACCAGGAGAATGGGAGGGATTCTCAAGTGCTTGTGGGGTTAATTTGAATGCCACCGTGACCCATAATGCTATATATGTTCCGACGTTTGGTATGGAACATGAAATTGAGGCGCTTGGTCTCATTCGTAATAATACCGATAAACAGGTTATTACCGTAGATGCTCGTGGAGTTTGTCCTATGGGTGGAAGTGTGCGATGTCTGACGTGGCAGGTGGTGGGGGAAAATCGTGAGAAGTTGATGCAATAGGTTTTGTTTTTGTATTAATTGTGGTTTATATTTGGAGTTATGAATGAAGATTTAGTTTTTGATATTGTTGTGTGGAGCTTGTTATTTCTTATTATTTTATCAGTTTTTCTTAGCTTGTTTCAGTGGATTTTAGCTAGTACAAAATCTTCAATCCCTTATAAAATGGGTTTTCCTTGGTTAAAGAAAACAGTTGTCTTACCGAAAAATATATCATTTCAAAGATTAGGAAATCTTCATGTAATAACGAAAGGATCATTGTTTGAATCTCTATTTCTTATGTCTCCTCCTCCTATGGATTTAAAGACTTTAGAATGTACGGATTCTTTTTATGGCATAAATGGAAATATAAGTTTGAAAAAATTAGTTTACGTTAATAGTCTTCCTCTTGGGCGAATTGAGGTTCATGAGGATTCACTTATATTAAGTTTTTTACTTCATTGGCATCAACTTCTATTTGTTATGTCTTTTAGTATTATTGGAGTGTTTTTTGTGTGGGGAATGGTATTGGATGAAGGAATTATTATTGGAGTATTGCTTGGTGTTTTTTTGGGTTTAGCTTGGTTTTTTGGTTTTTTGATCAAATATTTAATGGAAAAAAGAGTATTGGATGAATTGGCTAAAGAGATTGTCTCTTTGATTTCAGAAGAATAGTAAATTTGCTCTTTTTCTTGGTATTAATGCTGGTTGGTGAAGATGGGAAATTATTAGAAGTTGATGGGGCAATGGTTTTTAGGGAGTATGAGAATTTGATATTTAGTTTTTTTTCAGCATGATCGGAATCCATGTTTGCCTTTGTAGAACGTTTTCGAGCTCATATTGAGCCTAAAAAGAAGAAGTATAGACTTTGGGTTTCGCCTATTGCGTTTGGTTTTGGATTTGTATTGGATCTGTTTACGCTCAATAGAATCGATCAGAAGTTAGATCTGGCGATTCTTTTGACGCATCTGACTCTGGCAACTGGTTGGGTGAGTTTATGGCATTTTAATCGATCTAGAAAAAAGAAATTTCAAAAGTGGAAACGACTTAAAAAATTTGCTAAAAGTTTTGCTCCTGCGGCGATGCAGTTTTCTTTTGGAGCTTTGTTTAGTGGGTTTGTGATTTTTTATACCAAGAGTTCTTCGTTGTTGGTGAGTTGGCCATTTTTGATCGTGATTTATCTTCTGTTTTTGGGAAATGAAGCGTTTCGAAAGTTTTATCGAGGTTTGTTTTTTCAGGTTGGGGTGCTTTATTTTAGTATTTTAACGATTTTGATTTTCTTGGTTCCTCTTTGGTTTAAGTCTATTGGGACGGATATTTTTATCTTGAGTGGATTGCTGAGTTTGATTGTAATAGGTCTTATTTTTCGAGTGATGGCCTACTGGTTTAAGTCTATCAATAGTTCGGATCACAAACGTCTTTGGCTTTGGGTTTTTTCTATCTGGATGGGGGTGAATGTGCTGTATTATGAAAACTTAATTCCGCCGATTCCGTTGTCGCTCAAATCTGATGGATTGTATTATCACATAGAAAGAGAAGGAACTGAGTATGAAGTTATTGGACCAGAGCGTGAATGGTGGATGAAATTTTTGCCGTGGGATAAAATAGAGAAGCCTGAAGGCGAATGGATTTATTATTTTAGTTCGGTTTTTGCTCCGGCGGAGTTTCAACAACGAATTATTCATGAATGGCAGTATTTTGATCCTCGGAGAGAGCGATGGGTGCATGTTTTTGAGCAGGAGATCAAGATAGTGGGAGGGCGAGATGGAGGATTTCGTGGGTATTCGTATCTGGTAGATCCTGCTTATGGAAAATGGAGAGTATTGGTTCGGATTCCTGGAAAGCAGGTTTTTGGACAGAAGAATTTTGAAATTATTGAGCCAGGAACTGAGAAGATAAAGGTTGAGGGTGGGGTTCTATAGGCTTGCCTTCCTAAAATCAGCTATTCCACATATTGCGTCACCTCTAGAATCCTCTATGGTGGTGAATGATGAATGATGTCTGGAAAGAATTCGAACAAAATCCATTGACTCATAGTGGGGCTCACTACCTCATGACGGTTCATGAAATTCAAGGAAGAAAAGGCTATGCTCGAACAACTGATATTGCTAAAGAACTAGAAATATCTGCGCCGAGTTGCTCTCAGAGTTTGAAAGGATTGGTGAAAAAAGGATTGATTTATGAGAATGAAGATAAGTTTTTTTTGCTGACAGATTTTGGTTTGTCTCAGGTTCAACTGGTAGAAAAAAATAAACAGGTATTACTTACTTTTTTTCGAGACATCCTGGGGGTCAGTGAAGGACAGGCTGACACGGATTCGTGTAAAATGGAACACTTGATGAGCCAGGAAACGTCCGAAAAACTCTGTCAGTTTTTGAGTTTGTTAGATTCTGATGAAGCCAAGGAATTTAGAATATTGTTGAATGATATGGATCACTCCGTTTGTAATTCAGATCAGTGTGAATCTTGTCCACATCATGATAACTGCCAATAATGAATAAAACACTACAACAACATCTCAAAGAAGAACACTCTCAAGGTCCTCTCACGGAGTATCTCAAGGAAATTATCTATGGAGGAAATGATGGTATTGTGACTACGTTTGCGGTGGTGGCTGGTTTTAGTGGAGCGAGTTTGTTTGGGGAAGCACTTGTGGGGATTTCGTTTTTGACGGTGTTGTTATTTGGATTGGCGAATCTTTTTGCAGATGGTCTCTCTATGGGGCTGGGAAATTATCTGTCGGTGAAGGCAGATGGAGATGTCTATCAGGCGGCGGAGGATAAAGAACGGATTGAAATACGTGAGAATACGGAAATGGAAAAAGAGGAAACGATTGAGATATTACAGACGAAGGGGTTTTCGGCTGATCAGGCTCAAACTATGACCTCTATTCTTCAGACTAATGAGGACTACTGGACTGACTGGATGATGAAGCATGAGCTGGGAATGGAGGATCCTCGTGGAACGAATCCGATTTTGACGGGCTTTGCTACGTTTATCGCGTTTTTGATCTTTGGGGTGATTCCATTACTTCCATATATGATACTTGATACGGATCCTGCTACGGCGTTTTATGCGTCGATTGGAGCCACGTTGTTTGCATTGATAGCGTTGGGGATTATCAAGGGAAAAGTCTTAGGGCAGAAGATGTTTCGATCGATCCTAGAGGTGGTGTTGATTGGTGGTGTGGCTGCGGTAGTGGCTTTTGCGGTTGGAGTTATGTTTCGGGCTTAAGGATTAAAATATGGACTTATTACGATCATCCATAGCGGTTCTTAGGACGTCTCAACTTGCTTTGAAATATGCATCAAGATTGGAAATACGTCGAAATGAGATGGTTCGGTATTTTAAGAAATCAATACATTTAGCGATTTGTTACCA
>JABAZT010000036.1:0-8366 GCA_018608565.1 Candidatus Altimarinota bacterium
GAGTTGTGCTATTGGGATTGGCAGCTTATTTGACGGCAATTGTAGAAATATTTACAACAGGGGTTTGGTCTCAGAGTTTTACTAAATTTAGAAACCAAGAGGAATTACTTGCACATGCAGAAGATGCAACGGTGTTTGAATCTGAGCAGGTTCGCCTGGAGTCCTAGATCTATTTTAATGAGGGATTATGATTTCATTAAAACCTTGGTCTTTAATTTTATTTTGAATCGCTAGGTTTAGCTTATGTCTAAAAGATGTTTGTGTTTGATTTTGGGATTTTTGGTTTTAGGGGGAAATATTCTGGGAAGAGAGTATTGGATAAAGGCTCAAAAACCTTTATTTCATCTTGGGGTTGATAGTATGTTTTTTACTTCTAATGAGAGTCCTTTTTTGGAGTTTGGGGATGTAGAGTGGTTTCATGAGTTGTATCAAGGGAGGTATGAATCTTGGATTAAAAAAAGGGATATTAAGGATTGGAATGATTTTAATGTTGGGGAAGTGAGTTTGTGGGGGGATACAAAATTTTTTAAGGTTACCAAGAATATTGGAATACTTGAGGTTGGAGAACATCGTTTTCTGATTCAGTTTGGTGATCCTGATATTCAGGAATTGATTAAGACTTCATTGCAATATGAATTTTCGTATTGGATTATCTTTGATGGTGATCCTGTGAAAATGTTTCCAAAACCTTTTCAGGGAATTATCTATCTGGATGATCAAAAGCCAAATAAGAATTGGTCTAATTATGTAATTGAAAAAAGGATTCCGATTGTTCTTGTAAAAGACTTTCAACAAATAGTTTTATCATTTAATAATTATCAGTGGAAGCTAGTGGGAGATCCTAAAAAGTAATATTCAATTTTGAGGATTGCTTTATAGTGATCGTATGATTGATTTTTTTGTAGGCAGTTTTTCTCAGTACTATGGTTTGGATTATGCGGCTATGGTTCTACAGATTTTACAGATGTGGCGGCTTTCGAGTAAGCGTCGAAGTGGATTTTTGTTCGGATTACTTGCTTCATTTGCTTGGATTGTGGTGAATGTGATTGCTGGGATTTGGCCTGGAGTCTTACTTGGTTTTGTTATGATTGTTATAAATCTAAGGGGATTGATTCAGTGGAAGAAGGATTGATTTTCTTTTTAAAACACTTATAGAGGATCTGTCTTTAATTTAGAGATGAGTCCTTTAACTCATAATCTAACCTATCATGAAAAAACTCAAAGTCTTTGGGGCACGGCAACGTGTCGAACAGCCGGAACTGATCCTTAAGTTTCTCAATCAACTGCTTCTCAATATTCCCAAAACAGGAAGAGAGCTGGAGCAGATGAAGTATGCTTTTTCTGCAAAAGAGAAAATACAGACGATACAGAATCGTGACATTATTGTGATGGCGAGAGAGCATGATATTGAACTTCCAGATACATTGCGTGCAGTCGTGCAAAAACGATCGGTTCGTACTATTAGTGGGGTTTCTCCTATTGGTATTTTGACGAAGCCGTATCCATGTCCTGGACGATGTGTCTACTGCCCGACAGAGGATCGTATGCCTAAGTCTTATATGTCCAATCAACCTGCGGCGGCAAGAGCGGTTCGTAATAACTTTCATCCGTTTAAACAAGTTTCAAATCGGATTACGGCGCTTCAGGAATCAGGACATCCGGTGAGTAAATTGGAAATAATTGTCATGGGAGGGACGTGGAGTTTTTTGCCTCATAAATATCAGAGTTGGTATCTCAAAAAGTGTTACGATGCTGCGAATGGAGCGGATCAAGTGGTTAGACGGGGGCAACGGAACAACAGAATAACGGAACAACAGAATGATGGTCATTCTGAGGATAGTAAGGATGAAGAATCTATTTGTTCGTCAGATAGATCCTTCACTAACGTTCAGGATGACAATAATGCGAAGACTCTGGCAGAAGCGCAGAAAATCAATGAAACTACGGATAAACGTATTATCGGTCTAACGTTGGAGACTCGTCCTGATTTTATCAATGAACGAGAGCTCGTTCGAATGCGGAAGTATGGATGTACTCGAATTGAAATTGGGGTACAGACATTGGATGATGATGTTCAACGGCTCACGAAGCGAGGACACAAACGTCCTCATGTGATTAAGGCGATGAAATTGATGAAGGACTTTGGTTTCAAGGTTTGTGTGCATCTCATGCCTGGACTTCCTGGGTCTACTCCTGAGAAGGATATTGAGTGGATGCGAGAGGTATTTGAAAATCCTGATTTTTGTCCTGATTTTGTAAAGATTTATCCGTGTGTAGTACTAGAAACAGCGGAGCTTAAGCAATGGTGGGAAGATGGGAAATATGAGCCGTACGATGATGAAACTTTGGTTAAGCTGCTTTTGAAATTTAAAACATTTGTTCCTGAGTGGACGAGAATCATGCGATTGATGCGGGATATTCCTGTGAGTAATATTCTGGATGGAGCGAAACTATCTAACCTTCGACAAGTTCTGAAGGATCAGCCGTCTAAGCTGCGTGAGTTGGTGGGGGATGAATTTTATTTTGAGTATGTGGAAGGGCGTCGTGGGAAGTTAATAGAAGAGACAGCTGATAGAGCTGTAATTCAGGAAATTGAATCTTTGGGGCATCAGCAAATTATAAAAGATGGTTGGCCTTGTCATTGTATTCGATGTAAGGAGGTTGGTTTTAAAACTTTTAAAGATGCGGAGTCTATTCCTACTCCAGTATTGAAACGAAGGGATTATGCCGCCTCTGATGGAATGGAGGTGTTTTTGAGTTTTGAGAGTGAAGATGAGCAACACTTATTTGCATTGCTTCGCCTGAGAAAGCCGAGTGGTCAACGATTTAAAAACTTTGGTTCGGTGTTGCATGATGCAGCGCTCATTCGAGAGGTTCATTCGTATGGATCGGAGGTTTCAGTTGGAGATGAAAAAGGACTTGGACAGCATCGTGGTCTGGGGAAAGCCTTGATTGAGGAAGCTGAACGAATTGCTCGTGAAGATTGGAATATGAAAAAGATAACGATCATTGCTGGAGTCGGAACTCGAGAATATTATCGAAAATGGGGATATGAGTTGAAAAGCACCTATATGGTGAAGTCGCTCTAGGTTCTTTCTATTATGCACAAAGCATCATTTCAGCTCGTTCTTGCATTTCGGTTCGAAGTGCTTTGGCGGATTTTTCGCCACGACTTTCGAGCTTTTTCCATGGAGAATATTCTAGTTGTCTTGTAAGTTTTTCTAGTTCTGTTTCTGGTTTTTTTGTCTCAGGATAATATTCGTAGTTGCCGTTATAATTTTCAGTCATTTATTATTTTTATTGCCTTATTGTTTATATTATTTTCATTGTTTATCAATTATATTGCTTGATTTTAGTTATTAATGTAGAAATTTTCTACAAAATACGTAAGCTGCTCCTGACTTATTTACTATTTTTATGGATACTTCAGTAATACAGCAACAACTTAGAGATATTGGGATGACCGATAAAGAGTCTGGAATTTATCTCAATCTCCTTGAGCTTGGAGAGGCTACGGCTGGAGAAGTGGCTCAAAATGCACAACTTAATCGAGTTACGGTTTATGGTATATTGGAGGAAATGGTTATGAAAGGCCAAGTCTTTCATACAAACTCAGAGGGAGTAAAGCGATATGGGGCTCTTTCTCCACAGATTATTATAGATGAGGCTAAGTCTCGAATTCAAACATTAGAGCAAAATTTGCCACTCTTAATGTCGCTACAGGGTGATCATAAACAAAAGCCTCGAACTCGTTTTTATGATGGGCTTAAGGGGCTCAAAAAAGCTTATCAGGATACGCTTGATTGTAAGACAGAGATGCTTAACTATGCGAACTCAAAAAGACTGTTGGAGCTTTGGCCGACGTATCGTCGGGATTATGTGCTCAAGCGAGTAGAAAAGGGTATTCATCTTCGCGGAGTATATCCAGATGTTCCTAAGGGGAGATCTATGCAGCGTTTTGACAAAGAGTTTATAAGAGAAACTCGTTTATTGGATGAGTCATATTTTAGTGATTCGTATGAGACTAAAATTTTTGATAACCGTATCTTACTGGCAGCATTTGATCCTGAGCCTTTCGCTATTCTGATAGAATCTCCAGTTCTTTATAATACTCAAAAACAAATTTTTGAATTGGTTTGGCGCGGTGCGAAAATCGATGTATAAAAATCTTTTTATTGGTAGATTCGCACTCGAAAATCCAGGTATGAGTTCCATATACCTAGAGATTGAGAAGGTTTTATGATTTATGCTCCAAGTACAAATACGGTATAGAGAGCTGCTAGAATCACTACAACTGGTACAATTAGTATCAATGTAATGTTTATTATTTTGTTTGTTTTATATAGGGTTTGGTTTCTTTTTTGGTCACAGTTTTTGTCTTTTTCTATGAACTGGTATATTTTTTTTGAAACGGTGAGGGTGAGAATAGCTATAATTACAAATATACACCAAACAATTACGGTATCGGTACCGGAGGTATTAATACCTGCCCAGAGGAGTGTGGTGTTTATGGCCAGCACTCCAAATGGGATTAGGTATAAGAATATTTTTTTTGAAGAGGACATGGTTTACTTCTTTTTCATTAAGTCTCGAATCTCCGTAAGAAGGACAATATCTTCAGATGGTTTTGGATCTTCTTTTGGAGCTTCTTCCTCTTTTTTCTGCATGTTTTCGAAGACTTTTATCATCACGAAAACACAGAGACCAATGATCACAAAATCAATTACAGATTGAATAAAAGCTCCGTATCCGATTGCTACTTCTGCCACTTCTGCTACATCTTCTTTTGCAGGAACGGCTTTTTGTATTACGTATTTAAGATCTCCGAAGCTTACGCCTCCCATTGCCATTCCGATTGGTGGCATGATGATTTTGTCTACGAGAGCGGTAATGATTGGTTTGAAGGCAGCACCGATAATGACTGCCACGGCTAGATCAATTACGTTTCCTTTCATGAGGAAATTTTGGAAGTCTTTGAGCATGGGAGAGAAAAAATTAATAATTAGTTTGATGCGATTTTAGACAAACTTAAGGTTATAGACAAAATAAAAAAAGATCTCAGAACTAGCCTGAGATCTTTTTAAGTTTTCGTTTTTTCTAATTTAGCTTGTTACAATTACTTCTACGAGTGGATCTTTTCGTAGTCGGATAAATTTCATGATGAATTGTTCGATTCCTCCTTTGATTTGTTTTTCTACCGCAGCGTCAGATCTTGCTGGATCATAGGCTTTTGTCCATGATTGTTTTAGATTTGATTCTAATTGTTTGTAGAATTCATCATTTTTATCTGAGATCAAAAATCCAAGATTTCGGAATGTTATTTTTTTAAGTGATCCTTTTGAGTGTTGAAGCTGTACGATGATGGCTCCAGACATAGTTAGGTTTTTTCTTTGTTCTACCACGGCTCCTGCCAGTGGTCGTCGCTCTTGGATGTGATGTTGTTCCGATGGAACTGCTTCTTTTTCGGTCATGAGTCGACATCCTCGTTCATTGAGTACTACTCCTCGTCCATTTTTCATTATGAAACAGTTGTTTTCATCATATCCTAGCTCTTTTACAAGCATGGCTTTGTGTCCGTATCTCATGTGGGTTTCTCCGTGGATTGGAGCACAATATTTAGGATTGAGAAGAGCCGTCATGAGTTTGAGTTCTTCTCGATGTCCATGTCCTGAAACATGAACCTCCATTTGCTTATTGTCAATATGATCAATTCCTCGTTCGGCTAGGTTATCAAGAACTGATCCAACGGCTTTTTCATTTCCAGGAATCGGAGAAGAAGAAAAGACGATTGTGTCTTCTTTTTTGAGGACAATATCCTTATGTGTTCCGGCTGCCATTCGAGTGAGAGCTGCAAGCTCTTCTCCTTGTGATCCGGTAGAGAGGATGAGCACTTTTTTAGGATCTAGTTGTCCTACTTTTTTCGACATTCGTTGGATTGTTTTTTCCTTACATTTGAGGAAGTTTAGGTTTCGAGCAATAGTAATATTTCGCTCCATTGATCGTCCAGTAATGAATACCGTTCTTCCTGCTGCTTCTGCTGACTCTATGAGTTTTGAGACTCGTCCGACATTGGATGAGAACGTGGCGATAATGACTCGTCCTTTTGCTTCATCTACAATTTTGTTGAGATTATCTTTGATGATTGTCTCAGAGGTAGCATGTCCTCCTCGTAGTGCATTGGTAGAATCTACCATCCCAAGTGCGACTCCTCTGTGTCCGAGGTGTGCGATCCGTTCTAGGTCTGCGGGTTGTTCGTCTGCAGGGTTATGATCAATTTTGAAATCCGAAGTATTGATGATGTATCCGTATGGAGTATTGATCGCGATACCGACTCCATCAGGGATGGAATGATTGATATGAAAAAATTCAATTTCAAACTTTCCGAGTTTTAGCTTGGATTTTGGAGTAATGTCAGTGACTTGTGTTGTTACTTTTTCTTTTACCCCTTTGTGTTCTTCGCATTGTGCGAGGAGCATGTCTCGAGTGAGTCGAGTGGCGTACACTTTTGGAAATCCTAGTTTTGGTAAAATATATGGAGTTCCTCCGATATGATCTAGATGTCCGTGTGTATAGATGACTCCACGGATTTTGTGCTTGTTTTTTTCTAGATACGAGATGTCTCCGATATGAGAATCAACTCCGTATCCATTGGCTCCTCCAAATACAACCCCTGTATCAATTACGATGATGTCGTCATCCCATTCGATGAACATCATATTTTCTCCAACTTGTTCCATTCCTCCAAGAGGAACGACGCGAACATCTCCTTTTTTACCAGGGCTGAGTCGATTGGTTGGATGTGTTAGATCTCGTGATGAGACGGTTTTTCGATCCTGATTTGGATTATGTTGTGTAAATGGTCCACTTCTTCGTACTGGAGGTCGAGCGCCTGTATTTCGAGGGGCTGGACGAACGCCTGTTGCTGGTCTAGGAGTACTAGATTTTACAAATGGTTTTCGTGGTGCTGGTTTTGGCGATTCCTGTTTTGGAGCAGCGCTGGTTTCAGCTGGTTTTGTTGGATTCGTTTTTTGAAATGTTGATTTTGATTCTGGAGCACTTGAGCTTCCAAATTTGTTTAACCAAGATCCGAGTTTGTCTTTTTTTTCGTCTGTCATTGTGTGTAAATATTACGTATTAAGTATTTGTTAGTAAGGGATTTAATCCGATTTACTAGCTTTTGATTTTTTATAATACACGGATAGCTGATAAGAGCTGATATACACGTATGTTTACGTGTTTTTTAATGAAATTGTGACGGTGCGCTGCTTCTCCTTCTATGTCCTCTATAGTTAGGATCTAAGGTTATGGAGCGGTTGGTCAGTGTATTTAGCGTCGATGGCTCTATGAGCGAAGTCAATGCCTAAAAATCTAATACAGTATATAGATTTATATCGAAATTGCAAGTGTTCCTGTTTTATTTATCTAGTTTTAACTATTTTTTTAAGTTCTATTGGAATATGACTTTCGTCAGTTTTTCCTTATACTTTTAGTATGTCTGTTACTATTAAATATTTCGTTCACGGCACTACGATAGACAATGAAAAAGAGATTTCATCTGGTGCCTCTGATGTAGGGTTATCTGAATTGGGAGTTCAACAATCAAATGAACTAAGGGAAGCTCTCAAAGATCAGCATTTTGATGTAGTGTTTTGTTCAGATTTGATCCGGGCGGTTGATTCTGCCGAGCTTGTGTTTGGGGGAAGAGAGATTGAGATTATCAAGGACGTGAGAATTCGTGAGTGTGACTATGGAGAATATAATAGAAAATCTTCTGTAATAGTGGAACCGCTTCAAGAAAAAAATATAGAAACAAGTTTTCCTAATGGAGAGTCTTATGAAGAGGTGAAGTCTCGTATTGAGGGTTTTGTAGATTTTTTGAGAGAAAATTATGATGGGAAAATGGTAGCTATTGTGGCACATAAGGCGCCGCAATTGGCGTTGGATGTAATTCTTGAAGGGAAGAACTGGGGACAGGCATTTGCTGATGACTGGAGAAAAACCAAGTCTTGGCAGCCTGGATGGACGTATGTGGTGTTATGATGAATTACGAATTCAAAATTTCATGCTCCGTTCAAAATATTTCTGAACTAAATCGCTTCAAAAGGTCGCGTTAAGGATTAATTTTCTGGAGGTTCGTAAATTATTACTTCTAAATCTTTAGAAAATGGAAGGCGACAGAGGACTTTTTGGATTTGTTTCATTTTTTCGTCACGGATTTTGATAGCTTTTTCAGCTTTTTCAAATCGTTCTTCCAGATATGGTGGTATATTTGTTTTTGTTTCCGAAGATGATTTTCGAAAGAACATATTCTTATTGATACTTAGTATTTTTGATAGGGGTTTCAGAAGATTTCATGAATTTTTTGT
>JABAZT010000036.1:8376-21738 GCA_018608565.1 Candidatus Altimarinota bacterium
GATTAGTATGCGTGACGATGCAAACATTAGAACAGCTTTTGGAAGGACTTAATGAAAAACAAAGAGCGGCCGTCTCGGTTTTATCTGGGCCTTTATTGATACTCGCGGGGGCAGGAAGTGGTAAGACTCGTGTCTTGACCAATAGAACTGCGTATCTGATGGCGAATGGAATTCCGGGGGATCAGATCTTAGCAGTGACTTTTACGAACAAAGCGGCGAAGGAAATGAAATCTCGTATTGAACAATTGCTCATGGGGGCAATGGATTCTTTTCGTATGCCGACGGTTGGGACATTTCATAGTATCTGTGTGCGGATTCTTCGTCAGGAAATTGAAAAATTAGAACAGGGATATACGAGTAATTATGTGATTTTTGATACGGATGATAGTCAGAAGTTGTTGAAGATGATCATGAAGGATCTGCAAATTGATGAAAAAGAGATCAAAGTTCGAGGGCTTCAAGGGATTATTTCCAGTCTTAAAAATCAGTTGGTTTTTGCACATAATGTTTCTGGTGCTCTTGCTGATTGGGGAACTTCAAAATTGACGGAGGCGGTAGAACAAGTGTATCCCGAATACCAGAAACGATTGAGAGAACATAATGCGTTGGATTTTGATGATCTGTTGATGAAGGTGGTAGAGGTCTGGGAGAAGTGTCCTGACGTTCTAGAAAAATATAGAAACAAATGGCAGCATGTCATGGTCGATGAGTATCAAGATACGAATTTTGTACAATATCGAATGATACGATTGTTGGTGGATAAACATCAAAATATTGGGGTGGTAGGAGATGATCATCAGTCTATTTATAGTTTTCGAGGGGCGGATTTTCGGAATATATTAGATTTTGAGAAGGATTTTCCAGATGCAACGGTTGTAAAACTCGAACAAAACTATCGCTCGAGTGGAAATATCCTTGATACTGCTAATAAATTGATCAGCCATAATGAAACGGGAAGAAAAAAAGATCTCTGGACTGAGGCTGAAAAAGGAGAACGGATCAAAGTTCAGGAGGTCTGGGATGAAAAGATGGAGGGAAACTACATAGCAGAACAGATAAAGGGGATGATGAATGGCGAGCATGAAACGGATTTTGTACCTAAAGGGTATAAGGATATGGCAATTCTCTATCGAATGAATGCTCAATCTCGAGCCATAGAGGAGGCATTGATGCGGCATCAGATTCCGTACCAGATTATTGGGGGGACTCGATTTTTTGATCGAAAGGAAATAAAGGATGTTTTGGCGTATCTACGATTGATTTTTAATAGCAGGGATGATGTGGCCTTTTTACGAATCATAAATGTTCCGACTCGGAAACTAGGAGCCGCGACAATAGAAGTGATTAAGAAGTATGCGAATGAATATCAAATGAGTCTGTATGAAGTTCTGGAGGCGGTAGAGGATATCTCTGAGCTGCCTGCAAGTAAAAAAATGGTGTTAAAGGATTTTTGGAAACAGATCGAAATGATGAAAGGAAAATATTTGAATGGTCCAGTGACTATCTTATTGGGGTATGTGATAGATGATTTCAAGATTTTGGAATATTTGGATGATGGATCGGGAGAAGGAGAAGCTCGTCAGCAAAATGTTCGAGAACTTCTTTCTGTGGCGACTCGATATGATGCGACGGATGATAGTTTGGCTTCATTTTTGGAGGGAGTGGCGCTGGTAGCTGATATAGATAATCATAATAAAGATACGGATACGGTAACGCTTATGACGGTTCATGCCTCAAAAGGACTAGAGTTTCCAGTTGTATTTCTTCCCGGATGGGAGGATGGAATGTTCCCATCATCGAGTAGTCAGTTTGATGCGGCTCAACTTGAAGAGGAACGTCGACTTGGATATGTAGCTATAACAAGAGCTGAAAAACTTTGTGGAATTACGCATGCAAAGCAACGTATGCTTTTTGGGCGGACAGAGTATGGGAGTCCGTCTAAGTTCTTATCGGAGTTGGGAACTGATACGGTTGAGGTTGTAGAGTATCAAGGTGGAGGAGAAGGACGAAGTGGGTATCAGTATCGTTCTGCTGGACGTGAAGGATATAAAGGAAAAGTAACGTTTAGTCATCCGCTCATGGAAAAAGGAAAGGCTAAGAAAGGAGATACGATAAGAGATAAAACAAGTATGTCAGCAGAAATTGCGGCGATGAATAATGCGCCTCAGTCTAGAGAAGAAGCTCTGTTTGGGGATGCACACAAAGAAAATGATTCTGGTTTTGGGGTAGGGCAGAGAGTAAAACATGCTTCATTTGGGGAGGGAACGATCATCCAGATCAGTGGAGATGTATTGTCGGTGGCGTTTGCAGGAGAGGGAGTGAAGAAGATTGTGGCGAGTAGTAGTCCTATAGAGAAGATTTAAATATTTTGACACGAAATCAAAATTTTATACGATCTTCGGGCTGCTTTACGGGCGCGTAGCTCAGCTGGTTAGAGCGCCTCTCTGATAAGGAGGAGGTCCCAAGTTCAAGTCTTGGCGTGCCCACCATGATAAAATCTACTTTATGTAGGTTTTTTTGTATGTTTTGTTTCTTTGTAAAAATAGAATTAATTTTTTACCAAATGTAATGTCTGTGTTGGGAATGCCATGTTGATTTTCTCTTTTTCGAAGGCGGCTTTGATATCAAAATTTATAGCGTTATGCGCTTCTAGGTATGCTGGGAATTGGTCT
The DNA here is from genome assembly GCA_018608565.1 of Candidatus Altimarinota bacterium. Classification (GTDB taxonomy): domain Bacteria; phylum Patescibacteriota; class Gracilibacteria; order UBA4473; family UBA4473; genus JABAZT01. The sequence continues at coordinate 11,049 of JABAZT010000036.1, forward strand.
GAGAGTACAAAATAGGAAATCTTGAAATTGAGAGAGCAATCGGCAAATTCCATAAAATGTCCTCGAAACCATTCGGTCCCTTCTGTGTTTTCTACAATTTTTTGAATAAGTGGGATTATTTTTTTCATCTTTGTATTTGGAGTTCCGTACTCTACTCCGATAGTAAAGTCGACTCGCCTTTTTCTCAGTTTTTTGAAATTTTGGATTCTTGTGGAGGTAAGTTCTTGATTTGATACGACGAGTTCCTCTCCCCGTGGTGTTATCAGTCTAGTAGTCTTGAGTCCTATTTTTTCGACGGTTCCGTCGTTGGATCCTATGACGATGTAGTCTCCTACCTCAAATGGTTTGTCGAAGTAGATCATAAAACTAGAGAATAGATCCGAAAGAATGTTCTGTGCGGCGAGTGCAACGGCGATTCCTCCAATCCCCATAGAGGCTACGAGGGCCGTAATATCAAATCCAAGATTAGAGAGAATGAGGAGCAATCCAGTGCTCCAGAGAATGATTTTTAGGATGAGCTTGAGCCCCTGTATAGTAGTACTGGATTGGCGTCGTTTGGTTCGTTGAAGGAGGAATTCGGCAATGAGCAATACAATTTTAATCGCTTCGTAGATAACGATGACGAGGAGTAGTGTGTTAAATATTGTGTTGATGAGATCGTTGGTGTTTAGGACTTTTGTAGCCGCATAGAAAGCGATGAAACTATAAAAGGCTCCGGAAATTTCTGTTAGTGGTTTGATGAGCGTGTCATCAAATTTATTGTTGGTTCTTTCGGTTATTTTTTTTACTTTGCGGATTAATATAGTTCGAAAAAGTTTCAGTCCGATTCGTATTAGCACATATATTATTATGGCGAGAAGATAGGTTTTGATTGTGTTTCCAAAGAGTTCATATGAGAGCCAAGGAGTATCGAACGATGACCAGTATTGAGATATTTGTTTCATTGGTTTCTATTGTATCGATAATGTCTACGTTATTACAACTAAAAACATTAGCATATTTGAGTGTATAGTGTGATAATTGTGCTTGAAACGATGGTTAAACAAAAACAAAAAGCCTTTGGATTTACGCTTATTGAGTTACTGGTAGTGACTACGATTATTGGTTTGCTTGTTGGAATTTCTCTTCCAGGGGTAAATCACTACATTCAACGAATACGTTTAAGTGCTGCGGTTGATACCGTGGAAAATACTATTCGTGAAGGGTTTTCTCGGGCTCGTTCAGGTCCTTTTTATCCAGTTATTTTTATCTCTACGGAAGAAGAAGATGTAGATATTATTTTTTGTGAACGGACGGAACTTCGTCCAGATTTTCTTTCTGCGGATAAAATGCAGGAAATTTGTCAGTCACAAACTCTTGAATCGATTCAATTCGAGGGAGCGGAATTAGAAAAAATAGAACTTTCTATTTCAAACGAAGCAAATCTACTGCCTCCAGAATCAGTTTCTTGGGTTGGGATAGAATACTATCCGCCTTATGCTGATTTTTTGTTATACAGTGAAAAATCAAAAGCCTTCGCCTATCCGTCGAATGAGGCTAGTTTGGCGGTCAATTGGGTTGAGTTTACGTTTACAAATGGAGAAGATTTTCAGCAAATCAAGCTCTGGCAGACAGGACTAATAGAGCGTTTTACTTCTTTATCCAAATCCTCAGATGAATCGTAGAGTATCTGGATTTACATTATTTGAGACTCTTATTTCGGTAGGACTATTGTCTATTATGTTATTTGGTTCGGTGACGTTGATATTGCAGATGGTGATTGCGACTGATCATAACAAGAATGTAGTTACGGCTAGTTATATGCTGCAAGAATGTATGGAGTTGACTCGTAATTTTCGGGATAGTCGGTGGAAACAAAATTTACAGTGGGACTGTGGTCTGGTGGCTGATAAAAAATTTCGTATTGATGGATCTGATATTAGTGAAAAACTTCCTCTTACAACGGATGATGCTTGTTATGGAACTTCTTTTAAGGGAGATTATGTGTATTTGTATGAAGTGGAAAATGAGACGGATGAAGGACAATTTCAAATATTTTGGGATGAAATAGAACCATATTTCTACCGAAAGATTCATTTTACTCATGAAGATGAAACGCAGGATAAACAAGATCAAGTGTTGGCACATTGTGAGGTGTGGTGGTATGAGCGTGGAGAACGTGAGAATCTGGAGATGTCTATGGGACTTACTAACTGGCATAAACGATGATGAAAAAAAATAAGAATTTTAAATTAAGAAGAAAGTCTGATAAAAAAGTCTTAGGATTTACGTTGATAGAGCTTTTGGCGTCGATTGTTATCTTTGGGATTGTGATGAGTTTGGTGTTGGGGAGTTTGTGGACGATGGTGAAAACGAGAGAGCAGGCGGTTCGTTTTCGTAATCTTCAGCAGGAACTTCATTTTGGGATGGTTAAGATTGCGGATCTGGTTCGAGCTCATGGGATTGATTATGCGGCGCATGAAAAAAATGGAATTGAACTTTCTTCTGATTTTGGGAATGAAACTTTGTTTTTAGGGCATGATTTGTTTGGTTCTCCGGATCATCCGCTCAAGCTAGAGATTATTGGGAGTGAGGATACCCCTGGGAATATCTTGGTGAGTGGCGTGCCTTTGTTTTCTGAGCAGGTTCAACTCAAAACAGATGAAGATAGTCGTTTTCGGGATGTTAAGTTTCGAGTTATTCCAGAAAAAGATCCGTTTAGGAATTATGCGCGGCACGAATTTCAACTACAGCCACGGATAGAAATCTATTTGGTATTGCAGGATCGATTATTTCCTGATCTGGAAATTCCGATACAAACCACGATATCGAGTCGAAAATATAGTCCGTAGTATGAGGGAGGTAGAAGGATAGAGAGGTAGAGGGATGAAAGTCTGAGAAAGAAATATTTTGTATAAATGTGTAAATGTTATGAAGTTAATTCAAAAAAAAGAATCTGGGTCAGCGATACTTATCACGATGGTGGTAGGGGTGGTGATGCTGAGTCTTGGCCTTACGGCGTTGAATTTGGTGGTATCAGATGCAAAAGTGGCGCAGGATTTTATTTTTTCAGAACGAGCCTATTTTGCGGCTGAATCTGGAATGGAGCGATCTCTTTTGCAGCTAAAACTCAATCCAGTAGAGCATGTTGAGGCGTATGAAATTCCCCTCAATGAGGATTTAGGGCAAGTCTCAGTTATTGATATTAACAATAGAGAGTCTGAGTTTGTGTTTGATATTCCTCCGTTTAAAAGTCGTAAATTTCGACTTCGAAAAGAAACAGATGCTTGTAGTAAGGAGCTGTACATAGATGAAACGAATGATGATTGTTTTAAGTCTACGGATGATTTTAAGGTTCAGGTAATAGATAGAGATTCTAGTATTACGGAGTCGATGCATTGGAAATATATTTGTTCTGAGGTGTTTGATGATGACAAGTCTAGAACGGTATCTTTGCAGGATTCGTTGCCAATTGGTCAATGGGAAACAGAAAAATCAATGGCTTCTCAGATAGGGAAATGGGATACGTTTAATCTTATTACCGCACAGGGGGGTGATCGATATGTTGCAGAGACAATTTCTGATACGAGTGTTGGATCTTTTTTATCACGAACTGGTTTGGTTAATACTTCGTGTTTTTTCTCATTGACGAACAATAGTGCTACCGCAACGCTCAAGGTGAAGGTATCAGCTAATGGTACAGATGTTATGTCTCCGTATGCGACTCGTATTACTTCTGTTGGGAGGAGCGGGAGTCGAGAAAAAACGATTGAGTTTAACTATGTTCAAAAAAATCTTGGAGAACTATTTGATTTTGTCTTCTTTCATATAGGGGAGTGATTTAATTGAATAACCAAATAAAGAAAGAAAACAGAATAAATGAAATACGTTTTTGTTTTGTTGTGATATTTTTATAGAAGTGCTTCTTTTTCATCACCAACGTTGAGATTGACGGTTTTATCTATCTGATGCTGAAGTTTTGTGTTTTCATTACGAACTTCCCCAATCTTGGTTCCAGCATTTCTGATGTGTTTTTCTAGTATTTCTATGCCTTCATCTAGTTTTCCTGCTTGATTTTTGATTCCAGCGAGCTGTGCTAATGCCTCTTTGGCTTGTGATGCGAACTCTTGGCTCTGGTATGCTTGGAAGAGCATCTGAAGGACGTAGAGCATCGTATTTGGTCCAGTGAGGAGTACATTTTTTGTGTCAGCATAGATCTTTAGGTCTCCAGATCGTATGGCGGCTTCGTAGTATATGTTTTCATTTGGGAGGAATAGTATGGCGAAATTGAGCGTATCAGATTCGGGTCTTACATATTTTGAGACTTCATCGATTCGCTTTTTGACGTCTTTTTGAAATTCTTTTTGAGCGGTTGTGAGTGCTTCTTCGTTTTCTGCGTTTACGAGTCGTTCGAAGGCAGGTAGTGGAAACTTTGCATCTATGGGAAGGATTCCGTTGGAGGTTTTGACAACCGCATCAACGATCATTCCGGCTCCGAGATTATATTGTCGTTCCCAAAGATTTGGTGGAAAGACGGATCTTAAAATTTCTTCAAGATTTTCTTCGCCCATAGATCCTCGACCTTTTGGGGCTCGAAGAATTTTGTCTAGGTTTTCTATTTTTGACCCGATTTCTCCCATTTTCCCGAGTTCTTTTTGTAGATTTCCGATGACATCAGAAGATTTATCGAGTCGTTGGTTAAGTTGTTTAGATGATTCAGAGAGCTTTGAGTCGACGGTTTTATTGACTCTAAAAAATTCTTCTCTGAGTGATTTTGAAGTCTCTCGTAGTTCATTTCTAAGTGATTCTGATTCTTGGTGTCTTAGGTTTTGATCTTCGGAAAATTTTTGAAGTAAATCTTGGTTTGGATTTTGTTTTAGCTGCATAAGAATCCATATAAGGACTCCAAACCCTATAATCATGAGTATTCCGAGTATAAGGATGAAATATTCCATAAGTTAATGAGTGATTACTTTTATTTAGCTTCTACGATGTCTCCTGTTTTCCCAAGGAAGCTGTTTGCTTTTACTTCTAGGACGTATTTGGCTGGTATTCGTGGAATGTGCATGGTACACAGATTCGGATTGTTTTCAGGGGTGATACAGGGACGTGCGTTTCTTTTTATGGCTACTACTTCTAGGTCTTCGGATACCCAAATAATGTCGAGTGGCACAAGTGTGTTTTTCATCCAAAAGCCATGCTTGTCTTCGGTTGGAAATACAAACCACATGCCTTCATCATCATTGATTGTATTTCGGAACATCATCCCGGTAGCTCTCTCTTGTTCCGTTTTTTTTACTTCTACGTTGAATGATTGGTCTCCGATACGAATCTGTTTTGGGTTTTCTGGAGAAGCTGCACAGGCAGTCATAAGGATTGTGATTAGAAGAAGAAAGATGTGTTTTTTGTAAGTATGCATTTTATCTTTTTAGTTTTTTTATAGTTTTGTAGGCAGTATACCATAGTTTATTGAGAGGGATTTCAACTCCGGGAGAATAGGTTTTTCGATATCCTCCAAATTTGAGTTTGAATTCTGTGATTCCTGCGTAGGCGTGTTTTGGTTCATTTTCTGGCGCTATTCCGAGAAAATCATAGGTTGTGGCGCCATTTGCTTTTCCATATTGCATCATCTCCCATTGAAGGAGATAAGGAGCCATAAGTTTTCGGTATTCGGGCGCAGAGGTGGAGGCTCCGAAGTAGTAGATTGATTTGGTTCCACAGAGGGTGAATATCGCGGTGGCTATTCTTGTAGATGGTCGAGAAGCAATCCCCTCTATCTCCCCTTTGACAAGGGAAGGATTTGGAACCGTAGCAAAGAATAATACCGCATTTTCTGGAAGAGAACTGAGAAAATTCTTGTAGTAAGATTTCTCATGCCCAGAGAATCCATCTCGTCCGGTGGTTTCTGTACAGAGGCTCCAATAATCTTCTAGATCCTGATCTGTAAATTTTCCTTTTGGGATAGTTTCTATTTCGACTCCGTCGCGTTTTGCAATTTTGATATTGTATCGTCCCTTTCGCTTCATTTGAGAGAGGATCTCGTCTTCGGTTTGAGTGAGGTCTATCTCTAGAGTGTCGGTTGGTTGGTATTGTTGGGATGCAACCCTCTCTCCTAACCCCTCTCCCAAAGGGTGAGGGGAACTTGAGTTAATATAGGGGTCGATTCGCCAGAAGATGCCTCCGGCTTCTTTGAGTTTTTGTGAAACTTCTTTTATCAGGAATTCTGCCGCATCTTGTGCATCTGGTTTTTTTGGGTTCCAGACAGGTCCACGTGCGGAGTAGAACCAAAATTTCCCTCCCATTCCCGTGTGCATTTGGACACAAAAGGTTGTGGCGAGGATTTTCCCATTTCTTCGGACTCCGTATCCGTAGACGGTTTCTCTTCCTGGGATTTGGGTTTGAAAATCTTTCCAGTCAGAAATTTGATGGATGGATCCTTGTGGATGGTTGGTGACAAAGTTATCCCACTCGGATTTAAGTTTTTCTGTGTATTGGAAGAGTTCTAGGTTTTGCATTCAGGGAGGAGTGTATTGTTCATTGGAATTTTGTCATTATTTGTGGTAGAATTGGATGATGAAATTTGTTAGAGAGGGAGATAAAAGACGAGAAGCAAGAGAAGTTTTGCAAGGAGAATTTCCTGTAGTGTTTTTAGATAATCAAAAAGATGCGTATATATTTGAAGACATTGCCAGTCTTTGGCCCCTCTTCTACAAGAATTTACCTCAAGGAATTAAAGAGCGGAAAGCGAAACGTTTGGGGGCGGATAACATTCTTCCGACTCGAAGAGTTTCTTCCAAAGAAGAGGCTTTTCAATTTCTTGATAAGTTTGATGAGTTTTGGGATGAACTTGAATTAGATCATGAAGATGTCCGAGAAATGAATACTGGCCTGAGATATCTTCACAGACTTGATTCAGTTTTGGATGTATTATCGCTTCAAAATAACGGAGGAAGGCAATTAGATGTTTGGCAGGATTCAAATAATCTCTCAAATTTAGAGGCAGCTTGTATATGCAAAAATGGTCCAAAAGAGCCTTTGGATCTAATCAGAAGTCCTGGGAGTTCAGTCGTTCTATTTTATGATATGGGGAAATTAGAGCCATTAACAGGACAAGAGATTGCACTTCAGGTACAGCATGGAGTTACGGACTTTAGAAATAACTATGGATATAAGCCAAAAGAGGGTTTGCGAATGAAAGATGTGGTTATTGGTGCCTTTATTTTTAGTGAGAATCCGAGAGAACTTAAAGAAGAACATGATGCCAGAATAATTTGGAGTAATATAATGAAACGAGTTCGATCGAAAGCAGCTGTTTAGTGGTTTCTATTCACTCAAATCCAATGGTGTATATACAATTTTAATGGCGGTCTGTGATGTTTTTCCATCTGGACCGAGGGCGCCTTTTATGGTATAGACATTTTCTCCTTCCTTCATGTTGCGATTGTTGGCATTCAAAGAATCAAGGATGACTGACTTTCACTTGTAATGTCTATTGTTTATTTAAATCTAGAGGAATGAGTATGAACTTTTTTTCGTTAGTTTTGAAGGTGAAAACTATATAAGAATAAAGCAGATGATTGTTAATGTTATTGAGATCTTAAATAATAGGCTGGCTATTCTGTGTTTTAAAAATAATGAAAGGATAGCCAGCACTAAATCAAGCATAAATAGTATGGATGCCGCACTTACATAAATCATACATTTTTGGCTGGCAGTTCCCATACAATCAAAAGAAATAAGTGCTTTAATGTACCCAAGTAGTATAAAACCAAAAAAATATAATAATTTTTTCATGAATATTTTTATTTATTCAAGTCCAATGGTGTATATACAATTTTAATCGCGGTTTGTGATGTTTTTCCATCTGGACCGAGGGCTTTTATGGTATAGACATTTTCTCCTTCCTTCATGTTGCCGTAGTTGGCATTCGCAATATAGGCGAACTTGGTGTCTCCTGGCTGAAATTTCTTGAGTCGGAATCCATTTACTTCTATTCCATTTGTTTTTGGATCTACGGTTCCGGAGAATGTCACGACGGAGGCTGAAGTTTGGTAGGTTTCGTTCGGGCTTATCTGGAAGATAGCTGGTCGTGTAACCACAGGAGCTGTGAAGTCTGGTGATCCAATACTGGTAGGTGCGGTTTCGGTAGGAGTTGGTTCAGGTGTTGCTTCAGGAGCCACGGCAGTTCCTTCGTAAGTTATCTTTATTGATGCGCTTTGAGATTTTTCTCCAGCTCGATTTACGGCATAGACCGTATATGTGTTTTCTCCTGGGACGATGGTTCCATATTTTTTAGAGGCGAAGTATTGCCATTTTTTAGCTCCAGCTTCAAATTTTGTAAGTGTATATCCGTTTACTACGATTTGATAGGCTTGATCAGGAGCCGTTCCTTCTACCAGGAGGCTGTCAGTACTTGCGGATATTACTTCTCCGTTTCCTGGTTTTGTTATGGTTGGAGCTGGGATACTACTGTTGGTTTCTAGTTCTTCGGCTTCAGCCTCAGTTTTTTCCTCTCTTCGTTTTATGGCAGCTTGTCTTTCTGCTTCTACTTCTATTTTTCGTCGGATTTGAGCGGCATCTTGTGGATAGAATTTTTCAAAATTTCCTAGATTCCATTCTGATTCCATAAATTCATCTTCCAGTCGTTCGAGGATATCTTGATTGTTTTGTACTTTTTCAAAGCTGTCTCCTGATCCAATTAGTTTTTGTCCTACGCCAAGAGATATTGATTTTGAGTTTTCTTCTCCTGCCTTGATAACTACGTCGACACTTCCTTTTAGGAGTCGGATTGAGTCTTGAATTTGACTACTTTGGAGATTGAAAGCAGTTCCTTTTACGTTTATAGTTAGATACTTACTATCAACAGAAAACGCAGATTTATCGTCATTATTAAAATCATCGCTTGAGACTTTTGTCCAAATTTGTCCTTCTATTAATTCAAGGTGTATGGTTTTTCTTCCTGATCCTTTTTGTTCTAATTTCAATAGATTGAGTTGTGTATTTTCGTCTAAATAAACGGTATTGGCTCCCATTATTTCTAAAGAAGCTTTGGTGTTTTTTCCAGTTCGTATTTTTTCAGCTTCAAAGAATTTTTGTTCTGTAAGAGTTGGAGTCCAGTTTTCGGCTTCTGGTAATAGTACCTCTACTTTTCCTTTTTGTATTGTTAGTTCTGCTGACTCTAATTCAGATCTTTCTCCAGAAAAGAGCATTCCTACTAACGTAATGAGCGTCCACAGTATGAGTCCTGCAAGAAGTAGAAGCATTATAAGGGGTATCCAGTTCTTGGATTGCTTCCTTCTTCCGTGAGATCGACGTCGTCGTCTAGGTCTATAATTCATGGTTGGTGAGCTTTATTGTCGAAAAAAAATAGTTTTTTGCAAGTCTGACTAGGTTTTGCTTCTACTTATTTTAGTTCTGCTTGGCAAATAGCTTTGTATTTTAGAGCCCTATTATAGGTGTTAAAATTTTGTAAGTCTTTGTTTTCTAGAAAAACACCATAAAAAATGTTGACAGGGATTTTTGAATGCTTAGGGTGTCTCGGCGCTTGGGAACGAAAAACAGCGCAAAGTTCTTTTACATCTCAGACGCAACAAACAGGGAAACGAATGAAGGAGAATTTATTTTCTAGATTTTGAATCTCTTAAGTACAAAAAAATCAACGTCAATTCTGATTGTCCTTGGACAATCAATTTGTGTACAAAACAACAATCAATAATTCTGATAACTATTAGCCGGTTGGATTTATCCAACCAAATTATAGGCAATTTTCAGAGTTCACTAGCCTAGACTATCAACACTACCGATAGTCGTCTGGCTCTTTATTTAAGAAGAGTTTGATCCTGGCTCAGGGTGAACGCTGGCGGTGCGCCTAATACATGCAAGTCGAACGAGAAGCTGGATTTATTCAGTGGAAAGTGGCGGACGAGCGAGTAACACGTAAGTAGTTGCCCCGTACTCAGGGATAACATGGTGAAAATCATGCTAATACCGGATAGTCTCGTAAGAGTAAAGCTTTTGCGGTACGGGAGACGCTTGCGGCTTATCAGCTAGTTGGTGGGGTAAAGGCCCACCAAGGCTATGACGAGTAGCTGGTGTGAGAGCATGACCAGCCGCGATGGGACTGAGACACGGCCCATACTCCTACGGGAGGCAGCAGTAAGGAATCTTCCGCAATGGACGAAAGTCTGACGGAGCGACACCGCGTGAAGGATGAAGGCCCTAGGGTCGTAAACTTCTTTTCTGGGGGAAGAAAATCTGACGGTACCCCAGGAATAAGCCCCGGCTAATTACGTGCCAGCAGCCGCGGTAATACGTAAGGGGCAAGCGTTACCCGGAATTATTGGGCGTAAAGCGTCCGCAGGTGGTTTGGTAAGTCTGTTATTAAATCTCGGAGCTCAACTTCGAGGCTGTAATGGAAACTACCTCACTAGAGGATGGGAGAGGAATATGGAATTGTGCAAGTAGGGGTAAAATCCGTAGATATGCACAGGAACACCAAAAGCGAAGGCAATATTCTGGCCCATTCCTGACACTCAGGGACGAAAGCGTGGGGAGCGAAACGGATTAGATACCCGTGTAGTCCACGCCGTAAACGATGCTCGCTCGATGTAGGAACCCTCGACCTGGTTTCTGTGTCTAAGCTAACGCGTTAAGCGAGCCGCCTGTGTAGTACGATCGCAAGATTAAAACACAAAGGAATAGACGGGGGCCC